>CANDJC010000018.1 GCA_947384955.1 uncultured Eubacterium sp. | reverse complement strand
GCTATTTTTAATTCCGGCACTTCTCCTTCAAAGCCGCCGTTTGGATGATGCGGACAGTAAAAACGGTCATTAATATAAGCGCCTTCCATGCCTAACAGGGTTTCAATTTTATCCATCATTCTGTCCACTTCTGCAAAAGAAGCTTCGCCTCTGGCAATGACTGGCTGGTTTGAGACAATGACAGCCAGATAGCCGCTTTCATTGATGAGCCTGACAGCCTGGGCTGCTCCCGGCAGAAGCTCGATATCCTCTGCTTTTTTGATAAAATCTTTAAATACATTTAAGGTTCCGTCTCTGTCAAGAAAGAAGGCTTTTTGTTTATTTTGAAGGTTTTTGGTCACGATTCGATTTTTTTGCATATCTTCTGTCACTTCCTGGAAACGCTGGGGAGTTCCCATGTCTTTTACATATTCAGGAGAAGCATAGGCATACAGCTGCTGTGCGGGAATCAGTTTTTTTAAAATATCCCGGTCTAAATCTGTTTTTTCCGGTTTTGTAAAAAAGTCCAGAATGCCAGGCGCTAATATATGAATGCCAGCATTGACGCTGTTGCGGCAATAGGTACGCTCCTCTTCTTTTGTCAGCCATTTACGGACTTTTCCGTCATTGTCTGAAATAACAAGTCCGCTGTCATACGGGTGGCTGTTCGGATGTGTCAGTATCGTAGCCATGCCGCCTTTTTGTTTGTGAAATGCAAGCATTCTTGCAAGGTCGGCATCAAATATAATGTCGCCATTTATCAGCAGAAAATCTTCTTTTATGATATCCTTTAAATAATAAAGAGCGCCGGCTGTTCCAAGAGGACTTGTTTCTTCGATATATCGGATAGAGACACCGAATTTTTCTCCGGTTTTAAAATAGTGGCGGATGGAGTCTCCAAGGTGGCCGGTAATGAGTATGATATCGGTATACCCCTGGCGTTTTAATACATGCATCTGATGCTCCAAAATAGGCTTTCCGCATATGGGAATCATAGGTTTTGGCACATCCGCGCACATAGAAGCAATCCGGGTGCCTTTTCCGCCTGCCATAATAACTGTCTGCATAATTTACTGCACCTTCCTTTTTTTATAAATAATTACTTTCATTATAATAAAAAGAGCGGCTGGATACAACCCCGTTCTCTTGAATAATCAGGAAATCAAAGCTACTATCATATACAAAAGAATGAATTTTATATGTCGCATTTGACTATTTCTGTATTTCTTTTTATGCACGGCTGCATATACGGTTTTCGGGTGACTTGTATAGGAACCGGCCGTGTAATAAGCATTTATCGATAAATATCATGCGCCATACAAAGGAGGAGCAAAAGATGGTAACATCACCTATAAGAACAAAAGAGGAAATTGAAAAGATGAAAGATTATTATTTAGCGAAAAACAGTTATCGGGATTATACCCTTTTTGTAATCGGCATAAATACAGCGCTTAGAATCAGTGACCTGCTGCGTCTGAAATGGCAGGATGTTTATGACACACAGACACGCAGGTATAAAAATCATATTGATATTTATGAGCAGAAGACAAAAAAACATGCTGTCATTGCACTCAATTCCAGCTGTATTTCAGCATTTAAGATGTTAAAAAAGAAAAAACCTTTTAAAAGGGATGATGAATATATTTTTTGCAGCAGCACAAATCATTATCAGCCGTTATCCAGAAACCGTGCCTACCATATTATTAAAGACGCGGCGGATGCCAGCCATATTGAAGGAAATATCAGCTGCCATTCCCTGCGTAAGACATTTGGCTATCATGCATGGAAAATGGGCACGCCAACGGCTCTGATTATGAATATCTACAACCATTCCAGCATTGAAATTACCAAAAGGTATCTGTCTATTTATCAGGATGATAAAGACGCGCTCTATAATTCGATGAATCTGTAACCCGGACAGATTCACACAAATATGCCCGAGATGCGGGAGGAGCCTGCATATCAATTATAATAATTTTAATAAACTGCATGATATTTGATAAATGCTGACCTTAGGTTTTAAATTCAGGCCTGTCTGCAGCGCAATTATGGCATCCGATTTTGTTGCGCATCTTAAAATTGATTTGCGCAACAAAAATCCATCCGTAAAATACTGTAACAGCAGTCTGCCTGATACACCCCTGACAAAAACGGATTTGTCAGGGGAACTCTGGCTGCCGGCTACCTGCCGGGCATGTCCATTATGATTTTTCGCACGGTTTCTTCTTCGACTGGTATGGCATATACGCCGTTTTCATATTCTGCAATCTTGCCGATTCCCTGCTGAATGACAAATCTCAGCTTTCCGTTTTTCACTTTTTTATCTGTATATAGTTTCTGTACCAGCGCTTCTCTGTCTATATAAGACGGGACTGCCGTCTGAAGGCGGGCTTTTTTCAGCAGACGGAGCACCTCGCTTTGTTCTGAAGCGCTGAGGTATCCGAAATGGCGTGCAAGGGCTGTTTCCGCTGCTAAGCCGATTGCAAGAGCTTCGCCGTGAAGCAGCCTGTAATCGCTGACCGTTTCAATCGCACGTCCTACTGTATGTCCCAGGTTTAAAACCTCCCGAAGGCCTTTTTCATGTTCGTCCTGCATGACAACGGTATATTTTATCCGGCAGTTTTCCTGTGCAATGTGTTCACATGCCGTTTTCTCAAAGGCCCAGATATCGTCCATATGCGTATCCAGATATTCGAAAAATTCATGGCTGGCGAGACATGCATGCTTAATTGTTTCAGCAAGACCGCTTGCAATCTGACGCGGCGGAAGTGTCTGCCATGCTGCGATATCCAGATAGACTTTTTCAGGCTGATTGAAAATGCCAATCAGATTGGTTGCTAACGGTGTATCAACAGCCGTTTTGCCCCCTACAGAGGCATCTGCGGCAGCCAGAAGCGTTGTTGCATAATTAATGAACGGCACGCCGCGCGCATATGTGCCGGCTATAAAACCGGCTAAATCCGTCACGACTCCTCCTCCGACAGCAATGATACAGCAGTCTCTTCTGAATTCTTCTGCAAGCATGGCATCTTCAATCTCAGCTTTGGTCTGACGGGTTTTGCTTTTTTCTCCGGCTTCAAATACAAATAAGCTGGCCGAATAACCGGCACTTTTTAACAGGGCAGTAATTTTTTCTGCATAGAGACCTTTGACGTTGCTGTCTGTAATCACAGCGAATTTCTGTACATTTCCTGCTAATCCGTTTCGAATATCTGCAATCAGTTTTTCTTCCAGGGAATAGCCTGCTTCAATATCGTAGCTGTCGTCGACCGTTTTTTTTAGCTCTACATGAAATATGTTCATAAACTTTCCTCCATAATCTGTTTTGTATATTTGTTTTACCGTGTTACGGATAAAATATTCCCAAATCAGTATTTAAATTGATACAGCCTGCTTATTACTGCAGAGTTATGCAGATAATGTATGCTGACAACTGAATATCGGTTAAAATGCATGGAATATAAAGATTTCATTAAAATATTTTTTTGCGCAACAAAATACAGGAAACGGTTTCAAAGAGAATAAACATCTATAAAAAAGTCTGCATTTGTGTTGCCCAGACTTCAGACGCCAGATGCGCAATAATTAAATGTATAAAATCAGAAATCTCTCAAAGACAATTTTGAATTTGTATGTGTTGCGCTATCTGTGTCTTGTGGAGATATATGATTTTTAGTAATAAAATAGATTAAATTGCGCAACTCTATTGAAAATATTTTCAGGAAGTATTTCATTAACTATGATATATGATTCAGCCTGCCTTCTGTATTCATAATATAATTTAAAAGCAGTTTTATATTTAGTTTTAAAAGATGCGCTTCTGCTTTCTTCAAATTACTTTGCAACAAATTTTCCAGTGATGAAAATGATTTGAGATGACAGGCAGTTTAGATGAAGATGAAATCATTTTGTCTGTACTGTAGTTTTTAATGCGCAACTTTTTATAAGCTTTTTAATAGCAGCAGGCTGAGTAGCTATTTAGGATACCAAAGATAGTATTACAGATAAAATGCGCAAACAATATAATAGATGTGAACTATCTTCTGCTATATCAATTTGCGCAACTTCTGTTTAAAAAAACTATCATACGAATATAAGTTTTTGAGAATGTAATAATGAATAAAACATTGCGCAGATAACCAGACTGCGCAATGTTTTGAGTAATGAAAAGAAAGGTTTTAAGGTCTGTTTCCAATAAATATAGCAGATTCCCAGCCAGGCAGCTGTGATAATTCTGATATTTTAAAATTACAGTTCATGAAATATTTTTATTTTAAAGCCTGCTCTAATGCTTCTACTACAATTTGAAGTGCTTTAATACGGGCATATTTCTTATCGACGGATTCCAGAATATGCCATGGAGCATATACGGTACTTGTCTTTTGAATCATTTCATTGACAGCCTCTTCATACAAATCCCATTTGTCACGGTTGCGCCAGTCTTCATCCGTAATCTTCCACTGCTTCTCCGGTGTATTCTGACGGTCAGTAAAACGCTGCAGCTGTGTATCCTTGTCAATCTGTACCCAGAATTTGAGAATGACTGCACCCCAGTCATGGAGTTCTTTTTCAAATTCATTCATTTCATTATATGCACGCATCCAGTCATTTTCACTGCAGAAGCCTTCCAGACGTTCTACCATAACACGCCCGTACCAGGTGCGGTCAAAAATCGCGATATGCCCGTCTTTTGGTATCCGGTTCCAGAAACGCCATAAATAGTGCCTTGCTTTTTCATGCGGTTCCGGGCTCGCAATCGGATGTACTTCATATCCTCTTGGGTCAAGCGCTTCTGTCAGGCGCTTAATATTACCGCCCTTTCCAGCCGCATCCCAGCCTTCATAAGCAATAATGACAGGAACTTTTTTCCGGTACAGCCGGTTGTGAAGCTCGCCCAGCCTGTGCTGCAGCTGTTTTAACTGTGTCGAATAAAGCTCATCTTCTATATAAGCGCTGTCCAGCGGAATGTCAGAAAGCTTTGGCATTGGTATAAGCGGGAAAACATTTTGCAGAAGCGGTACGGACATTGTATGGTTATTCAGGGCAATTTCAATTCCCTGCGTCAGTGTTTCTAAAATCTGCAGCTCTGTCCATTTCCTGGATTTTGCATCGATAATATACCATGGTGCTGACGGCATATTGGTATCTTCCAGATAGCTGTCGTATACATCCAGACATTTTTCATAATGAGAATTCTGCCATTTATCTTTTTTTCCGACACGCCATTTTGCATCTTTATTTTCCAGCAGATTTTCAATTCTTTTTTTCTGCTCTTTCCTGGATATATGGAGGAAAAATTTCATTACCAGATATCCGTTATCTGTCAGCTGGCGCTCAAAACGTTTAATGCTGTCAATTCTGTTTTTATAGTCTTCCGGGTCCAGATTCTGATGAAGCTTTGCTTCCACTACTTCATCCATCCAGCCGGAATCTAAAAACTGGAATTTCCCTGCTTCCGGGATTTTCACAAAATGCCGGTATAAAAACGGTTTTCTTAATTCTTCTACAGTTGGTTCTTCCATAGATGCTACTTTAAAAAAGCGCGGGTCAATTCCTTTAATAATTTTTCCAATTGCTGAGCCTTTTCCAGATGTGCCCCACCCTTCTACCAAAACCAGAACCGGCAGTTTCATATCCTTTAACTGCATCTGCTGTCTGGAAAGTTTATCCCGGGCCGTCTTAAGTCTGGCTGACAGTACCTCATCCGATGGTCTTTCTGTTCCGCTCCATTGTTTTAGCATAAGCAATTCCCTCTCTTTCTCCATATGACAATGGTATATTATAAATGTAACAAAAAATGCTTTCGTAGTCAATGCCTGGAATGCTGTCGAATGCTGCAGATAAAAAATACAGCTTATCCTGTAAGGCAGGATAAGCTGTATTTTATTTTTAAATCCATTTTCCGCATAAACGGTCAATAATTCTGTCCATTTCCGCTTTGCTTTTTGCATCACGGCATTCATTGATTACTTTTTCTTTTTCCGCTTCTGTCAGCTTACTGTAAGCATCCAGCGCGTCATGTCCCATTGCCATTCCCATAGTAAATCCGATTGGAAAACCGTTGATATCCATGATACTGACTCTCCTTTCTGACAGCATAAAGCTGCTGCAGTGTCAGTATCTGCAGATTATAATGATTTATACCGGTAACTATTTTATTTTTTACTTGGGCGCCCTATTAATTTTGTAGTATTTCCAGGATAATACATACGTTCGACAACAGCATTGCGTGAACTGCTTGCTTCGATAACCGTTCCATAATACCCGGCTGATTCATCGTATGCGTACCCGGCAAAGATAGCTGTATGGTCAATATTCAGATAGCGTCCGTTATTCCCATTGAAAGAATAATAAATCGTATCTCCCGGTACCAGTTTACAGCTTAAAATATCAACAGGCTGTGTCGAAACTACATGTTTTGTATTCGTACACCAGCGGCCTTCTTCTGCCGCCGTCGGCGCCCAGTGCGGATTTGTATTTCCGAAGCGGATGCCAAGAACTGCATAACAGCGGTACACAAGCGAACTGCAGTCATAATAATTTTGTGACATGCGGTAAGCCTGACTGTACTGTACATCTTTTTTCTGTGAAACCGCGCGTGCATTTTTTACAGCGCGGCAGGCTGTTTTGCTGCTTACCGCTACAATACAGATTAATCTGCGCCCGTTAACTTTTGCAGTTATTTTGGTCGCGCCGATTCCGTTAATCGTTACGGTACCATTTGAGGATACAGATGCTACATTGGGATTACCGGCTGACCAGGTTACTTTATGATTTCCGGCGCCTTTTACTTTCAGTATTTTTTTAGCGCTCCCTTTATAGGTATTCACGGCATATTTATTCAGTGTATAATGATACACTTTTACTTTAATAGAAAAAGGTACTCCGAAAATTGTTCCTCTTACGTTTGTAATCCCTTTTGCATAACCATTAATATGAATGTTTCCGTCACTAAAGTAAGCGTCTGCTACTTCCTCATTCCCGGTATCTATAGAACACTGGGAGCTGTATGTAAGCGCATCTTTAAAGCTGTCATTCCATCCGCCGCTGCTGCCATAATAAACAGCATCCAAATCAGCGCCTTCAATTCTGACATCCTTTGCTGTCTGTGTATCGTTCAGGTAAATTTCAACCAGTTTATCGGATACTTCCAGCTGTGAAACTGTAATATCACAGGTAAGAACGTGCTGTGACTGGTCAGCTCCGACTGCAGTTACTGTCAAAACGGTACTGCCGGCTGCAATCGGTGTAATTGTTACGGACTGTGCTGTTTCATCTGACAGACTGGCAACGGACATGCTGACAGCAGGCGAACCCAGCTGATACGATGCACTGACGGCATTTTGAAGATGCAGTTCATACGAATCTCCTCCTGCAGCAAGATGCAGAGTCTGCGTATCAAGCACTGGCATATCATAAAAAACAGGAGGCTCTTCCCACCCATTGTCCATATCCGGTCCATCCTCCGGCAGACTGCTGTAATCGGTATCATCTGTTACTGGATAATATGTACTATTATCTGTACTATTATCTGTATCCGCATAAGAATCCATATCATTAGAAGATTCAGCATCGGGATAAGATATGCTGTCTGCAGTGCTTTGGGCTGCGGCATGTACGGGATATACCGGTTTCATGCAAAATATAAGCATCATCATTAATAACAGGCTGCATTCGGTTCTGACCTTGCCGCGTTTCATCATATTTTTCCTCTTTCTGATTTTATTCCAGTATTCTGATTTCATTTTTGTTCCGATTCCGTTTTTATCGTGCAGGTTCTATTTAAAAACATTATTCTGACCTTGCCTCATATAACAGATTCATTTTTTCTTCATACAGTTCCGGTGTCATATCCATATAATGATTGTGCGGATTTTCAAAGCGCTGTTCTTCTTCCCAGATTTCGCTGGAAAGCTGACAGCGGACATAATCAGCAATTTCTTTCATGGAAGGCTGTTTGTATACGAGCTCTCCGTTACGGAAAATCGGAATCTGAAGCTCTTTTGCACTGCAGTTTTCAAAAAAACGGTTTTTCCATGGTTTCACAGGATCCACATAACGCAGCGGCCTGGAAAAATCCAGTACCTGATCGGATTTTGCAAGAAGATCCGCAATGGCGTTTCCTTCCTGATCGTAAATACGGTAAACCTTTTTCAGTCCGGGATTTGTAATTTTCTCAGTATTTTCAGAAATTTTAATCCGGGGCTTGAAAACACCGTCTTCTTCTACTGCCACAATTTTATATACGGCCCCGAATACGGGTTCTGATTTTGAGGTAATCAGCCGTTCTCCAACGCCAAAGCTGTCAATGCACCCGCCCTGATCCAGAATCGATGTAATCGTATATTCATCCAGACTGTTTGATACAATAATTTTGCAGTCATTAAGCCCGGCTTCGTCTAACATTTTTCTGGCACGTTTGGATAAATAAGCAAGGTCCCCGCTGTCTAAACGAATCCCTTTTAAGCGTCTGCCCATTGGCTCTAACACTTCTTTTGCTGTTCTGACTGCATTTGGAACGCCGCTTTCCAATACATCATAAGTATCGACTAAAAGCACGGCTGCATCCGGATAGGTCTGTGCATATTTTTTAAACGCAGTATATTCATCATTGAAATACATAACCCAGCTGTGGGCCATTGTACCGCTTACCGGGATTTGAAACATCTTTCCTGCCAGCACCGTTGCAGTAGAAGCAGCTCCTCCAATATAAGCAGCTCTTGCACCGTATACGGCCGCATCCATATTATGTGCGCGCCTTGCACCAAAATCTGATACTGTACGTCCCTTTGCAGCTTTTACAATTCGTCTTGTTTTTGTTGCAATTAAAGACTGGTGATTAATCTCGAGCAAAATAGCAGTTTCAATTAACTGCGCGTCAATCAGCGGTGCGATTACGGTAATAACGGGTTCGTTCGGATACATCACGGTACCCTCCCGAAAGGCATAAATATCTCCTTTAAAATGAAAATTTTTTAAATAATTTAAGAATTCCTCTGAAAACAGCTCCTGACTTTTCAGATATGCAATATCATCATCATCAAAATGAAGATTGGTAATATATTCGATAATCTGGTCTAATCCCACGAAAATAGAAAATCCAGCCTTGTCCGGATTTTTACGGTAAAATACATCAAATGCTACTCTTGCATTATGTTTTTCATCTGCAAAAAAACCATTACTCATAGTCATTTCATAAAAATCCATGACCATAGATAAATTTCTCTCATTGTGCTGCATGTAGCTTTCTCCTTCTCCGTAATACATGGCGCATTACTCCTTATATTTGCTACATTTTAGCCCTTTTGCGGTTATTTTGCAAGCACTTTTTGAAATTCACGGATTCTGTATTTAGAAATGAGCACAGATTCTGCATTTTTTAAGCGGACTTCGCGCCTTGTGTAGCTCTCTACGTAATTCAGATTCACGAGATAAGCTCTGTGGACACGAAAAAAAACAGGGTGAAGCTTCTCTTCCAGACTGCTGATTTTCGCATAATATTCGATTATTTCGTCTGCTAAATGCAGCGCTGCTTTTCTGCCAAGACTTTCGATATAAATGACATCCTGGATAGCAATCATTCTTACTTTTGTTCCCTGCCTGACTGTAAGGATACCTGCTTTTTCTTTATTCTGTTCCATTTTATCCAGCTCCAATGTTTCATATCCTTCCCCCACTCCCTTGGATTTACGCGCCTTCCGTAGCTATGCCTATTTGTTTATGTCTGTTATATATTTTATCGGATTCTTTTTCATTTTCTTAACACAAAAACAGGAACATATATCATAGGATATATGTTCCCGTCAGTCATACAGATTCAGGCCGTATATTCTGCTGCAATCATATCGAGTGCATCAGGATTTTTCTCATTCCACTCTTTAAAGTTCATTCCGCTGTCTGCTGCTGCCCTTCCCAGCTTCACTAAAAATTCCGGTATTTTTGTTTCTAAAATTGTACCGGCATCGCGGCCCATCTGTTCTTTTCCCTGGATGCCGCATCCGTTTACATACAGTACAAAAGCAGACTGCGGCTTTCCATCCGTTTTTTTCATGCCGCCGCGAAAACCAATCATTCCCGTCTGATGTGTACCGCAGGAAGACGGACATCCGGATATGTGAATCTGCGGCAGTGCCCCGTCCGGAATCCCAGCCTCCCGGACCGCTTTGATACATGCCCGAAGCAGTGCCTGGGAATCGCGTGCCCCGGCCTGGCAGATGGAAGCTCCGATACAGCTTACGGATGTTTCGAAGATACTCTGCGCACTGTCATAAGTAATCTCCAGCACTTTTTCTGCCTCTTTTGCTGTAAGATTTACAATATATGCTGTTTCATCCGGCGACAGCCGCATTTCCACTGCCTCCATGTCTTGTACCGCATCGTTCAGTCTGCAAAATACCTCTGCGTCAGGAATGCCTCCGGCCGGATGCCATACAGCGGTATAAAGCCCGTCCTGCTTTTGTTCCAGAATACGGCGGTCTGAAATCTTTTGACCGCTTCCTTTTTTGGTAACAGGCTGTTCCTTTTTATGAATATGAAGATTCTCTCCGGAATCCAGCACTTCATTTAATTTTTCAAGAAACGCATTTTTATACTGCTGCGGTCCGCCAAGCGCCTCCTGCATATACCTCGTCCGTGCTTTTACTCTGCTTTCATAATTGCCATATGCAAGAAACGTAAGCCACATCGCCTTAATATAGTATAAAATCATCTCCGGTGCGATATCCTCTGCCACCTTTACACCAAGCTTAGGATTGATGCCAAGTCCTCCGGCGCTGTATACATCAAATGTTCCATTGTCTGTCGCTGCAAATCCAAGGTCGCGGTAAGTTGCATGTGTGACATTCTGCGGTGAATTCGAAAATGCTGTTTTCAGTTTCCGGGGCATTTTCTCAGCTGTGATAAACTGCATCAGATATTCTCCGGCTGCCTCTGCCCATGGAGAAACATCAAAATACTCATCCTTTTCTACACCGGATAAAGGCGGACACATCACATTTCTCGGATAATCGCCTCCGCCTCCAATTGTCACAATTCCTGCATCCAGCGCTTTTTCCATAATATCTGTTACTGCATCCGGCTGCAAATCATGCAGCTGTATGGTCTGGCAGGTCGTAAAATGAATTCTGGAAATGTGGTGTTCTTTTATCATTCTGGCTGTAAATGCCATTTTTTCTTTTGTAACCCGGCCTGCCGTCATACGCAGACGCAGCATATTTGCCCTGCCCCCTCTTTGAGCATAGCTTCCGTAAAAGCCTGAAAATTTTTTATAATCTCCCTGATTTAATGACCCGTCATAAAATTTCGATGTCGTTTCTGCAAATTCCGGAATGTATTTTTTCCATACATGTGTATCCATTGTTTTCTCCTTTACTTAAATTATAATTTAAAATAAAGCATTTATAAAATGATTTCTATTACAGGCAGTTTTTCTCTATGATATATAGAATGCTCAGAATCTTTCATACTATTCAATAACTATCAGAATCCTTTCTATTTTGAATTCTTTCGGGCTGCCCGTTATTTTACGCCTTATTTCACTGCTTTTATTATTAAAATACGATTTTATCAATAAAATAAAATCGTATTTTAATAAATATGTATTTATTGCTTTTCATATATAAATTAAATATAAACCATATCTGATAAGATTAGTCCGGTTCCGCTTCCTCCCAGAACAATTCATCCAGCGTTTTCCCCAGTTCCCGGCATATGGCTGTACAAAGACGGATGGTAGGATTGTAATCTCCCTTTTCTATGGCATTCACAGTCTGTCTGGATACACCAACCCGTTCTGCCAGCTCCTGCTGCGATAAATCTTTTGCAGCTCTTGCAGCTTTTAATCTCAGATTTTTCATGCTACTCTGCCTTTCGATGGTCATAACCGTATTTTGCAGCCAGAACAAAAAGAACTGCTAAAGATGCCGCTGCACAGACCAGATTAGAGCCTCCAAAAAAAGTCAGCATTCCGTCCCTGCATAACTCTCCTTCAAATATAAAATGCACACTGCATATGATATTCAATACCGTTACCGCAGTCATAACTCCCATAAACCGTTTGGGATAGATGTTTAGGGAAAAATATCCTTCATGCCAGATAGCATAAGACGCATATATAACAGCTCCTATCATCAGTCCTAAAAATAATGCCATAGAAGTATCCAGATACCGTTTTCCAAAACCGGTATCCAGTACAATATAACCGGCTGTAAAGAAAATCCAGCCAAAAAATCCATACTGAAAGCCGCGTCCGCGGACAAGCTGCTGGCGTTCATCATACCGGCATTTGAACAAGCTCCCCTTATACACTAATTTTTTCAATAAAATAACCAGAAAACAGGCAGCTGCCATTCCGCATAAAAAACCAGTCTGAATCATATTATCCATAATTTCTCCTCCTCTTTTCAATTTTATCTGATATTCTGAGTATATAATTTACAATACATTTTGTCAAGTATAATTTACAAATAGAATAAAAATAAACATTGCAGCAATTCCAGCCGCAATGTCTGCGTTTAATATCCTTTTACTTTAAATCCCCGCTCTTTTTCTTCCACCGGCAGATTCGTGATATCCATGTTCTCAATTCGGATATAAGAATCTTTATTCAGCATCGAAAGCATCCGGTTTATCTGTGCTTCACTGCCCTGTGCTTCCATTTCGACCGTACCGTCATCCTCATTTCGAACCCATCCTGTAATATTCAGGCTGCGTGCCGCATAGGATGCGCGGTAACGAAATCCCACACCCTGGACTCTTCCTTTAAAAATAATATGTCTGCGTATCGTTTCCATTTCTCCCCTTCCTTTCCTTCCTCTTTTAACTGTTACCAAAATATCATGTAACCTGTTTTTTGTCAAACAAAACTTCTTGATTTTTGATGAAACGTATGTTAATCTGTAATAATAGTTTAGACGGACTGATGATATCCAGTCTAAAAATAAATGTCCAAACAGCTGAAAGGAGAATAAAAAATGGCAGTTATAACAATTACTACTGAAAATTTTGAAACCGAGGTCATCCAATCTGACAAACCTGTAATTGTCGATTTCTGGGCAGACTGGTGCGGCCCATGCAAACGCCTCTCTCCTGCAATCGAAGAACTTTCTGCAGAAACCGAAGCTGTAAAACTATGCAAAGTCAATGTAGATGAACAGCCGCAGCTTGCTTCCCGCTTTGGTGTCATGAGTATTCCTACACTGATTGCGTTTAAAGGCGGAAAGGTATCAAACACTTCGGTCGGACTGATTCCTAAAAATGCCATTTTAGACCTTGTAAAATAATTATCTGCAAAATAAAAAACAGACGGAATGCTGCCTTATGCACTTTCCTCTGTTTTTTATTTATTCTTTCAGACAGCTCCTCTGCCTGCATTCTTTCTCATTTTCATAAATCCCGGATTCTCTGATTATCCTGTCCTTTGCGGCTATTCATAAGTATCCAGAAAATGGTGTCTGATTCCGTCTTTTTTATATGCTATGACTGTACTCAGATTTACGTTTTCTACACTTTTAAAAATATTTCCCTCTATATAAGGATTCGTTATTTTTAAAGTTTTGATTAAATCTTTGATTTCCTGACGTTTTGAAGTCATCTCTTTCTTACTGTCTGCACATGCATCGGTAAACCGGCAGGCACACTGCAGAAACTGAAGGTTATGGTAATCCCGCCAGTGTTTAATATCATCTTCCCGTACGAGATACAGCGGACGAATCAGCTGCATCCCCTCAAAGTTTGTACTGTGCAGTTTCGGCATCATGGTCTGAATCTGTCCTCCATAAAGCATTCCCATTAAAACCGTCTCAATTACATCATCAAAATGATGCCCGAGCGCTATTTTATTACATCCAAGCTCTCTGGCCCTGCTGTACAGATATCCGCGGCGCATGCGGGCACATAAATAACACGGCGATTTTTCGATATGCTCAACGGCCTGAAAGATATCCGTTTCAAATATGGTCAGAGGAATATTCATCATTCTGGCATTCTGTTCTATCTGCCTGCGGTTGCGTATGTGATATCCGGGGTCCATCACCAAAAAGACCAGTTCAAAATAGAATTTCCGATGTCTCTGCAGTTCCTGAAAACACTTTGCCATCAGCATAGAATCTTTTCCCCCGGAAATACAGACAGCTACACGGTCTTTTTCTTCCAGCATTTTATATTCATTTACAGCCTTGGCAAAACGGCTGAATATTTTTTTATGAAATTTTTTTCGAATACTCAGCTCTACCTGTCCGGCAAAATCGTTCTCTTTTTCTGATACTGCGGTTACATTTTCTGAATTAGGCATTATCATCTCCTGATTGTGTATCTGTCATAAGACTGTCACCCCGCTCATAGCACAGCTCATACCCAGTCTCCTGTATATGCACTGCCAGTTTTTTAATATTTTGTGCTGATTCATCGCCTGTCACAGCTTTATGGTCATAAAGCATATATTTTTCGCGCACATCCGCCGGTGACAGATTTGGCATAATTACATTCGCTCCTGCTAATATTCCCATCTCACGCCCTTTGGGGTGTATCGAGCCAAGCGCAGTTGTTGCCGGAAGCAGAATTTTAGGAAACAGCAGACGCAGCACCGCTAATAATTTCAGGGTCATCTCTAATGTTCCGGCCGCTTCTTTTGCAAACGGCGTATCATGCTGCGGAAGAAACGGACCAATCCCTGCCATATGCGGGCGCAGCTTTTTAAGATACCGTAAATCTTCAATCAGATTGTCCAGTGTCTGCCCGGGAGAGCCGATCATAAATCCTGAACCCGTCTGATATCCAATCTCTTTTAACTGGCTTAAACAGTTTTTACGGTTAGAAAGACTCATTTCTGCCGGATGCAGCATACGGTAATGAGCCTGGCAGGCAGTTTCGTGCCGAAGCAGATACCGGTCCGCGCCGCAGTCATGCCAGAACTGATATGTTTCAAAATCCTGCTCGCCAAAAGAAAGCGTGACCGCACAGTCTGGAAACTGCTCTTTCAGCTGGCGGATAATATTCCCTAACTTTTCTTTTGTGTATGCCGCATCTTCGCCGCCCTGAAGCACAAATGTACGAAATCCCAGGCTGTAGCCTTCTTTCGCACAGCTAAGAATCTGCTCATCACTGAGCCGGTAACGCTGCAGATTTTTATTCTCTCTGCGTATGCCGCAGTAATAGCAGTTATTACGGCAGTAGTTTGTAAATTCAATCAGACCGCGCACATAAACCTTATTTCCATAATGCAGCTGCTGTACCTGTCTGGCATTCAGATACAAATAATCCAAAACCGGCTGCTCGTGTACAGCCAGCAGCTGTTTTAATTCTGCATCGCAAAGCGTCTGTTCTTTTCGTAATTTATCTACAAGCGCCTTTTGCTCTGACAGCTGCCCTTCCATTTCTTTTTTGCCTGTATGATAACTATTCCGGCCGTATTTTTCCATTTTCAACATTTCTGTCAATCCAGTTTTCCCTTGCATAATCCCACAATATTTTTGAGCCATCTTTTGTAGTTTTATTTCTGCCTAAAATCTGTGTCAGCGTTACTTGATGTTCTTCCCAGGATCTGCCGTCTGCAGCTGCATTCAGCATGACTGGCTGAATATGATCCATTGCTCTTGCAAACTTCGCTTCCGGCGTCTTTGCCTCTTCAAATTCTTCCCATAAGTCACGCAGCTTTTGTTCCTGGTCTTTGGGAAGCATGCCGTAAATCCGCTGTGCTGCGCGCTCTTCTCTCTGGCGCTGTGTCTTTTTTCCTTCTTCATCATATGCATACGTATCTCCGGCATCAATTTCTACAATATCATGGATTAAAAGCATTGACACGGTTTTGAGCACATCAATCTTTTCATTCGCATATTCATTTAACAAAACTGCCATCACCGCCGCATGCCAGGCATGCTCCGCGTCTGTTTCTCTGCGGGACGCATCTGAAAGATACGTCTGGCGGCTGATTTTCTTTTCTTTGTCTATTTCCCTGGCAAATGCAAACTGTCTGTCTAAACGTTCCTTATCCATTTTTCCCTTTCCGTCTTTATCCGTTATTCTTTTTTTCTTTATCAGGATTCACATGTACCATAATATGCTTGACATTTGGAAACTCCAGCTCAATCCGGTCGTGAACAGCTTCCGCAATTGCATGCGTTTCATATAATGTCTTTGACCCGTCTGCTGCAATTTCCACATCTACATAAATCCTGTTCCCAAATTCTCTTGTAATCATCTCGTCAATGCGAATGACACCCTTTTGACCGAGCACCGTTTTTTTCAGCTGCTCAATCATGCTGTCATCACATGCCTTGTCTATCATTTTATCTACTGCATCCTTAAAAATATCATACGCAGCTTTAACAATAAACACGCAGATAATCACGCTTGCCAGCGGGTCCATCACCGGAAATCCCAGTCTTGCTCCAAATATACCGGCAAAAGAACCTATCGAAGACAGAGCGTCCGAACGATGATGCCATGCATCTGCCATCAGTGCTCCGCAGTCTGCCTTTTTCGCATAATATCTGGTATACCAGAACATCCATTCCTTAACCGCAATTGATACAGCGGCAGCAGCTAACGCGAAAGCGCCGGGAACCGCCAGTTTTTCATAACTGCCAGCCGCAACTTTTATCATTCCGTTATAGCCGATTCCGGCACCTGTTAAAAACAGCACTGCTGCTAACAGAATTGCAGCTACGCATTCCATGCGCTCATGTCCATACGGATGTTCCTTATCTGCTTCCTTGCGTGACATTTTCACACCGGCCATTACAATCAGTGTGCTGAATACATCAGAAGCCGAATGCACTGCATCCGAAATCATTGCCCCGGAAGAAGCGGCAAGACCGGCTGCAAATTTAAACAGCGACAGCAGTATATTTGCAAAAATACTGGTTCTTGACACTTTCATGACAATCTGTTCAGTAATATCCGGTTCGCATTTCAAATCCATAATCATTATTTCCTTTACAGTTCCAGTTTTAAATCATTTTCCTGAATCCACCCGATTTTTCGAAAAAAGGTTCCAAACAGCCAGGACAGAATGCCTGGAAGCAAAAAACAGATAAGCAGCATTCCCGTCCAGTCTGATGCCGTTACTGCCGCTTTTGTTCCTTTTGCAATATCATTCATCCATCCTGTATACAGGCCAATCTGCCCGACAAACCCGCAGGTTCCCATGCCTGCTGCAACTGCCTCCCCATTCATTTCCATTTTAAATACACAGGCCGCCAGCGGTCCGGTTATTGCAGACGAAAAAAGAGCCGGAAGCCAGATTCTGGGATTTTTCATAATATTGCCCATCTGAAGCATACTCGTTCCGATTCCCTGTGCAATCAGCCCTCCCCATCTGTTTTCCCGGAAACTGATTACTGCAAATCCAACCATCTGCGCACAGCATCCCGCAAGCGCCGCTCCTCCTGCAAGCCCTGTCAGCCCTAATGCCGCACAAATCGCCGCACTGCTGACCGGCAGTGTCAGCGCAATCCCTGCGATTACAGAAACCGCCATTCCCATAAAAAAAGGCTGCAGTCTTGTTGCCCACATAATCGCTGCACCGACTGTACCTACAGCCGCACCGATAGAAGGTGCCAGCCATACAGATAATACCGTTCCTGTGCATATTGTTACAAACGGTGTTACAAGAATATCCGCTTTTGTTTCTTTCGATACCGCTTTTCCAAATTCTGACGCCGCTATCGATACAAGCAGCACGGCCAGCGGCCCGCCTGCCCCGCCCGCCTCACTGGCTGCCGTCCCAACTGCCAGAAGCGAGAACAGTACAAGAGGCGGACACTGCAGAGCCAGGCCAATCGACGCAGCCATAGCAGCACCGGAAGCCGCTTTTGCATAACTGCCGGCTGTTTCCAGTATCGGGATGCCGAGCTGCTGACCGGACGCTGAAAAAATCGTGCCGATTAAAAGCGAGGCAAACAAGCCCTGTGCCATTGCGCCAAGTGCGTCAATTCCATATCTTTTTGCAGATATCTGTATATTTTTTCTCTTTAAAAAAGCCTTCAGCTGCTTTATGACCGCTCACCCCTTTCTTATATTATGCACCAGTTCCCTGTCTGGAAGCAGTTTTTGTTCATTACACAGCGAAAAAACAGCTGCGTCAAAATCTGCCAGCTTCTGCGCTTTTTTCATTTTTTTCCAATACTTCTGCGGCTCCGTAAAATCCTGGCTCATATAAGACCACAGCTCTTTCATTTTAAATAGAATATTTTTCTCACCATATAATACCGCTGCATACTCTTCCTGCAGAAAACGGTAAAAATGATACCGGCGTTTCCTCTCCGCTTTTTCTGCATCATCATCCGCAAACCGCCTATTCAAAGTCCCGCCGCTTTCCTTTGCTTTTATTTCATGTACCAGCATCGGATTGGTCAAAAGGCCTCTTCCAATCATGACTGCGGAAATTCCGCTAAATTCTGTCAAAAGTCTTTCTGCATCTGCACAGTCAGACACATCCCCATTATAGCAAAGCTCCCATCCTGCAGCCGGATATGACTCGTATGCCATTCGAAAAGCTCTGATATCCGGCCTGTTTTTATAAAAATCTTTTTGCACACGCGGATGTATAATTAACTCCGATAAAGGAACTGACTGATAAATTTTCAAAAGCGTGTCAAATTCCTCTGGTTTTTCTACTCCTATCCTTGTTTTTACAGACAGCTTCATGCCGGATTTTTCCAGTTCCTTACATACCTGTATCAGAAATGCTTCCAGCTGCTTTGGTTCTGAAAGAAATCCAGACCCGCGCTTTTTAGACACGACCGTTTTAGACGGACAGCCCAGATTCAGATTAATTTCCTGATAGCCATAATCCCTGGCAAGCACTTGTGCAATCCTTAAGAATTCTTCCGGCTGGTTTGTCATAATCTGCGGAATAACCGTCATCCCTTCATTATTTGCCGGCAGCAAATCATTACGTTCCTTCGTGTTCAGATATTTTTTCTCTTTCGGCACGATAAACGGCGCATAATACCGGTCCAGCCCCGGATAAAAGGAATGATGCGCTCGTCTGTAAATATACCCTGTAATTCCTTCAAGCGGAGCAAAATAATATTTCATAGCCCTATATCCTGGCAAGAAAATCATTCAGACGCTGCTGAACCGTTTCTTCACCCAGCACTTTCATAATGGTATGCAAATCCGGTGAATTTTTATGCCCCGTTACAGCTATCCGTATCATGGAACATAAATCAGAAATGGAGCCTTTATAGGACTGCGGATTTTTCTTATATTCTTTCATATTCGGGCAGTAACCCATCTGCTCCCCTAAAGCTTTCATCTGTTCAAACCACTCATCTGAATTTAGAAACAAATCTTTTTGATATGCAAGCACAGCTTCCCTCAGCTGGTCTTTTGTATACTTTTCATCCATCTCATAGGAAACTGTCTTTTGAAACTTTTCCTGCGGCATATACAGATAATCAAACATCTGCATCAATTCGCTCCATTTTGCCACATCCTTGCGTACTTTTTTTCCTGACATTTTCCAAAGGCCAATGGTTTCCCTGAACTGTCCGCTGTTTTTTCCGGCAAAAAGATACAAATCAGGCTCATGCTTTTTGGCCCACTCTAAAATCTTGCGCTCGCATTCATCTACGGTAAATCCTGCTATCACTTCTCTGCTTACATCTGTCAGCTTCACCATATCAAACAGCGCGCCGCTGGATGGCATTTTATTTAAGGAAAGCTGAAACTCACCTGCCGGCTTCTGCGGATTTTTCATATGCCATTCTTCATAATTGGAATTTGCAATGGTAAGCAGATATTCCATAACGCTTTCAGGCGGAAAGCCCTGCTCTAAGTAAAATTCTGCCGCTGCTTCCGGGTCTTTTCTTTTGCTCAGTTTGCGTTTCGCTGCTCCATCCATTTTCATAATCGGAGAAATATGTAGATATTCCGGCTGTTTAAAACCACACATATCAAACATCTGCTTATGAAGCGGATAAGACGCCATCCACTCATCGCCGCGTACTACAAGATTCGTGCGCATAAAATGGTCATCCACAACATGTGCAAAATGATAGGTCGGAATGCCGTCTGATTTCAGTAAAACCAGGTCCATTCTGTTTTCCGGCATTTGAATACTGCCGCGGATAGGGTCTGAATAGGTCACATGACCGTCTGCATTTTCCGGCGCTTTTAAACGGACAACAAATGGCACCCCCGCTTTTATTTTTTCTTCTATCTGCTCATAAGAGAGATTTCTGCAGGAAGCGTACCGGCCGTAGTAGCCAATATCGGCTTTCTTTTCTTCCTGCTCCTTTCGAATTGCATCCAGCTCCTTTGCTGTACAAAAACAAGGATATGCCTGTCCTGCTTTCATTAATTCTTTTGCACATATCCTGTAAATATCCCTTCGCTCGCTCTGCTTATAAGGCCCGTATCCTTTTTCGCCGTCTGGAAACGGTCCTTCATCAAAAGCAACCCCGTAGTCTGCAAGAGAGCGGATAATTTCTTCTGTTCCGCCTTCGATTTCACGCTTTTTATCCGTATCCTCTATGCGCAGATAAAAAACCCCTCCTGTCTGCTGTGCAAGCCTGCTTGAAATCATGGCTGCGTACAGACCTCCAATATGCATATATCCGGTAGGACTTGGCGCAAATCTCGTTACATATGCGCCTTCTTTCAGATTCCGTTTCGGAAACCGTTCTTCCAGCCCGCTTACTGTTCCAGTTACATCTGGAAAAATCAGTTCTGCTAATTTATTATTATCCATCATTTTATCCTTTCTGGTTTTGTGCATGCTTCTTCTATCACATTATACTATTTTGCGGATAAATTGCAATTCTTTCTTTCGACAGCGTGCAGCCATAAAGACATCTTCTGTAACAGTTCAGACAGGCTGACCTGTTACCATCTTTTCTTCTGCCGGACACTTTCACAGATTATCCGCTGCTGTATCACCCGTTATTTAGCAGATAATCTGCCACCACATTGCTTTTGGAATATAAACAGAAACTGTCTAAAACAGATATGAATATAAACCGTCCCAAAGTATCAGACAGATACTTCCGGCTCACTGAATAGGGGAGTGCCGCATGAATCTTACTTCATGCGGCTTGAGTTATGAAAAATTATATCAGCTTGTCAGCTAATACATTTTTATTGTACTCATTTCATGTGACTAATCTGTGAACACAATCTAAAAAAAGCCTAAAAATTATAAACAGAAATTCTCATGATAACTTGCACACATTTACAGAGGTGCCGTAACGAAAGAAAGCCATTTCTTTTCTTCCTCTTCCAGACATCCGCTTACTTTCTCAAAAACCATCGCATGATATTCGTTCAGCCACTTTCTTTCACACTCATCAAGCTCCTGTACTAAAATTGCTTCTCTTTCAAATGGAACAAGCGTAAGCGTTTCAAAATTCATAAATTTCCCGTATTCATTTTTTTCGGCTTCCCTGCACAAAATTAAGTTTTCCAGACGTATCCCGTATTCACCTGTCATATAAAGCCCTGGCTCATCTGATGTAACCATTCCTGCCTCAAGCTTCATGCATTCATACCGGCTTTCCGTCACAAGCGTGCGAAAACTGTTTGGCGGTTCATGTACACTTAATAAGTAACCTACTCCATGTCCGGTACCGTGATTATAATCAAGTCCTTCCTTCCACATTGCTTCTCTTGCAAGATAATCCAGATTGATTCCCGCACAGCCATATTTAAATTTCGCTGCTGCCAGTCTGAGATTCCCCTTTAACACAAGTGTATAATGATGTTTCTGCTTTTCTGTCAGCGGTCCTAACGCAATGGTTCTTGTGATATCCGTTGTCCCCTCCAGATAATGGCCGCCGGAATCGACCAGAATCAGATTCTGCGGCTCTAACACAGCGTCTGTATCCGCACTGGCGCTGTAATGTACAATTGCTCCATGCTGTGCATATCCGGCAATTGTATCAAAGCTCGCTCCCAGATAATGTTCCTGCTGCTGCCGGAATTCTTCCAGTTTTTCAGCCGCCGAGATTTCAGTTATCTGACAGGCTTTTTTCTCCTCTTCCGATACAGCTGCCGCTTTACGCTGCATCTGCTTTTTCAGCCAGTAAATAAATTTTATGCACGCTGCTGCGTCTTTCACATGTGCCTTACGCATATTTTCAATTTCTGCCGCATTTTTAACGGCCTTTAGCATCATTGTGACATTCGGGTCTTCCAAAATAGTTCCCGAACTTTTCCGGGCATTTTCATACAAAAACCAGCTGGTATGCTCCGGGTCAAGATACAGCGATTCTGTCTGCAGTTTGTCTGCTAAATAAACATAGACATCCTGATAATTTTGCACTGTAATTCCGTCGGATTTCAGATTTTCTATAAGCTTCTCACTGACTGCTCCCCGCTGTACAAACCAGACGGCATCCTCCATGCTTATCATCAAAAAACTTAAGACAACAGGCGTGCATGCAGCATCTTTGCCCCGGATATTCAGCGTCCATGCTATATCTTCTAAGGAAGAAATAACCGTACCGTCAGCCCCTTTTTTCTTCAGCTCTTTTCGAACTTCACAAAGCTTTTGTGCTCTTGTTTTCCCGGCATAACACAAATCCAGTTCCCATACCGGCTCACAGGACATCTGCGGCCTGTCTGACCACAGCTCTCCAATCAAATCCAGATTTGTACAGATGGAAATCTTTTTTCTGCTCAGCTTTTTTTCCAGTTTCCGATAGGCACTGATACTGATTGTTCTTCCATCCACTCCTAAACATGCGCCTTCTTCCAAATGTTCTTTCAGATATTCTTCTGGTTTTGGAACATTTTCCTCTCCCATCCGGTATAAAACAATGCCGCTTCCTGAAAGCTCCTGCTCAGCCTGCAAAAAATACCGCCCGTCTGTCCATAAACCGGCTTCTGACTGTGTTACTATGACACTCCCTGCCGAGCCTGTAAAACCCGATAGATACTCCCGGCATTTAAAATAACTGCCAACATATTCAGAATTATGAAAATCACTGCTTAATACAAGATAAGCATCCAAGTGTTTTTCCTTCATAAGCAGACGTAATTTGTTTAATTTCGCTTGTACCTGCATATAATCTTTCATTTTTTTGTACCTTTCTGCCTGATATCTGATATAAGAAACAATCGGTTTTTATACTGTCTGACTTGTCACTAAACAAATATTTATAAAAACAGACTGATATTTTCTGTTTCTATTATATATGCATCATCAGGAATTTTCAATCTCTATTTCCCTCTTTGCTGTTATATCTGTAATTTACATCTCGCCACTATGATATATATGCGCTATACTTATATATCTCTTATTACTATCTTTTGCGATTTTTTGTCATTTACTAAAATAGATTATATAATACATATGAGGAGACAGGAGTTATACAATGAGAGAAGAATCTGTTTTAAAAAGAGTCACACAGCTTTGCGAAGAACGTAACTGGACACTTTACCGACTGGCAAAAGAATCTGAAATCAGCTATTCTACCTTGAGCAATACCTTTCACCGCAATAACGTGCCGTCTGTTTCTACACTTATACGGATATGCGAGGGCCTGGGCATTACTCTGTCTGAATTTTTTGACGAAAATGGAACCCTTCCAAAACAGCTGACGGTTTCTGACCAGCAGCTGCTTGCAGATTTCCACCGTCTTCCCCGCAGCGATAAGAAACTTGTAAACGCTTATATGCAGGGATTATTAAAAATTACGTCTGTTCAGGAAAGTGAAGAAAACCTTTAAGCCAGACTGATGTATACTGTATATCTAAAATGTACATAACATCACGCTGAAAAACATGTTATTTTGTTTCGTTCTTACCGCAAAAATGAAAATGTCCCGGCTGTAGCAATGCACAGCCAGGATATTTTTATTGTCTTAAAATACCTGCTTTTAAAAATAATTCAAACGTTTTGATGCTGTATTTCCCATAAATACCTTAAAAAATTTTTGCTGTCAAATTGTGTATATATCAAAAAATGGATTGCAAGTTTGCAGCTTCATAGTGTACCATTTTTTAATATCTGCTTCTTGCTATGCAACAGTTTACAGCTTTTTGATTTTGATATTCTTTTATAAAATCCAGGCTGCATATTGTACATGGTCATGATAATTGAATCTATATCTTGTACTTAATCAAAAATTTGTAAACTGGTGAATATTAATAAGAAAATCTCTTAAAATCTGCCGCTGTATTACTTTAAGTTTTCGCATTTTTGAATTTGACACCATTGAAACCGGCATAAAATCAGCGTTTCTCATAAAAAGGACAACCACAACGGATATTTATTCATATAGTTAGTGATTATCCGGCTTTACAAACAAAAGATTGAAAAAAATTGGAGAACTCAAATGTATTACATGTTGCAATGTTAAATTAAAATCTTTATAATTTTCACCACAGCTATTATCCTGATTATCTTTTTCCTATTGGAGAAACTGTAAAATATGAACCTACTTATAAATTGTAAATTACAAATCACAAGGAACATATGTTCTTTTTATTCAAAAGTATTCTGATTAAATATACCAGTTTATAATTTTGTTGAGAATTAAAGATTTACCCCATTGCTTTTCGTTATATAAGTAATTCTGCTATGAATGAGCAAATCTAAAAAATGCACAAAATGATTTGACTTATTCATTACAAATCAGATGTTTTAAAGAACAAAATCATTTTGCATTGGTTATATCGTATATTATAGAAATATTGTTTTATATAACATTTACAAACGACAAAAATATTTTTTTTGGAAATTATTTTGAATTTTCTTCGTGTATAGTAATTCAATAGATATGAACTATAGAAAACTGAAGGTATAGTGAGGTGTCTGCCGATTTGGTCTGTATGACAGCAAGAAAACAGGTTCCAGGCATTCACTGTTTTTTCAGAAAATACTACAGCAGCTTTGTATGATGTATTTTGTCATTATACAGAATCATGACAATTATGCCGTATAGGTATTTCCAGAAGACAGTTTTTAAAAAACTATGAAATACTTCAGCATCGTATTTTTATATTCTTCCACCTAAACACTGCCTATTTCATAAACCAGAATTCGGTCAGTTTAACACCCTCATGCACTCTATATATTAGGATGCTGTCCTTCTTCCCTGCCGGGAATCAAGTTTACATGATGACCTGGTAATCACGAATCATGCATTCATCTTCAAAAAGCATTACATCAATCCCCCTGAGAATTTTTTCAAATCTTCAAACTGCTGGCAGAATGCAACCTGTTTTTCAGAGTCAGTCTTATCAAGTGTACAATCTGGCCTGGTATAGCTCAGTCCAATTCTGTAAAAAGCTTCCTCATTCAGCATTTCTAAAATTTGCCTGGAATCATTTCTCTACCAGGCGGCAAGCCCGCGGAATTGTCCAGTTTTCAAAAATTCTCATGCCGGCTTCTTCCGGCGTGCAAGTGGAAATGATATGGAAAAATTTTATTCCATGCTCATTCATTAAATATTTAGTGCGGCCCGTTTTTACAGATGAAGAAGGCTTCCGCAACGCCTTCAGTGTAAAGAGATATATATCCAGACACTGTCATGCGTAGAATGCAGAGAGCCTCAGAAAGTTCACTGCGGAACGTCTTTCTAGATAAAGCAGCAAAGCATCATACTTTTTTTGATTAACGTTTTTATGATTTTGGGAAAGCTGTACAAATTTTCTATTTCCCTGTTAACAGGCTGGGCATCCACTTGGTTTTCCTCTAAAATATTTATGAAAATAGTATATCTTCGGTTTATAAATTTGTGATTCCATGATATATAGAGATTGTACTGTTATAACCAAATACAATATATAGTTCTGATTTTCATAAAATACGTAAAATCTAAAAAGTTGTAAATTGGTGTAATATATATTACTTAGAAGAAAATACAAGTGGATTTTAGCAATAATTAATCATTGTCTATATATCATTCAGAGATAGTGAAAAGGGAGAATTCGGAACTCGCTCAAAGATTTTTAACTCTGCAGCACATAACGCTATAATTATCAGAGCAGATACTTTAAAGCAAGTATCCTGTTTCTGATTTTATACAATTGATAAATGAACTGTAAAAAATGCAGTTGTTTATTAAAATGGTTGTTAGATTTATATTTTATCAGATTCATAAGTTAATCACATGCATTCATAATGTTGACATGCAACATTCAATTTCAGAACGGACAAGAATTGAACATTTTTATGTAAAGTCAATTTGTTCTATAAAATTTTAGTTACAGCAAAATTGAAAAAATGAAATTAAGACTGTTTGAAATACAGCAAATATATATAAACTTTGCAATTCAATAGGTAAAAAATACAGAATGAATTGAAATAGAACTCAATTAATATAATAAAGGAAATAGAACGATATGTAGCGTTGTTCAAAATCTTAAATACCGTGCCGGGCTGCTGCACAGCCGTTGATCCTTTCTATTAATGATACTAAGACAGAAAAGTAAGGGGAAAAATTTTAACTCCGCTTAAAACTTTTTAACCATACGGCACATAACTGAATCAATTATCTAAACGGGCACTGTATAATAAGTATACTACTGTTATTCTCTGTTTTGACGGAAAATTTCATGCACTATCTGTCTGTTTGTTTTGGCGAAAGGCTTTATATGCTATCTGTCCGTTCTGCACGACTACTGCCTCTGAAACAAAAACAAAACCTGAAACTGTTGCCAAAATGTACACTGTGCTATAGATTAAATCACTTTGGACAGGTAAGTATTTCTGCTGTGTGATAACTGTTATCCAAAAGAATGCGTTGCAAGGCTTATTGAAAGCAGCATAATCCTGACATCACGTGCAATGCCGAAATAGATTCTATCATGTATGACCTTCCTCCAGTACATACAATGATATGCGGTCACTCAAAGAAATATGGGGAACGCCTGTCACTAATAAGTCTCTGTCTTGAATATCCAAAAACCGAACACTGGAAAATCAGCGTACACCCAGTGCTCATATGCTTATGGGAGAATGTGTAGTCTATGCCATTATCATAATTCCCAAAAGCAAGAATAGCAGTCGCAGCCTTTTCTTCTTCAGCAAAAATTCGAAAAATATCATCCTTGACTACAGCAATTGGGGTGACAAACTAATTTGCGAATATAAGGAAAAGAATATAAAATACTTCTCATATTCCTGCCATTCGCCCCTCTGGAACATCGAAGTATTTTACTCCAAAAGCAAGATTTTCTAGTCATTGGAAAATACCGTGTGCGAAGTTGTCATGACATTGAACGTCTGGTTAATCTGGAAAACATATCATAGCTTACTGTGCTATGACACCGTTCACATATAGTGATGAAACCTTCTCATACTGTTTAGTCTGCAAGTGTACAGAAAACCAGATTTAGTATTGGATAGCAGATTCAGGCAGTTATCATATTTATCAGTTTTGTAGAATCATTCGAAACTGTAAAAATGCTCAATCAGTTTTTAATATAATAGAGGGCTGCGTTCTATCAGGTTTTAAAAAAATCCAAAGCTGTAAACTAGGGTAAATCTCCCTTTTTCTAAAAATCAATTTGTGAATGTATAGCAAAAACTGAAAGTTTGACTTGATATATTGAATATTTTATCATATCTCTCAAAGATTTATGCCAGTCAACAATGAGCTTTTTTAACGAATTTTCTTAATATCCTGGACAATATAAAATTGTTGCAAAACGAGATGCTGAAAATTTATTATCCAGTAAAACTGGCTTAGAATATCGTTTTTTCAATTAATTATTAAATCCTCTGTTGCAAATTATTAGTTATCACCAGACTGCCGTTTATTTCATAATTTTCTCTTTAGATATTGTTTTATTTTAAACTTCATGGAATCTAATGCGACTGTTGCTGAGGCGTTGTATACTCAATAAGCTAAATCCAGTTTCTGCAATATTTAACCAATCTTTTTTGTTTTATCTACAATGTATATCAAACTTTTATGACAAGCACTAGTCAGCAGAAGATTTAAGCGTCTCATAAAATACTGACTTGCTTTGCGTTTTTAAACTGCCAGATATAGTGATTTTTCATTTTGAGGTTCCCATTTTTCCAATCTCTTATTTGCAAAGCCGCATAATTACTAAATTTATGAATAAATACCCATTGTGATTATGCTTTTTATGAGAAAACCTGATTCTATACAGGTTTCAATGATGTCAAATTCAAAAATGGGGACGCTCATAAATTTTTTATAGTCGGGATAGTATTCTTTTGAAATCTAGCACATTATTTTTACAAAATCACTTTTTATCTGTTTTATGTATGAATATAGTGCCATCGCTTCAAGTAGTTCTATAAATATACTTCTGATTCTACAGCAAAGCAGAACTGCTAATTTATGATTCTAAAAAAAGACTAAAAACCAAGAAGTGCTATAAAGCAAAATTATTAATTTATGATTCTGAAAAAGAACTAAAAGCCAGGAAATGATATAAAGCAGAACTGCTGATCTTGACTCTGAAAAGGGCTGAAAATCAAGAAATGGTTTAAAAAGAACTGTTAACTCTAACTCTAAAAAAAGAGCTGAAAACAAGACAATGGTTTAAAGAAAAACTGTTAATTTTGAATCTGAAAAAGAACTGAAAACCAGGAAATAGTTTGAAAGAGAACTACTAATTTTGACTCTGAAAAAAGAATTATAAATCAGAATTGGTCTAAAGAAGAACTGTAAATTTTTACTATACTACTTCCGCATTTTTAGTTTTTCAGCATAAAAAATTTATAGCTCTGCCTCAATCCGCTCCTTTATTTTATCCAGCATACAGAGTGGATTTTACTTCATGGAAATTAGCTGTGTTTCAGTATTAAATGTCAGTTTCTAAATATAAATAAATATCTTCCATACAGCAGATGTGAAATGTATCATTTTGTTGTGTCATGCATCAGTATTTGCTCACGAAAGAGTGTAGTTCATATCTGTTCAGCAGTTTTCCAATTTCCATTTACAAAGTTGAAGTAATATAAATTTTTCATACAGTATTTCGCCAGAAACCGCAATTTCTATCTGGTTTATTTTCGAGGAGCAAGCCCTAATTCAGAAGCAGCTTCTTTAGTGTGTAACTCAATAATAATTTTTGCTACTATGTAAAACGGATAAGAGTTTTTCTGTACAATGCAGTTCACGGACAGCTTCACAACGTGTCTTTGTCTGGCTGATTGTTGTGGATGATATGTTAGACAGTTCATCCTGCTTTCGTGCTTCTATTTTAAATCAGACTTATTATTATTGCCATTCAGAAAAATCCATTACTGCAGTGTTTTACGTATAATATCTTGCTATCTTTGTATGCAACATTCTTTTGTAACCATTCTTTGATTTTTATAAAAATTGTATAGTTTGTTTTTGTCCGCATACTAAGCAGATGATTTGATTCTAAAAGTTTTAAGTTTTTCTAGACACTGCCAGACAAATATCTGTTATGTTTTAAAAATAGACGATATTTAGTAAATCACTTATCTCGAAAAATAATGGGATTTCCAAGGATTAGTCGTAGATTGCTTATATAAGAATCTAACTGAAAAACTAAAAATCAGTTCTATAGAAATCAGTATATTGAAAAATCTGAAAAAGAAACCTTTTAAATATGTATTTCGGAGATTTCTTTTTCAGTCTTGATTAATATAATTTTTCTTTATTTTCATTATAAAACTTTACAGCTTCAATAATATAATTTTCTGCATCTTCATCTTTTATAGTTTCTGGAATAAATTTTCTTACTTTCCTAAAATCCAGTTTACGGCTTTGAGTAACTGTTACTCGAAGCTGTAATAATTGTGATTCTATAAATGTCTTTTTTTCATCAAAAGAATTGAACTCCTTTTTAGCAATTTCATTTCTAATTGATTTAATCATTTTATCATTGATTTTGAAATCGTTTAAATAATTAAGAATAATTTGCTGTTCCTCTGCATCTAAAAATGCTAATTCATAGCCCATTCTAATAGAAATTTTTTTCTGATCTACCAGATTTTTGGCATCTTCTATAAGCTCATTAAGTTTAAGATAGATATTTATCATTTTTCTTGTGAGACCATGTTCTTCACCTATCTTGTCTCCCGTCAGCTTTGAGTAACCGTTACTCAAAGCAATTCCCTGATGACGTTCCGCATCCATTTTTACTTTTATTGAATAGGCAAGCTGCATAGGCTTATAATCCGTTCTTTGTCTATGTATTAAATTATCATCTATGCATATAAGTTCCATTTCTTCATTTGATAAATCATTTTTCAATATATATGGAACTTCTATATTCAATTCATTGGCTACATCTACACGATTATGCCCGCTTAATATCATTAACTTATCTTGCTTTTTTACACAAATAACCGGCGTGAAAATTCCATTCAATCTGATTGATTCTTTTAACCTTTCTCTGTCTTCTCCATGATGCAAATCCAATCTAAGTTTTTCGTCCTCATATGGAATAAACTCGTCTGGTAAAGCAGTAAGTATTTCATTTGCTGATTCGTTCTCTTTATCTAGTTCTCTGGCAATGCTTTTTGTCAGATTGTCTTCTGTAGATTCATCATCTAACATAGATAAAAAATCGGTTTCTTGATCCATAAATTTATTTTTTCTAGCCATTAATATCCTCCTCATATATATCTATGATTCGCTTAGTGATTTTCCGGTAGTCTAAAGAAGCGTTATTATATTTATCATATATCTGTAACGGTACACAAAGCGACTTAATTTCTGCCATTTTAATTGTTTTTCGTACCGTTGAAATAAAAACATCGCCCGGCAGAGCAGAAGAAATCTTTTTTAAACTTTCCAATGCCTTTTTATGAGAATTTGTTGTTTCATAAATAGATAATATAATTCCTATGATATAAGCATGAGAATCCTGATTCCTAGAGTCTCTTAACTTTTTCAAATCTTGCTCCACGGCAATAATACCGCGTACTGAATTATCATCAGATAGAGTAGGACAGATAATATAATCAGCTGCAATATAAGTCATATTAAGCAGTGTATTTCTTGCTGGCGGATTATCAATAATAATAAATTCATATTTGTTTAAAAGAATTTCACAGACATCTTTTAATAAATAAACGTCATCTCGCTCCATATAAATTTTATCTGCTTTGGATAAAGCTGGTGATGCAGGAATAATATCATACCAATCAGTTTTATGTATTGCATCAGTTATTTTACATTCCTGTTGAAAAATATCATGAATTGTATAATTCGGTTTTTCAATACCCGAATTTCTGCTTGCATCACACTGCTGATCTAAATCTATCAAAAGTACACTATGCTTTTCAGCAGATAAACAAGTTGCAATTTCTATTGCAGAACTCGTTTTAGCTGTACCTCCTTTTTGAGAACACAATGCAAATATTCTTCCCATTTTTGTACCTCATTTCTATAATTTTATATTATGATGATTATAACAGGGGAAATAGAAAAAATCAATTAGATAATTATTTATTAACTCGAATTATTGACATCTTATTTAAAATACACCTCCTGAATACCTATTTTCATAATTTTACTTGCTTATTTAGAACATAAATTGTTTCACTGAAAATTAATTTTTTATGAATATAGACTAAGAAGCAAAAGAGTAATCATCATCACGCTAAGAATTTTATTTGTATTTTTTACTTTTTTAACAACTAAACTTTTTAAATTGTGTAATAAAGTTAATATCTGTTTTTCATATGTATATATCGTCTTTTCATTTTAAATATCTAACGAATATGATTAATGATTTGATTTTTGTATTAACTAAAGAAAATTGGAAACATGTCATAATTAGAATCACATACAGAGTTGTATAAATTTAATCCGTCATACATCTGATTCCCCGTAGCTTTGCTGCGACCAGATTTTACCGAGCAGAGCAGGGTTAGGGCTGATATCAATATGAGCTACCTTTTATAATAATACAGATAAATCAGAATATCATTAACTTAAGTCGTCATTCTAAGTTTCACAAGCTGGAAAACTGCTGTTTATGCGGATAATTCTGATATAATTTGGCTGATATAGAGCTTAAGTTAATGACATTTCAATAAATCAAGGATTCTAAGTTATTCAAACTGTTTGAAATATAATAAAACTATCATAACTGCTGTACAAAATTGTAAAAACTAGTAAGTAAATTCCTACAAAGACTGTTTTATTGGAACGATACCGCTAAATTAATACATACGGAGCAATACCTATACACATGCATTATCTTAACTAAACCAGTTTATAAAACTTGTTTGGCAGAAAACTGATTAACGCAAGTTTCATTTTATCCGTTGGTATATATTTTTTTGAAATTTCCTAAGTAAATGAAAAATCTGAAAGAACATAATTTATCGGCATTTCAAAAAGGTTAATGCAAACGGCAAATACTACATAACTCTGCAATAGACTATTTTATTAATATTTATATATTTGTCAAATCTTACAGCAGTCAAATTTTCACAGAAAGCATTGAAATATAAAAAAGCTGTAAACTGGTGAAATCTTATATAACAAGTTTAAATAAACATACTTTAGACTAATCATAAAATTTTGAAACAAATGCTAAAAAATAAAAATATATATGAATAAATTTAGAATTATGCTCATGTGTCATCAGAATATAGATAATCGGGGATATATTTATTTATAGGTAAATAATACGAATGCTTAATTAAATTCCTAAGTCAAAATATATCATTATATAAAAACTACTGCATCATTTAGAGCAAAATTAAAGTTTATCTCAGGCTGTTTTGTATTATTAAAAATAAATTGTTGTCATCAATGAACTTTCATTTATTACAGTTTATAATAAGCAATAGAATAAAGCAGTCTAATAAGCAATAGAATAAAGCAATCAGACTGAGATAAACTTTAATTTTGCTCTGAATGATACAGTAGTTTCTATAAAATATAATAGAATAAATATATAGCAGTTTACAAGTTTTTATTTACAACCAGATATAGTTTGAATTGTGAAAGATATATACAACAAATAGGTTAAATTTATCTAAAAATCTACCGATTCCTGAAAACTTATAAATTGAAGTAAATATATTTACCTACAAATACAATTTTATATGAATTTGTTATTATGATGTTGTATTCAGAAATTAAAATTAATATTATAGTTTAATTAAATTAAATGAAATTCAATCTCTCCATATTTGATTTCCAGCAGTTCTGCTACGAAAACAAACTTTATCGTAACGTATTGGAAACAATACAATAGAAAAAGAGAAGGAGAAAATTATGGACGAGTGAGTATAAGCACAAGTCACATAACGTATTAATGCTAATGTATCATTAATATGACCAGTTAAATACAGGAAAATAATAATAAATGAAGAAGAAGACCGTATTATAATAAAAGTGATATATCTGGAAATATCCAAAAGATATAAGATAAACTTTTGGCAAATAGGGGCGGACAGAGACCATTTACAATTTTTAGTGCAATTAGTCCCGGCGTACAGGCCAAATAAAATAAAATAATATAAATAATAAAAATTCAGCAGCGATAGAAGTATTTGTAAAATGTCCATAGGTAAAGAAAAACTCTGGTGAGGTAAATTCTAGTCTGACGGATATTTTGTGACAGCAGTAGAATATCAAGGCAATAAAAAAGTAATCAAAAGATATATAAGAGAACAGGGCCATGAAAACATATATATTCTATGAGAATTTTAAACCATCAATATATTATGTGCCATATATGAGAAAATTAAAATTATTACCAAAACATATTTTTTCCATTTGTAAATGTTATACAAAACAATATTCCTAAAATATACAATATAACCAATGCAAAATGCTTCTAATCTTTAAAACCTCTGGTTTGTCATGAATAAGTCAAATCATTTTATGTATTTTCCGATTTACTCATTCATAGTTATATGCTATTTTACGTACTTGAATATTTCAAATATTTTGAATGCATCAGATATTTACCGGATATTTTTCAAATATCAATATCTGCCAGATATCTATATGTTGTTTTTTTAATAATTTTATTTTAAACATCATATTTTCTTATTTATTTGTTTTAATAATCTTCAACGAAATATCGCAAATAAAGGGAGTTTTAGCGGAAAATTTTGTAGAATGCTGCGGAGCAAGAAGTAGCAGTTTTCCAGCTTAACTGTAGTCATTTACGGTATAAAATGTAGATATTATAGGTATGATTTGAAGGAGATATTTGTAGTGACAAACGGAGAATTTCAATTATTTAACGTTGAGAATGTAGATAGAACCGCATTTAAGACTACATTATATACCGTTAAAAGCAGTCAGATAACAAAATAATTATATTATTTAGCGGTATATAATGTAGAAATCAGCTAATATAGCGTTATAGAATGTAGATAAAGAATTATATCATTGAAAAATATAACGTAGAAATGCGTAGAAAGAAATAATATTTGACGGTACAAATCGTAGAAAAAGAGTAAAAAATATATTTAACGGTGAAATTGTAGTTGACTTTAGCGGTGGAATTGTAGATAATAGAAACAAATAACGGTAAAATTGTAGAGCGCAGCAGCAGAAAGGTATATTTGAAATATGGATAAAAAAGAGTGCTCACAGCGGCTGGAGCCATATAAGGATGACAGGTATTCCAAATCTAATTATCTAATATCCGCAAAGTATTCGTCAAGTCTTCTTGAGAATAAAATAACAGCGATATCACTGGCAAAAATACAGAAAAAAGAATATATAGAAGATAAAAATGGAAGAATTGTATGCAGCATGACAGCAAATGAATTGAGAAAACTGATGAATGCAAATGCCGGGTCTTTTTATTCACAGTTAGAACCTGTAGCGATTAATATGACGTCTAGAACTATAGGTTTTAGTGATCCGGGTAAAAATGGCGGTGTATTTGATTATATTTCTGTGGTGGACAGAGCCAGATACGAAAACGGTGTATTTACGATATTCTACAATTCAGACGTTAAAGAATATCTATCAGATTTTAAAGCCAATTTTACAATATTAGAACTTCCAACAATGCTTAAATTCAAGAATGTATACAGCTTTCGGTTATATGAATTATTGTGCAGCAAGTCGTTTTACCGGAAGGGAATACCCAAAAAACTGAAAACACAGGTATTCCGCATTGAATTTAATTTATCTGAGTTAAAATTAAATATTGGCGTGGTAAATGCGGAACTCGATGCTGTTCGGAAGGAGTTAAATAATAAACAGGCGCCTAATTTTGACAGAGCGGTAGAAAAATCGCCTGAAAAGAAATTCAATACATGGTATGAGTTTAAAAGATGTGTACTGGATGTAGCAATAAAGGAAATCAATGAAAAAACAGATATGAAAGTTTCTTTCAGCCCTCTGAAAGGGGGAAGGGGAGCTAAGGTGTATGGTGTAGAGTTTATCGTTGATTTAACGGAGAGAAATGTAGATACAATTGAAGATATATTAAAATCTGCTGATGAAATGTCAGAAGATGACAAGCTGGATTTTATCATTGATGCAAAGATGCTGCTGCGTGGATTTTCTACGAAAGATGTCAGAATCATTTGCGAAAAATCCGGATATGATTATGGAAAATTAGAAAATGCGTATCAGCTGTTTTGTCAGCAGAAAAATATTGCAAATCCTACCGGATGGATGATTTCCTGCCTGAATGATGCGTACGAGAATTTACAGACTGGCAGCGGAGAAAAGCATGCGAAAAATAATTTCAGTAATTTTCATCAGAGAGAATATGATTATGACCAGCTGGAATTAAAACTGCTAAATCAGTAAGCTGTTTTGCAGAAATTAATAGAATGCCTGATAGTATCGTTTTATTGTCCGGTTTCACAGTTATTGAGCATGAATGATTAAGGCATGGACTGACTATTCGAAAAACTATCATTTTGCGAATAGTTATAAGAGATAAATAAAGATTTAATTTCCTGGAAAAGTAAATGAAAAATTAAATCTATACATAAAAGTTATAATATACGCTGCTTTATTAGAAAAAGAACTTGTCAGATAAAGCAGCGTTTTTTTATTGAATATTTTTGCATAACAGCCTGTCTGTACAGTTATTTATTATTGGAAAATAGTTCTGTTAATGTCAGTATGGCATTTTCTTTTTGGGTGCTGCTGCGAGTGATTCCAATGAGTGCTTTTTCATCAGAATACCAGCTGTTTTTCAGAAATTCTGAATCTGATATATCGATGCCGTAAGCTCCGGTGCACTCGCTGCCGTCATCTGAAGAACTGTTCATCCAGCATAATAAATCTTCATTCTGACTGGCGAACTGCGGCATCGCATCGTTTATATCTTCAAAACAGCCGGACTGTGCCAGTTCCTGAAAATATGTTTCATTTGCAATCAGAAGGTCAATTTCCTGAGCAGCCAGATATGCTGAAAGCTTTGCATCGGATTCATAACCGGATGCAAATGAATCATCGATATGGATTTCCTGTTTTTCAGAGTCAGTAATCAGAAGGTCTGAAAGAAACTGTTCCAGCTGTTCTTCATTTTCCTGGTTCAGGGAATTATGTACAACAGCAAGGAACAGCGTCTGTTCTTTCTGCGGCCTGATTATATTCCAGATAAACAGAGTTCCGGTAACAGCTGCGGCAATGCAGATAATACATTTCAATAAGTAATAGTCAATAAAATAATGCAGCTTCTGGTTTTTGTCCATTTCTGCCCATTTCTGTTTTTCTGACTTTTCTTCTGGAATCTGAAACAGCGAAGCATCCTCATCCAGTACAGATTCATGGTTATTTTTTCCGATTAGAGCCATGAACGAAACCCTCCTTTTTCAGATTACACAGTTGTATGGATTCCATTTACGTTAACATTTTCGTTTGCATCCATTGGAATCACCAGGCATTTTTGTCCGTCGATAATCTGAGATTTAATCTGGGATGCTTTTTCTGGTTTTACATGAAGAACAACATCGTAGGTTTTTACTTCAAATTTACGCTTGTCAACGACATTTTCTGCATATAGTCTGGCGTTTCCGACTCTTTCATCATAGATTTGTTCCGACTGTGTAATTTTTTCTTCATCTACCCCGCTTGTGTTCAGAATATCTTTCAGGGTTTCCTTGGTCAGTTCAATCGGTTCTGCTTCTTCCCCGTTTTTGATTTCGGCGTTTTCTGTAATTTTTTCCTGTATTTTGTCATGAATTTCTTTGACAGTCTCATAACCGCATTCCTGGCCGAGCGTATCTTCCAATATGGAACGAAAGACTTCTTTCTGCTCAAATGCCGTCATTTTCCGGTCGCATCCTAAGACACCCTCCATAAATTCCATTGGCGGTTCTTTCGCATTTTTGGAATAAAAAAGTGCGGCATGAATATCAGAACTGCGTTCTGTAAAAGCAGGAAATACAAATCCGGCATCAGGAGCTTCTACAATCCAGTCGCGCATCCGAAGGCCGATTTCATTGGATTCTTCCAGATAGCCCAGGCCGGGTTTGGAAAGCGTTACCGGACACAGCGCACAAAGCAGATATTCGTAAACTTCTTCTGATTCATCCAGGCTTTTATGGTCTTTCGTCCTGACAGGCACGTCATAAGCGTCATGGAATAAAAGAATCAGATAGTTGCCGGCGTAATCGTAGTTTTCTATTATCAGCTGATAAAAAAGGTCCAGCAGGTCTTCATTTTTCAGTCTGCTTTCGCGCAGCCCGAGCAAAAACTGCTGTTTGCCGCCAGCGGCTTCTTCGGAAAGAGGAAATTCCAGTTCCAGGAGGTTATTTCCGACTGTGCCGGAAAGTATTTTTTTGGCAATTTCCAGATATTTGAAAAGCTCTTCTTCTTCCAGATTTAAAAATGTCTTTCCGAAACGGGTAACCTGGCTGTGCTCGCTGTTTACATAACATCCGCACATTCTTGTAAATGTACAGTCATCTTTTTTCAGCCGTTTTTTAATTTCCATTATTTCTTTTTTATTCAATCTGTTCACCTCTGCCTGTATGTATCACCACATATTTTTATTTTCTGTTATCTATTATACACGTACAGGCACATCCAGGCAAATCATTTTCATGAAAAAGATGGAATTTCATTGAATTGCTTTCGGAATGTATGATAGAATAAAGTAATGGAAAATTTATAAGGAGGGCTTATCCCATGAATGAAAAATTATACAAATCCATTAATTCAACTGCTGTTTCCAGTCTTGTGCTGGGCATCTGTATTCTGGTCACTGGAATTGCGTCAGGTGTTTTGCTGATTGTAAACGGTGCCAGATTATTAAAACACAAATCTGTCATATTGTTATAGAAGCGTAAAGGAAAAAGCCAGCTGTGTACGGAAAGTAATACACGGCTGGCTTTTCACCAGTATGCCATATTTAATAATACTTTAGATAAGCTTCAAACGGTCTGCATCTGTGCGGCATGTCCTGCTTTTCCGGCGATAAAATCCCGTACCTGGTCACGCTCGATGCCCAGTGCAATTGCAAATTCTCCGTAGAGGCGTTCTTCGGCGAGCTGAAAATATCTTTCATCTGAGGCTGTGACTTTTTTCCCTTCGGCAATTCTGGTCTGCATGCGCTGGTAAATGGTTTTTATAATCCTTATCAGTTCTCTGCAGTCGCATTTGCGCAGTGTTTCTTTGTACTGGGTTTCTCTCTGCTTTTCGTCCATGACCCATAAAGGTTCAATATCCGGTATTTCTTCAATCAGCTGCAGGACAGCTTCTTTGCAGATTAAAGCTCTCATCACTACTTTGGTACTGTCAACCGGCGTGAAAATCTGACTGTCTTTTGTATAATAAGGCACAAGTGTATAATAAATCCGTCCTGCCGGTATGCCCGGTATGTCTAGCGGCCCGATATCTTTGACCATGCAGACACCGTTGCTTCCATAAATTACATAATCATTTTTCTGAAACATAGGCTATTCTTCCTTTCTTCAAAGATGAAAAATCTGGTGTCAGTTTTATTCTACCAGTTTATTTTTGACTATGTAAATACTTTTTATTCAGAAGAAAGCCATTTCGTGATTATTCCCTATAAGTACAGCGTTATTCTTGTGCAAATCTGCCTGCAATTCAGGACAATTGTCTGCTGCAGATTTCCTGAAGTTTACGATAGATTTCAAAATAAGGCAGGCCGGTCTGTCTGCAGATGCATATGACAGACTCATATTCCGGATAAATAAAAAGACTGTCATTTGATTTGCAGATTTTGACCTGTACACTGCCGTATTCGGTCTGAAGGGTTTTTATTTCTCTTGGCAGAACCGACCGCTCCATGCGCTGTCTTCGGATGCCGATGGTGGTCGTCTGGCTGAATATAATCTGTTCCAGCTTTGAGATGTCAGCTTCGCTGCAAAGCACATTCAGCTGATAAGCGGGACGGTTCTTTTTCATATAGACCGGAAAGTAATGAACATCTTTTGCTCCGGCACTGAGCAGACATTCAAATACATATCCCATCGCTTCTCCGCTGCAGTCATCGATATTTGTTTCCAGCTTATAAATGACATCTGTATGATGCATCTGTCCGGATAATGCATCTGGCTGTATGAGCATGGCACGTAAAATGCTTGGACGTTCATAAGTACGTTTTCCTGCGCCAAGACCGGTACGGATAATCTGAAAGTGCTCCGGGAGCTGTCCGCTGGTACGGACTGCAGCTGCAATGGCGGCACCGGTAGGGGTTACAAATTCACCCTGGACTCCAGTCAGGCTGAGAGGGATGCGGTGTGCCTGTACAATATTGGTGACTGCCGGAACCGGTATGGGAAGGATTCCATGCTGACAGCGTATTGTGCCAGTGCCTTCATATAATGCGGGAATGATAACGTTTGTAATATTCAGATTGTCCAGGCATACAGCGGCACTGATAATATCAACAATAGAGTCCGCTGCGCCGGCTTCATGAAAGTGAACTTCTTCTAAAGAAGTCCCGTGTGCTTTTGCCTCCGATTCTCCTAAGATAGTAAATATTTTTACAGCTGTCTTTCTGGCTGTTTCAGTCATATCCGCTTTTTGTATGATAGAGTAAATTTCAGACAGTCCGCGGTGTTCATGCGTATGCTGATGTTCGGATGCATGTGTATGCGCATGCTCTGACTGCTGTGCAGAATGCTGCTCATGATGATGCAGGTAATGCATATCATGGTCATGATTTTCGTGCTCAAGAATGACATTAAAATCACATGCCAGAAGACCGGCTTTTTTGACCTGGCTGATTTTCGCTGTAAAACCGCTGAGAGGAAGACTGTTTAAAACCTTTTTAAGTACATTTTGGTCTGCTCCTAAATCCAGCAGTGCGCCAGCTGTCATATCACCGCTGATTCCGCTGTAACATTCAAGATATAAAGTATTTTCCATAGTTATCCTTTCTAATATTATGTAAACTGTTCTGTATCTCTGGCCAGCTCTGAAAGCAGCTGTTCTCTTCTCGTGCCTGTCAGAAGCTGCTCATTATACTGCTGATACCGTCTGCATGGATGCTCTGACAAAAATGCAGAAGACTCCGTGCCAATGGTAAGATCGGTAATAAAAACGACCATTTCCTGCCCGCCTTTCAATGCCTGTTCCATAAAATCAAAAGCGTGCTCTAAGGCAAGCTCTGTCGCAAGCTCTTTTTGCTCAAGCGTTTCCTGCTGTATATCAAATCCTTTTCTGGCCTGTTCGAAAGCACTCTGCGCGGAGCATCCGGTCTGAGGAGCTGCGTTTTTCAGCTGTGTCAGCAGCCATTCTCTGTTTTTCAGCTGTGTGCGGCTGAAAAGATTTCCTTCCCGCTCCAGCTTTAAATTTTCTTCCTGAAGCTTTACGAGCCTTGCGTAGCACAGTGCAGAATCTTTTGCGTCAGACAGCTGTCTGCGGTATTCTTTTAAAAAAGCGTACCATAAATTTGTGCGTTCCTGTTCTATAGCGGTCTGAATGAAATAGCCGGACAGCCCGTCTGTCAGGAGATTTACAATGCTAATCCGTTCGTCGAATGCTGCCTGAAAAATACGGGCATAAATCTGAGGACGGACGTGGCCAGAGAGAATCTCAGGTATGCCGTAATCATCCTGGTATTTATAAAAAAGTTCGAAATAAGCAGCTGCATCAAAGGCGGTTTCCTCATGATGGATAAATTCAGATACAATATGCTCTGTAACCGGTATGTGAAGCTCTTCGTAGATTTTCATCAGGCAGCTTAAATCCTCCCAGCCTCTGGCGGTGACAAATTTAAGGCCGTCCACGTCTGCTTCTGCCCGGTAAAACTGGTTCGGATGCAGCTCCAGATAGCCTAAAATGGCTGGATGGATATGGACTGCTTTTGCATATTCTTTCCAGACAGAAAAATCTGCTTCCACACTGATATAACGTACCCGGTCGAGTGTCACCATGTCAAAATCGCGTACGGATTTGTTATATTCCGGCGGATTGCCTGCAGCGGCAATAATCCAGCCTTTTGGTACAGCCTGGCTGCCAAATGTTTTATTCTGCAGAAACTGCAGCATGGTTGGCGCGAGCGTTTCGGAAACACAGTTTATTTCATCAATAAAAAGAATGCCTTCTCTAAGGCCGCTGTTTTTTATTTTTTGATAAATGCTGGCAATGATTTCACTCATCGTATATTCCGTGACGGAGCAGGTTCTGCCATCAAAGGTTTCTTCCCGGATATAAGGAAGCCCTACAGCGCTCTGCCTTGTATGATGAGTAATGGTATAGGCAACCAGACCGATTCTGCATTCCCGTGCAATCTGTTCCATAATCTGTGTTTTTCCGATACCAGGAGGTCCCATAAGCAGAATCGGACGCTGTCTGATATCTGGAATGCGGTACATGCCTGCTTCGTCTTTGAGCAGATATGCTTTTACAGTATGAAGAATTTCTTCCTTTGCCTGTTTAATATTCATAGATGCCTCCCGTAATTTTTTTCGCTGATAGAAATTCCTCCGGTTCAAGACGAATACGCATAGCCCATGGAGGAATTTTGGATTCATCGTAGTCTGTTAAAAATAAAAATGCCGTCTGATAAGGCGGGCGTTTTTTTGGATAGATGCCGAGTCCGTCTGTGAAATAAAGCAGCCCTCTGAGGTCTTTAAAGATGCCATTTTCCATGAGCTGGCTGACATAAGAAAATGCGGGACAAAAATTGGTGCCTCCTCCTCCAGTCATCGTAAACTCTGACAGAAACTGCTCTGCCTGATGCAGGCTGGTGATTTCCGTATCAGAACGGACACGGTCGTCACACTGCAGAATCCGGATTTTGCATGTATCAAAAAAATATTCGCGCTGACGCAGTATCTGAAAGGTTTCGCGCAGAAAATTTTTTACAAGATCTCCGCTGGTGGAATCGCTTGTATCAATTACAATTACAAATTCGTGTATTTTTTTTGTTTCTCTCGTTTCAACAGGCTCGATGAGCGGCATGTTTCCGTAAAGCCGGAGTCCGTATGTGTAAAAGTTTAAATCAAATTCTTCCGGGTCACAGTGCAGTTCTTCCCGCAGTATGGTAAATTTGCTTAAAAAATCATGATAGCTGCGGCGGTTTTTTTCTGCTTTTAGCTGTGCAGAAAGAGTCCGCTCGCCCTTTGTCTGGTCTTTTTCATGCAATTCCTGCTGCATGCGCGTCTGTCTTGCGATTTTCTGCCATTGATTTTTCGCTTTTTGATTTGCAGAGGAAGCCCGGCTGTCCGGCTGCGGCCAGAAACGGTGGTCATCGGTATAAAATTCTTTCTGAAGCTGCAGAACCTGCTCTTCGTTCAGACTGCATAAGTACCGATAAATGACAGAAGCGGAAATATGCGTCATATCCTGTTCTATTTTATCATAAACCTGTTTTCGAAGCCACGATAAGATGCGCTTTGTACAGGGTTTTTCCATTTTATCAATGGTATATTCCACGGCAATGTCACAGGCAAGATTCCATAGCGTGCGGCCCCGGTTTCCTCTGAGCCATAAATGAGAAAATATGCAGTGCAGAATACTGTGCAGGTAACAGCGGTTTAAAAACCTGGAATTATTTTCAAAAATACGAAGGATTCGTTCCGGGGAATACAGGATAGAGATTCCATCTGTGGCAAATGTCTGAAGCGCCGGGTCTGTTTTGGGAACCAGGGAAGACAGTGCGAGATGGAAAAACCGCATATCTGCATAAAGCTCGCTGATAATAAAATCAATAATTTTTACAGACATTTCAGTCTGCCACTGTGTCTGTGATTTAAGATGCGGCATAAGTATCTCCTTTCGGTTCGTATCAAAAGTCCTCAAATTCATACCGGGTACGTTTTTTATCCGGATAAAAAGCCTGTTTCCAGCGCAGGATACTGGCGCCTGCTTCACTCCAGCCGTCCTGTACAGCCATAGCCAGGATATCGGGCACTGCATTTTGGGATATGAGCTTTTGCTGAAACAGAAAATAAAGGGACTCCAGCTGCCGGTTTTTAATAAAATGCCGGCAGAGAGCCTGTGCGTTTGCCAGAATATAGTTTTCGTACGGCGTTTTATACTGCGGCGATAAATGAATTGGAAAATACAGGCGGTAAAAGGCAATCAGACAGGAAGTCAGTACCGATTCTTCCGCGCAAGCTTTTTGAAATATTTTATCATATTGATGAAAGTCAATAATTCCGTCCTGGAAACTCTGCCTGGCACGGAACCCTTCCCCCGCAATGCTGCGTCCGAAAAGTGGGCAGGAGCAATTTCATCATAAAGCTCGAAGTATTCAGGATAAAAGACAACAGCTTCTTTCTGGCCCGGGCTGCTGTGATATCCGAAAAATACAGCGCTTACATCCCAGGGAATCTGGCTGAGTATACGCTGCAGGCCTGTTTTTTCATAAATACTGCTCCTTATAAACAGATGATGCAGCTGATGGCAGTTCATAAATGCATCGCTTCCGATTGATGTAAGAGCCTGTCCGAATGTAATCTGCCTGAGGTTTTTACAGTTATAAAATGCATAATTTCCGATTTTCGTCAGAGTATCCGGCAGCCATACTGACTGCGGATAGTCCCCGGATAACTCGGCAAGCTCCGTGAAAGCACAGGTACTGCTTTTTATTGCATCTGGCGTATCTGTCATAAGAAAATGTTTTGGCAGATGAGGGTCGGATGCAAAACAGTAGTCGGCAAGCTCCGTCACAGGGCATCCTTCAATCTGTGCAGGAACTTCTGCTTCAGGAGATGTTCCGTAAATGCGGAGTATTTTTGCTTCGTTTTGCTTTGTTTTTTCCCAAAAAATCTGAGTATTCATAATGGATTTCCGCCTGACTTGTTTTCATTCGCTGGCTATGCAGGAAAAGCCAGTATCCAAAGTATAACAGAAAATGCAGAAAGCTGCAAGATTTTAGAAATTTTGTGAAAGAATGCGCAAATAATGCCTTTTGTGCGAAAAGTTCCCGGCTTTTCGCACAAAAGGCATATATTAATTTGCCAGTTTATGAATATTTGTGATTAAGTGATTCGAAACTTCTGAAACCCGGGCTAAAACTTCACGGCAGTCTGAAATGATTTTTTCAAAATTATAGACTGTTTCCAGCGTCGTTTTCGCATTTTCTTCATTCTGGCTGGAAAAGGCTGTCACATCCTGAACCTCAGCAAGGATGGATGTTTTATTTTCATTCAGGCTCTGTACTTCAGATTCGATACCGCCGATTGCTTCTGCTACCTGTGTTACTTCGGTCCGAAGGGAATCAAACAGGCTGCTTGTGAAATTAATCTTTTCGGTCTGTTCTGCAAATGCTGTTGTAACTTTTTGCGTTACTTCTACGCTGAACTGCGCATTGTCAATCAGCTCGTTTACACTCTGGTTAATCTGTTCCGTAGATTCTCTGGACTGGTCGGCAAGCTTGCGGATTTCTTCTGCAACAACAGCAAAGCCTTTTCCGGCTTCGCCAGCTCTGGCAGCTTCTATACTGGCATTTAGAGCTAAAAGATTGGTCTGGCTGGAAATGCTTGCAATGATTTCCGTAGCGGTGCGGATATTCATGGCCGATTTATTTGTCAGGTCTGTCTGTTCCCGTACTTTTTCAATCGATTCGCTGTTTTCCTGATTCAGCTTAATCAGTTCAGTTATGTATGTCTCCACAGACTGGTTGCATTCCTGCATCGTATCGGCGCTTTTGGTCAGGTCCTCCACATTAGAAGAAATATGGTCGATTTCGCTGCTGACAGAATCCAGCTCATTTGTAATGGTCTGCATGCGGTCTGCCTGGGAAATAATATTTTCTGAGATAGAATTTACATTTTCGCTCATACTCTCTTCAGATTCTGTCATTTCCTGAAACAGGCCGTTAAAGCTTTCTGTAACATCCTTTAGTTCCGAAGTTGCATTTTCAATGGATGAAATAACTTTTGCGTAAGATATGGCAATTTCATTTACGGATTGCATGATTTCGTTGATTCTGCCGTTATTCTGAGACACTGGCAGGTTCATATTATCAAGCGAAACGGATCCGTCTGCGATACCTGATACATTGGATAAAAAACGATGAAACATGTCTGTTATGACTTTTGCAACAACCAGGGATGCTGCATAGCCGATGACACAGCCGCTGATAATCAGTATCAGAACTCCCATGCTGGCGTGCGATACTAAAATAGTGATAAGGATTGTCCATATGGCAACTGCTAAAACCGGCAGGCTTAGTATGACAGCCAGGACTGTTAGTAATTTTTTCTTCTGTTCTTGATCCACTTGCATATTTTCCATCCTCCATAGCAAAATTAAACTCTATATCATATATAATAATTTGAATGATGCCGGTTGTCAATGGATTCTTATTTTAAAATCTTAAAAAAATCAGCATCCTGTGCAAAATTGCTCATTTCATAAAAAATCAGCAGTTCATCCGGCTGTATTTCCTGCATCAGCTTCGAAAACGGTTTGTTATAATATCTGAAATCCAGCATCGTAATCTGGCTGTAATGCTCCATCAGATATGGGACAAAGCTGTTGGCAAACGAATCTTTGACTACAAGGAGTGTCTTAGGAGCCGGCTGCTTTTTTTGGCTGTCAGGCTTTCTTTTGATATCGATTCTGCCAAAATTGCCGCCGAAATACACACCGTATTTATCTTTTGTGTTTAATTTGCTGCGGTCATAAATACTGTCAGCTTCTTTGCCGTTAATCGTAATGTCTGCCTTTGGTAATGCAGACGGAACCAGCAGTTTATCCGGCTGTGTGTGAAATTCCGGGGTTTTGGAATACAGTGTTCCATAAAAGCTGTCACTGACACATTCCGGCTTAAACTGTTTCAGCGGCCCGGGCTCATATTTATGCATGCCGCACCAGAACTGATATGCAGTATAAGCCGCATCCATAGTCCAGTGATGGTCTGTTTTAAAATACAGCTGCAAGTCTTTTGATTTTGCAGTCAGCTCCTTTCGGATATCGGCAAGGGATACATTTGCCAGCTTTTTTTGTGCCTGAGCATACAGTCTGTCTGAATCGTATAATACAGCGTTTGCAGGAAGCTCGTTTTTTAGAATTTCACCCTTGGATGGAACCGGCAGAAAACAGGTTTTTACCGTCTGGTAACGGGCCGCGGCCTGATTCAGATAATTCAGATTGTCTGTATAATGCTTTTCGGACAGGTCACTGTCTAAAATGCGTTCAAAGTAATAGCCGTTTCGGCCAAGATAAACGCCTCCGATGTCCTGAAAGCCGGCTGCATGCTGCATGCTGCAGGCAAATTTCATCCAAAGGTCGCGGCCCGCAAACTGGTCATTTGCTCCGTCTGTGATATTTTTCTGCATGGAAGTATCTAAAAAGGCAGAAACAGAAGGCTGTTTAAACGTTGTAAGATATCGGTTTTCATTTTCAGAATAACTGTGCTCTGGAAGCACAAACAGCAGGATACCGCTGACGGAAAGAATCAGGATGGCTGCCATAAAAAAAATCCGGGAGGATGCTTTTTGCTGATTCATAGAAAGTCCCCTTTTTATTAAAATCGAAAATACAAAAACGGATTGTAACTGCCGCTGACAAGCATTGCCATGCTGCATAGCAGCACCAGCATGCACCAGCCGCTTTTCAGCCAGAATAAAACCGCCTGGCCGGTCTGCATGCAGAATTTGTTTGAAATTTTTTCCATCAGGCTTTTCATCAGGCTTGTGGAGGCAGCAGCCAGTATGATAAGGAAAACAGCATGCGTAGTCCATTCATATAAGGCAAGCCGGTTCACTGCGGGCACACCGATGCCTGCAAGCATTTTTATATAATTTTTAAGCTTTGCTAAATCGTCACATGCAAAAATTACCCACCCGGACACAATCCAAAAGAGTGCATACAGATGCTGAAGGAAGGCAGGAAGACGGTCTAATATTTTCAGCAGAAACAGCTTTTCCAGCATAAGCAGTACAAAGAAATACAGTCCCCATAAAATAAAGTTCCATCCGGCCCCGTGCCATAAGCCCGTCAGAAACCATACAATAAATAAATTCACAAGCTGTCTGGCAGCGCCTTTTTTGTTTCCGCCCAAAGGGATGTACACATATTCCCGAAACCATCCGCTCAGTGTCATGTGCCAGCGGCGCCAGAATTCTGTAATGCTTTTGGATTCATACGGATAATTAAAATTCTCTGGAAAATGAAATCCAAACATTTCCCCAAGTCCGATGGCCATATCTGAATAACCGGAAAAATCAAAATAAATCTGAAAAGTATAGGAAAAAGCGCCAAGCCAGGCAAGGGCCATGGATAAATCACCGGCATGCAGACTGTATATTTCATCCCATAATGCTCCGATTTGATTTGCAAGCAGAACTTTTTTTCCAAGACCCAGTAAAAAACGCTGCATTCCCGCGGCACAAAGAGGAAATGAAGTGTTTCGGATGCGGACTTCATTTTGAATATCACTGTAACGGACAATCGGTCCTGCAATCAGCTGCGGAAATAAGCAGACATACATGCCAAAGGAAATCAGGTTATGCTGTGCAGGGACATTTCCGCGGTATACGTCAATGGTATATGACATCGTCTGAAAGGTATAAAAGGAAATGCCGATTGGCAGCGCCAGTCCGGGTACAGAAAAATCTGTCCCGGCCAGCGAATTTATCGTGGTAACTGCAAAATCAGTGTATTTGAAAAAACATAAAATTGCCAGATTGCCAAGGACAGAAACGGCAAGAACGATTCTGCCCAATGTAAGCTTTTTGCCTCTGGTCTCAGAGTATTCTAAAAGTCTTCCGTTGCAGTAATCAAAAACCGTGGAAAACAGCATGATTACAATATATTTTGGTTCACCCCACGCATAGAACAAAAGGCTTGCTAAAAGCAGAAAGAAATTGCGCAGCCGCAGCGGACACAGATAATACAGAATAATGACTGCCGGGAAAAATATGCATAAAAATACAATACTGCTAAAGACCATGCTTTTGTCTCCTTTATTAATAAATTATTCAAAACATGCCTGGAATGCTTTTTGAACCATGCCGTTTTTAGAACTTATGATGAGCGCAACATAACTGCCTTCTCTTGTGACAACAGCATTTTCTGCCATGCTGATTTGTTCCGGTGCATATTCCTGAAAGGTTCCTTTGCGTTTTTCGATATGCTCATGAAGCGAATCCATCATGGCGGCAGCATCATTTTTGTCTTTCAATTTAATGACAGCAATTTCCTCGGCGGTACCTTCCGTGGCATAGGCATAAAAATAAGCATCTGCCATATCATAGCTTAAATCGGTAAGGGCAGTAAAATTGAGCTCTGCCTGGTCATCTTCGCTGGATACCCGGGTCATTTCAGGCAGTGTTGTATCGGCTGAAAGCATGGTATCCTGTAATCTGGATATCGATATTTCTGAATCGGTTTCTGAGGATGTATCTGTGCCGCCGCAGGCTGACGTCATTACGAGCATTGCCGTCAGAAGGACACAGCTTATATATTTTTTCATGGTGATTTGTTCCTTTCTGTTCAAAGGCTGATATGTCAGAGTCTGTCTGCAGTCAGAAGGTTTATGGTTTCGCGTTCTACAGGCACTTCTTCGCCTTTATTCTCCGTGCCGCTGTTGTCTTCTGCTTCCGGCACATCCACACCAAAAGCTTTTGCAACCGCTTTGATAAGTTTTTTGCCTTCCGGTGAGCTTTCATCAAAAGAAGATTCTTCTGATTCTCCGTAATTTTGAATAAATACAGCCAGAATATAATGTTCCTGTTCATCCTGATACCACATGCCGGACATATTGTAATTTTCAAACCCCTGCATCGACATCATTGCCGTATTCATCTGATTTAACAAAAAGTCTGCAATCGGCAGCTCTTCCCTCTTTAAAGGCTTTTTGAATTTGAAATAGGCGGATGATTTTTTCTTGTCCAGACATTTTTTGATTCTGGCGGGAACCGCATAAATATTTTTAACTTCTTTACTGTTTTGAACGGCATAGGAATATTTCAGTCCCTTTGCTTCCGGGAGTGCGGAATCGTCCCAGTCATGGGAGCTTCTGGCAATTTCATCTGTCATATTAAAATTCTGGTATTGGCATCTGCCTGCCACATCGGAGTAAATATCTACCTGGTACCATTCGTTGTCATCAAGCTGCACCATATCCCAGGAATGATATTCGTTGTGGACAATATGGCAGTCCATGTCCAGCATATTCATAAACATGCGGAAGGTTGTCGCATAACCGACACAGACGGTACTCTGGCCGGATAACGCGCCGTGGGGAGTAAATGCGCTTCCGCCGCTGCCAGGAAGCGTTACGACAGAACTGCGTCCCTGGCCGACATTTTTGTACATCCATTCATAGACAGCCAGCTCCTTTTCATAATTGTTCATGTCCTTTTTAATAATTTTCTTTAAAACGTCAGAAGCCATTTTCAGTGTTTCTTTATCTTCGGCCGCAAGTCCGCTGTCACTGCCGTTTTTATAGGCATCCGAAATTTTGGCTGTACTGCGTATTTCATACTGGTCGCCGACCATATAGCCGTCTTCCTGATAGGTATTTTCTTTTTCGGCTTCTTTTGCCTGGCGTTCGAGCTGGTCATCAATAAATTTATTGACTTTTTTGTTCTGGGTAAAATCCCGGCTGGCCTGATAAATGTTCAGTCCGAGACTGGCAATCAGACACCCGGCAAGTGCCGTGGATATGACGGCCTTTGCCGCACGCTTTCCTTTTGTACTTTTTTCCGCAGATACCGCGGCCTGTTTCTTCTCATCATTCATAACGAAAACCTCCTGTTTTTTCTGCCCGGTTTACAGGCAGAAATTTCCTACATACTAATAGACGCACAATGATGTCAGAAAGTTTCAAAAGGCTGAAAAATTTTTATGCTCTTTGTTTCTTTTGGTGAGAATGGCCATTAGCAGGATACCGGTCAGGAATACCGCAACGGAAATTAACTGTGAAGTAGACAGGCTGCCTACAGAGCCGCGATAGTCATTGCGGAATATTTCAATGACAAATCTGCCTGCACTGTATAATATCATATAAAGTGCGCCGGTTGTACCGTCTGTCTCTGACCTTGAAGAATACCAGAATAATACCGCTGCAATGAGAAAATTTCCTGCGCTTGAAAGAAGCTGCGTAGGAATCAGCGGCGTATGATTTGGTGCAAAATCGGAATGCGTATAGATAATATGAAACCAGGAATCTGTTTTTCTTCCATAGCAGCA
>CANDJC010000017.1 GCA_947384955.1 uncultured Eubacterium sp. | reverse complement strand
GGAGCCGGAGCAGGAAGCCGGTGCATCTTCCCGTCACCCGGCGTCCGAGAGGCCAGCACCTCCCCTATCCAAACCTCCCCCATCTCCCCTCTCCCCGCAATCTCGGGTCAATTTTCTCATTCATAATCTCCGCCGCCATATTACAGAAAATCACCACAGTCCCCGTAAGAATACAAAGCAGCATCAGCAGATTATAATCCTGATACCTCGCGCTCTCATAAGCAAGCGTCCCGATTCCCGGATAAGAAAACACCGTTTCTATAATATAAGTCCCTCCAAGAATATGCGGAACTGCCAGCGCCATCATGCTTAAATAAGCCGGAGCCGCATTCCCAAGACAGTGCCGGAACATAATTTCCCGTTTGGAGAGTCCTTTGGATTTTGCAAAAAGTACATAATCAGCCTTCACTTCCTCCAAAAGCATATTGCGCACCATATAAGCATAATACCACAAATGGCTGCTGACCACTGCCGTTAAAGGGAGAATCAGATGCCGGATGCGTTCGCAGACATCGCCTTTGCCGCCTGTGTCATATGCACCGCTGCTGGGCAGCCACTTCAGCCCGGCTGCAAAAATCAGAATCAGTAACAAAGACAGCCAGAATTCCGGTATACAGCTTAATGCAGTGCCTGTTTTACAGATAATACGGTCTGCCAGGCTGTCTTCCTTCCATGCACAGAAAATCCCCAGGAGCAGCGCTGCGGCAAAAATCAGCAGAAATCCGGTTCCGCCTAAAAGCAGCGTATTTCCGATTCGCCCCGCGATAACCTTTGTAACATCCATTTTATATTTATACGAAATGCCAAAATTTCCCCGGACAGCATTTGCAAGCCATCTGGCGTACTGAACCGGAAGCGGATGATTTAACCCGAGCTTCTCCCTTGCCCATTCCTGTTCTCTGGGGCTCATTTTTTCAGCCCGCTCTCCATAATAAGATACCAGCGGCTCCCCTGGCGCAAGACGGGAAATGAAAAAGACCGCTGCGGATAAAAACAGAATGCTTAACAGAAAAAAGAGGAATTTTCCAGTATAATAAAACATTTTTTCCTGTTTCCTATTCTGTCTTTTTTCCGGTCTTTCTTCCGGCCTCTCTTCCGGCCCTGTTTCCGTCCGCTGCTCCTGCTTCCCAGCCTGCCCGGCAAACGGCCTTTTTTCCTGACTTCTATCCTGTTTTTTCACATCCTGCCCTCCTTTTGCCATGCTGCCTGTCACAAAAAGCTGAATGCCGCACATGCTTTCTGTCCCCTTCACCCCGCCCCTCTTTGCCTGTTCCCTTCTCACTGCAGCACATAATGACCGGGGCCAGTCTGTATCCACTCTGCTCCGCGCACAAAATCTTTCTCATGAAATACCGTCATTTTCCGGTTCCGCTCTCTTAACGGGTCTGGAAGCGGAACTGCTGACAGAAGAGACCTGGTATACGGATGCTGCGGATTGGAAAACAGTTCTTTCACAGGGGCACACTCTACCAGTTTCCCGCGATATAATACGCCTGCCCGGTCACACAGATATTCCACCACTGGCAGGTCATGAGAAATAAATAAAAACGAAAATCCATGTTCCTTCTGCAGATGTCTGAACAGATTGATTATCTGAGCCTGAATGGAGACATCCAAAGAAGCCGTCGGCTCATCTGCCACCAAAAGCTCCGGTTCCATCGCCAGCGCCCTGGCAATTGCCACACGCTGGCGCTGCCCTCCGGATAATGCATAGGGATACGCACCCAGATAGCCGCAGTCCAGCCCGGCATGATACATCTGAAATTCCGCTTCTCTGCGGTAAGAGCCCCGCTTCGGTTTTCGGTGATGTATCCGCATCGGTTCCGCAATAATATCACATACCTTCATGCGCGGATTCAGGCTGGAATCCGAATCCTGAAAAATCATCTGCCGCACAGCCATTAAATGTTTCCTGTTTTTTCGAAATATTCTGTCGTCGCATACATTCAGCCCTTTATAAAAAATACTGCCGCCGGAAGGTTTCACAATATTCATCACACATCTGGCAATCGTCGACTTCCCGCTGCCCGATTCCCCCACCAGGGCAAATATCTCTCCTTTTCTTATCTGGAACGATACATCATCCACCGCCCTGACGGCTGTTTTTTTATTCACATAAAATACATGGGACAAATGCCGCACATCCAGCAGTATATCAGGCCCTGAAACTTCACATTCTGCGTGTTCTTTCTTAAATATCCCGGCTGTCTGCTCAGAATGTACAGTGCGAAGCGCTTTTTCTCCTGCGCATTGAAGCAGCTGTTTCTCGCCAGTCTGCTCAGGCTGCTCAGCGTGAAATGCTTTTTCTTCTACACTTTCCGGCGGCTGCTTCCTGCCTGTCTGCTCAGCGTGAAACGTTTTTTCCTCTGCACACTCCGGCAGCTGTTTTCCGCCTGCCCGCTCAGGCTGCTCAGCGTGAAACGCTTTTTCTTCTGCACTTTCCGGCGGCTGTATGTTTTCCTGCAGAATGTTCTGCCTGATATCCTGCCAGCATCTGCCGCCAGGAGGAACTGGTATCTTTGGAGCACGCTCATCCAGCAGCCAGGATGCGGCGAAATGCGTATCCGTAATCTGAAACATCGGAGGTTCTTTTTCATAATCAATTCGAAGGGCATATACATTCCGGCTGGCAAAGGCATCGCCCTTTGGAGGGTTTATCATAACAGGCGGCATTCCGGGAATTACATTTAACGCCTGCTTATCTTTCGCATGATTCGCGTTTGCTAAAAGCGACTGCATCAGCCCCCAGGTATACGGATGTCTCGGGTCATAATAAATCTCTTCCGCTGTCCCGGTCTCCACGATTTTCCCGGCATACATCACGGCCACCCGGTCTGCTGCCCTTGCAGCCGCTCCCAGGTCATGGGTCACAAACACTGCAGCTGCACCCAGCTTTTTTATGATTTCCCGGAACAAATCCAGAATCTGTGCCTGAATCGTAACATCCAGCGCGGTCGTCGGTTCGTCAGCAAACAAAATATCCGGGTCCGCCGCGAGCGCGGCAGCCAGAACCGCACGCTGGCGCATACCGCCGGAAAACTGGTGCGGATACTGGCATCTGCGTTCTTTTACAGAATCTATGCCCGTTAAACGCATCAGCTCTTCCACCCGTTCCTCCAGCTCTGCTTTCGATACAGCCGGATTATGCACTTTCACCGCCTCCGCAATCTGTGCTCCGACAGTCATAGACGGATTCAGAAACGTCATAGGATTTTGGAATACCATAGAAAACAGCCTTCCGCGCAGCCTGCGCATATCCCGTTCCCGATATCCTGTAATATCCGTACCGCATACCGTAATGCTGCCGGATTTTATTCTCGCCGAAGACGGCAGCAGCTTCATAATGCTCTTGCAAAGCACGCTTTTTCCGCTTCCTGATTCCCCGGCCAGTACAAGAATCTCGCCCCGTTTCAGCGTAAAACTCACATCCCGGACGGCCTGCACCTCCCCTTTTTCCGTATCAAAGCTAACCGACAGATGCTTCACTTCCAAAAGATTTTCTGTCTCATTTCTTTCCACCGGCTCTCTTTCCTTTCCCCTGCTATTTCAAATGCGTGCTTTTCTGGAAGCTTTCTTTCCTATTTGTTATATCATTGCATCTTTATAAGAAAGCTTTCTCTTCGTATGTTTTCTTAATTAAAAACTTTCATTCAAACATTCTTTTTATTATATTCTTTTTATTATATTCTTCTTTAATATATTTCAAAGACTTTCTCTTATAAACCTCTTTTAAAACTTTCTTTTAATAATCTCTCTTTTAAAACTTTCTCTTATAAACTCTTTTTTAAAACTTTCTCTTATAAACTTTCTTTTAAAAAGTTTCTTTTAAAAAGTTTCTTTTAAAAAGTTTCTTTTAAAAAGTTTCTTCCCAGGCTTTTTTATTCCATATGTTAATTCTGTATTTACGGATTTTTTAACGGTTTATTGTCCATTCAGCCGCATTCCAGAAAATCCCCACGCCATGATGCCCCATAACCGTATCCGGCGTAATCCCTTCTATTGCTGCATCTGCCACATAATTCGCATCCACATAACAGATAAATGCAAACGCCGGGTCATCTGCTAATGCCTCCTGAAATTTATCATACGCCTGCGAACGGACTTTCGTATCATCTGACTGACGGGCCTTTCGCAGATAACGGTCCACAGACGCATTCGAATAGCCGCTGTAATTAGCCCCCTTGCCGGTTCCAAATACTTTATAGGTATGGTCATCCGCGTCAAACGGACTGCCCCATCCGATTAAATAAGCCATCTGCCCGGCCCAGTCTGTACGGACCGGAATCTCAACGCTGCAGTCAATTCCAATTTCACGAAGCTGCTGAGCCGCTGCCTGCGCAATATCCGCACGTACCTGGTCCCCCGCACCGGTGTTCAGCACAAATCCGGCGGTCTGGCCGTTTCTTTCATAAAAGCCGTTTTCCCCCATAACCCAGCCGGATTTTTCTAAAATCTCTTTTGCCTTCCCCGGATTATAATCATAATGGTTCACATTTTCATTATTATAAATATTACGCTGAAGCGGCCCGTATGCTGCCTCCCCCTGGCCTTCGAGCACCGCCCTGACAATCGCATCCCGGTCTATCCCATAACAGACCGCTGGAATTAAATCCCGATTTTCTTTCCAGTATTCATTTTGAAAATTAAACATAATTCCCCGGTAATCCGATGTCTTCATAACATAACGCACAACCCCCTTTTTTGCATCAAAGGACTGGGCATCCTTTGGCGTCAGCAGCGCAAGGTCTAATTCCCCGGTTTCCATCTGAACAGCCCTGGCATGGTCATCCGGCACAATTTTAAAAATAATCTGGTCAATGTGCGGCTCTCCTTTAAAATAGTCTTCATTCTTTGCAAGGATAATCTCCTGCCCTTCCTCCCATTTTTCCAGTCTGTAAGGCCCCGTCCCCACAGGCGCACGGAAAAACTCAGACTCCTGCATATCCTCATCTGCCAAAAGATGCTCCGGCAGCACCGCCATTGTCATATAATCCAAAAATGCAGTATTAGGAGCCGCCAGCCGGAACGAAACCGTATGCGCATCCACAGCTGTAACCTCCTCCACATCTTCAAAATTCGGCGCATTTTCAGAACCATTCTCAGGGTTCATAATCTCTTCTATCGTAAATTTAACATCATCTGCCGTAAACGCTTCCCCGTCATGCCATGTTACATTTTCTTCCAGCTGAAATGTATAGGTACAGGACGCTTCATCAAATTCCCAGCTTTTTGCAAGGCAGGGCACGACTTCATTTTTACCGTTATGTGCCGTAAGACCGTTGAACAGTAAAATATTTATTTCGCCGTGTTCATCCATAGCCGGGTTAATTCTGGTATAATCCCCGCTGCCATAAGTCAGCACAGACTGTACTGTATCTGCTGCAGAATCCATACTGCTGCCACAGCCTGACAGAACTGATAAAAGGATAAATGCAGATAAAAATGCAGTAAATTTCTTCATAACTTAAAATGCTCCTTTTTTCGTTTTCACTTTATTTGCAAGCGGATGTTCTGAAGCGGGATGCCTGCAGATATTCCTTATTTTCTCATTTAAAAAATCTTTTCACAAGCCTCCCTGGGGGATATTTATTGCGGGGGACAAGGTGAATGGTTTTTTGGCCTCTCGGACGCCAGATGACGGGGAGATGCGCTGGATTCTGTTCCAATTCCAGAATGTTAAGAATCCCTAGGCATTCTGCATTTATGCTGTGGCACCGGACGGACGCGGCACCTGGTTCGCCCTGGCTTACAGCCATAAGCTAAAGGTGCCGCTTCGGCTTCGCCGCCTGTTTGTCGAGCAGAATACCAAGGGCTTCTAAACATTCTTCCAACGTCACAGGAATCCAGCGCATCTCCCCGTCATCCGGCTGTTTTTCTCAAGTTTTACATGAAAATCTGCGAAGGATTTGATAGATTCAAATTTGAAATTTATTTATATTATAATTTGATTTTTGTATAATTTGTTGGAGAATAATACAGTTTATCAGTTTATTTAATTCATACGTATTTTTGCGATATCTGAAATATATCATGTATACTGGCAGTATAATCTACATATAACATAGAATCAAAAAATTGAAAACTAGTGCAATAGAATATCGCCAAACATATAAATAATTCATTCAGGCTATTTACATCTTACAGTCACTTATATTTAAAAGAACTTATATTTTACAGTCACTCGTATCTTGCAAGAACTTATATTTTACAGTCACTCGTATCTTACAAGAACTTATATCTTACATTCATATCTTACAAGAACTTATATCTTACATTCACTCATGTCTTACAATAACTTATATCCCGCCAATAATTTATATCCCCGCCAATAACTTATATCTTTCATTAACTCCTACCCTCCATCCACTCATACATTCCCGTCACTTCATGCAGCTGTAACGCTTCCCAAAAACCAGCCGGGAGAGGGGATTTGCACGGTCTTCCCGCGGCATTGGAAGAATGTTTAGAATCCCTTAGTATTCTGCCTCAAAAACCAGGCGGCGAAGCCGAAGCGGCACCTTTAGCTTATGGCTGTAAGCCAGGGCGAACTAGGTGCCGCGACCGTCCGCAGCCACAGCCTGACCGCAGAATACTTAGGGATTCTTAACATTCTGGAACCGCCGCGGGAAGACCGTGCAAATCCCCTCTCCCGGCGTCCGCCCAGCCACCCCCCTCCCCCCCCCCAAATACCAGTTGTGACCTCCCCCAAAATATGCTAAAATAAAAAAACCAGCCTTATCTTCACCCCCTCCCTCAGAAAGGATGCATTTACATGGGAATATATCTAAATCCAGGCAGCGACGGCTTCCGTGAATCCATAAACTCTCAGATATACGTAGACAAAACCGGCCTTGCCGCATGTACAAACAAACTGATTCATACCGAAGAAAAATATATCTGTATCAGCCGGCCCAGGCGCTTTGGCAAATCCATGGCATTAAAAATGCTTGCTGCCTACTACAGCCGCGGCTGCAGTTCCAGAGAACTCTTTCAGGGTCTTTCTCTTTCGCGCTGCAGCAGTTTTGAGAAGCACCTGAATCAATATGATGTCATCTTTCTGAATATGCAGCAGTTTTTAATCGGTGCAAAAGAGCAGGAGCTGACACAGTATCTGGAACAGGAAGTTCTCGAGGAACTTTTGGAAGAATACGGTGACTGCCTGAAAAGACAGAACAGGGGGCTTGTCGATACATTAAAAAGAATTTATATCAAAACCGGAAAGAAATTTATATTTTTGATAGATGAATGGGACTGCGTAATACGTGAAAGGCAGACCGATGACACTCTTCAAAAACAATACCTTGATTTTCTGCGTTTTCTATTAAAAGACAGATTCAGACAGCGGGAAAGGGGTCCCTGCTGCACAAGAGGAGAAAAAGAATGAATCTTACAGATAAAAATATAGACGGAGGAAAAGCGTTTGACTGGGGACGGGTTTCGAAAGACTATGCAAAGTTCCGGGATATTTATCCGCAGGAATTTTATGACAGGATAATAAACCGCGGACTCTGCGTCCAGGGCCAGAAGGTACTTGACCTTGGAACGGGAACCGGCGTGCTTCCCAGGAACCTGTACCGTTACGGGGCTAAATGGACGGGAACGGATATTTCAGAAAATCAGATTGAAATGGCCAGAGAACTTTCGAAAGGAATGGATATTGATTACGATGTCCGGTCAGCGGAAAACACAAATTTTCCAGACGGCACTTTTGACGTGATTACCGCCTGCCAGTGCTTTTGGTATTTTAACCACGCACAGATTATGCCACAGCTTTTCCGTATGTTAAAACCGAACGGACGTATTCTTATCTTATATATGGCCTGGCTGCCTTTTGAAGATAAGACCGCACAGGCCAGTGAAAACCTTGTGCTAAAATATAATCCCGGATGGAGCGGCGCGGGCGAAACCATGCACCCAGTCCATATCCCAGGCTGTTATTATGAAAAATTTGACCCCGACTTTCATGAAGAGTTCCCGTTAAAGGTTCATTTCACGCGCGAATCCTGGAATGGCAGAATGAAAGCCTGCAGAGGCGTCGGCGCTTCTCTTTCTGAAAAAGAAACCGCTGCATGGGAACGGGAACACCGGCAGCTGCTGGCACGCACTGCTCCCATGGAATTTGATATCCTGCATTACGGCGCTCTGGCTGCATTGAAAAAGAGAATTTCATAAACATGCTACTCTATCCCTTTTTCCTCCTCCTTAATCTCCCAGTGAATCAAAAAGGTCAGAGCCGCCCGCAGCACAATAATTCCTGCCACTGTTCCGATTTCCATCCATTCCCTTACCACAACGGTTCTTAGTATCTCGCTTCCAAGCTTAAATTCCAGTCCCATTGCAAGCCCTTTTGCAAGTGTCAGTTTGGTAGCGGGGGACTGTTTTAAATAGAGAAGAAATCCCTGCAGTCCTGAGAAAATAATAATCCCGACCCCGATAAATTCAAAAATTAAAATCGCTGCTTCCACAATATGATGAAGCAGTATTTCCAGTATACTGATAATCTCCATAGATAATCTCCTTCACCCGGCTTTTCAATACACGCACCCGGCTCTGTCATGAAATCTGACTCCTGACGCTGAATCTGCTGCCTCTTTTGCTCCAGCCTGGCTTCCGGTGCTTAATGAGAATTCGCAGATTCTGCAGCAAAGCAAGTTTTAGTTATAGTATATCGCTATTCATCCGATTAATCAACTTTTAATTCCTCTGTTTTGCCGGGGAGGGGCATGACAGTGGATGTTTAGACAAAAAAAGGCTGGTTTTCTAAAGTTTTACGTGGATGCCTTTAAGCACGGTGGTGAATTGGGGTGTATGCTGGAAGGCGGTAATACTTAATCAGAATTTCCAGTTGACATTTTTATTATGCAGACGTATAATAATTATACAAACGCATAACTTAAGTTACTGAAGTTTCCTAAAATTAACACCCCGGAGGCAGACCACATGATTCATCCCGTCATAAAAACCCTGTTCCTGACCAATTTATCCGTTTCCTTCACAGCCAGCCTGACTATACTGATGCTCCTTATCGCATCGCCGTTTATACGCAGCCGCTATGCTGCAAAATGGAAATGCCGTCTGTGGATATTCCCTGCCGCGCGTCTTCTCATTCCTGTAAACGGAGCAGTGTTTTTCCAGCCTGTACTGCATATGCTGGCACAGGCTGGAAGATATGGTAAATCTGTGCTGAGCTCCGGCGGAGCAGTATCTGGCCCCGTCCTGTCGCAGGCCTCTATTACCGTGACGATACCGCAGCAGCTGACAGTACCTGCCGCACCATATTCCGAAAAGATACAGGCGGGCATCACATTTTTAGATGCAGCGGCTCTGCTCTGGGTGACTGGCGTTTTTGTTTTTGCGGCACTGCATGTTCGCAGTTATCTGCATTTAAAAAAAGAAATTTTTACAAAAGGATGGCTTGAAGAGGAGAACTCTGTATCAGCTCTGGTTCAGGAATTATCGGATTTTCTGCATATAAAACGCAGACTGTCTGTTATCCGTTATCCCAGGGCGGATAGCCCGATGCTCTTTGGTTTTCTGCATCCGGTTCTGGTACTGCCCGATACAGCTTATGGCACGGAGGAATTATTTTTTATATTAAGGCATGAGCTGGTTCATTTCAGACACCGGGATAACGAGATAAAACTGCTGCTGACCGCTGCAGGCTGCCTGCACTGGTTTAACCCTTTTGTATTTTTCATGCAGAAGGAAACAGCGGTCGATATGGAGCTGGCCTGTGATGAGAGGGTTGTTCAGGACATGGATTTTGCCTTTCGAAAGGCATATACGGAAACGCTTTTATCTGCGCTGCACAAAACATGTACCAAACGCAGCATGATATCCGCACAATTTTATGGAGGGAAACAGATTATGAAGAAAAGATTTCAAAATATTCTGATAAATAAAACCGGGAAAAATGAAACTGCATTTTTACTTTTTGCTGCTGCCGCGGCTTTCAGCCTGAGCTTTCTGACCGGATGCTCTTTCCATGAATCACCCGCACAGAATCTGGCAGCGCAGTCAGCCGGCAGCACGCAGCACTCTAAAGCAGCTGCCTCTGAAAATACGGATGCAAAAGATGCGTCTGCTTCTAAAAATGCATATGTAAAAGATACGCCTTCTTCCAAAGAGACAGATGTAAAAAATGCGTCTTCCTCCAAAGAAACCGATGTAAAAGATACGCCTTCTTCCAAAGAGACTGCAAAAGAAGGCCAGACCTCTTCTCAAAGTAATAATACGGAAGAATTTCTTGCTTATATTAAAGATTTTGACAGCCGGACAGTTACGTTTGATGCCGTTGAATGGGTGACTGTGCCCGGGAAACGGGCTTCCGAGCTTGGCATCGAAGGGGAGCATATGGATTCCGGTTTTTATGTGTATAACGAAGAGCCTTCCCTGGCAATGCTGCCGGCTGCTGAGAACTGTGTCTGCAGCATATTAAGCTGGACAGATTCTTACGAACCGATAGAAGTGACTGCGGAAGAATTTTCTTCTGTTTTAAAAGAACGTGAAGGAACGAATATTCCTTATCATCTGACGGTAAAGAACCAGGAAATCGTTCACATACAGGAGCAGTATATCCCTTAAATCCTTTCTTTCCCTGACGGCCGGCAGTAAAATAATATACGCCGCATGCAGAATCATTCCACAGCGGCGTATGTTTCAAAATTTCCCTACCTTAAACCGGCGAATCAGCCCCTCTAAGCTTTCTGCCTGACTGCTCATCTCCTGGCTTGCCGATGCGCTTTCCTCTGCGGCCTGGGAATTGGTTTTTACGACATCGTTGATATGCACTACTCCGTCGTCAATCTGCATAATTGCATCTGTCTGCGCTTCCAGGTCAGAAGCCACATGGCTTACCTCTTCTGTAATAGATTTGGAATCATCCACGACCCGTTTCAGCTTCTGCGCCGTTTCATCCGCAATCACCATGCCTTTTTCCACTGCCTTTACAGATGTGCCGATCAGGGATGTCGATTCTTTGGCAGCATCCGAGCTCTGCGCTGCTAACACCGATACCTGATCTGCAACTACCGAAAAGCCCCGGCCTGCTTCCCCGGCACGCGCGGCTTCAATCGAAGCATTCAGCGCCAGCAGGTTTGTCTGTGAGGCAATATCGTTAATCGTCGCGATAATTTTGCCGATTTCCATAGACGCTTCATTGATTTCGCTCATGGAGTCTACCATTTCCTGCATCTTCTGGTTGCTGTCGATAATTTCCCGGCCAAGCTCATCTACTTTCCGGCTGATTTGCTCCGCATTCTGCGCATTCTGTGAAACCTGTTCCGATACAGAAGACAGCGTTGCTGATAAATCGCTTGTAATCGCTGTCTGTTCTACAGCCCCCTGAGCAAGTCCGGCTGAGCTGCCCGCTACCTGCTGGGCATCGTAGGATACCCGGTCTGCCACGCTCTGAATGCCTTTTACCGTATCAGCCATGCTCTCTTCAAACTGCATCAGGGAATCCTGAATACTCCTAAAATCTCCTTTCCATTCTACAGACGGATGCACATCAAAATTGCCGTTTGAAAATTCCTGCATCGTGTTTGAAATATCATCGACATAAGAAGAAAGAATACTGACGGCATTGCGAAGGTGGTCTGCCATGCTGCCAAATTCATCATCTGAATGATATTTCAGTTCCAGATGCAGGTTTCCGTCTGAAAGCGCCCCGGCCACTTCTTCAAGCTCCTGAAGCGGCGTCTGGACGGATTTTACAATGCGTCTGCCGATTCTGGCCGCCAGCACCGATGCCGCGGCAATAAAGCCGAGAATGGAAATACATCCTACCACGGCAATAATCTGCCCCAGAAAGACTGCACGCTTCTTCCTTGCGGCTATCGCTTCATCTATCTGCTTTGAGACTGTCACCACTTTATCAAGCGCCGGAGCGCTTTCCATAAAAATACTCGAAACCGCTTCCTGCCTGTTTCCTGCTTCTATTAATTCAATAATCTGATAGCCAATCGGCCCCCATTCATTTAACGCGTTAATATACTGGCTGCGCATTTCATCTGTGAGAAAATCCACCTCCTGCAGCGTCTCAATCTCCGTGTAAAGCTCATTCAGGCGGTCTTCTACCGTCTCCTTATATCCGCTGTATGTATCCGTGTCATCGCTTAACGCCATCTGCAGAATATTACGCGCAGCTACATTTACATTGATTCTGCATACTTTTACCGCCGTATCCGCTTTCTGCACCTCATTGACACTCTGAAGCTCAAAATACAGGCTTCCTAATCCGGCAAAACTTACAAGCCCTGAAAAAATCATCATTGTGATTACAACGGCATAGCCAAAATTCAGTTTCTTGTGCATCCGCATTCCTTCCAGTTTTTTAAACATATACTCTTCCTCCTCAGATATGTAGAAAAATACATTGACTTAGTAACCCTCTCCACAGTCTATGTTACTATGTTTAATGTCCGTTTTCAACAATAATCTGGTTATAACGGAAATAAATACAAGCCTGTCTACAGCTGGAATTTGGATACCTGGCTTTTGAGCATTGCGGCCTGGTCCGACATTTTTTCACTGACCGCTGCGGAATCTTTTACGGCATCGCTGTTTATCTGCACGACATCCGAAATGCATTTCAGTTCCTGCGAAATGCGGCTGAGCGCACCCGACTGTCCGTCGGCTGCTTCAAAAATAGAATCCACGGCCTTTGATACATTCTTCGCGCTTTCTGCCACTTCCTGAAGCGCTTTATTTGTAATGTCCGAAATATGGGTTCCTGTTTCTACTGCCGTTACCGTGTCCCCGATCAGAGCCGCTGTGCTTCTGGCGGCTTCCGCAGACTGGCCTGCAAGGGTGCGGACCTGTTCAGCTACGACGGCGAAGCCTTTGCCGGCTTCACCGGAACGTGCCGCTTCTATTGCCGCATTCAGTGACAGAATATTGGTCTGAGATGCAATATCTTCAATTGTTTTTACTACTTTAATAATCTCCTTTGATTTTTCATCAATCGTCTGCATAGCGCCCACAAGGTTCCTCATGTCGCTGCTGCATGTTTCAATTCTCTGATGTGTCAGTAAATTTTCTTCTTTGGCACGCCCCGCATAACTGACTGTAGAATCTGCCTGCTGTTCGATATTGCTGACAGCAGTTCCAAGCGCCTGCACCGACACAGACTGCTCCTCCGCTCCGTGAGAAAGCGATTCCGCCCTGGACAGCACCTGCCCTGCTTCTTCATTTACCTGGCTGGAAACATACGAAATTTCTTTCAGCACTTTTGTAAGCTTAGACTGGATTGCCTGTAAGCTTCCTGTAAGCATCCTCAGCCCGCCGATATAATATGCTTCATTTTTATGAACATCCACCGTCAGGTTTCCGTCGGCAATTTCGCTTAAAATTCTGCCGATATCCTCAATCGCCGCCCGCAGATGGCTGCATACATTATGCGCAGCTTCTGCAATCAGGCCGATTTCATCTGCTCTTCCATAAAAGATTTCCAGCCCTTCATCCGCCGAAAGATTAAATTCGCTCAAATCCGCAATCGCTTTTTCCACAGCCATCAGTTCTTTTCCGGTCTTTCTCAAAATCAGCAGCGTTACCAGAATAATCATGGCCGCCACCACTGCGCAGGCCGCACCCATTAAAATCCGCACCAGCCGCACCGACTGATATACCTCGCCGGAATCCGCCTGAACCATAAAAATCCAGCCCCGGTTATCCAGATATTTATAGACAGCAAGCTGTTTTCTGCCGTTTTCGTCCCGGTAAGTATAGGTCTGTGCCCCGGTACTGCCGTCTTCCCGGACACGGCTGATAATCTCTGCATGCCCTTTTTCTTTCACTTCTGTATTCAGCTTTGACTCGTCTTCATGATAAAGATAAACGCCCGTCTCAGCATTCATAAACACATATCTGCTGTCCGGCAGCCCTTTCAGCTCCAAATCCAAAAGCGCGTCCATTAAACGGCTGGCATATACGCCGGCTCCCACATATCCAATGCATGTCTCCTGCTCATAAACCGGGCAGTACATCGAAATAACCATATTTCCTGTCCCCGGAGACTGCATGATTCCAAGATTCGTCAGCTCTCTGCCGGCCAGAATCGTCTTTTGAAACGTTTTCAGCGATTCGCCTTCCCTGGTTGTAATTCCGACCGCTTCCGGGGCCGTATGTGTCAGAACATAGGTATCCGGTTTCGCAATATACAGCCCTTCAAAAATCCCCTTGATATCTGCATAATCTATCGTATACTGACTGGCTTTTTCCCGAAGCAGCGGATTGTCCGGGTCTTTTAAAAGGTCCCGCACTTCGCCGCTTAAAGCAAATGCTGTCAGATATTCTTCTGCCGATTTCACATAATCATCAATAATCACAGCCCTTGATTCTACTGCATTAGACATCTGGCTCGTAATACTGCGCCGGACCATAGATTCTGTATTATAAGCAATGACAAGCCACAGCAGCAGCATGCCGGACAGCGTAATTACCGTTGTCAGAATGCTGATTCTTGAGGCTAGTTTCCGATTTTTCATAATTGTTTTCATAAGAGAATGATTCCTTTCTGCCATTCCTAACCAGGCTTTTTTATTATGCCGTATTCATCAGGCCGTCCTGATTCTTTTTCATCATTCCCGCAGCTTTTTCAGCTGTTTTTTCCAGGCATTTCCTGTGCTTTTTGCTGTTTTGCAGCGCTTTTTCCAAAGGTTCCTGAAAAAGCTGTTTTCGTATTGTATTTTGAATCCGAAGAACCTGAACCATACAGATACTATGCAGAATTCTAGCATATTTGCAGTTAAATTTCAATATGGAGGAATGGAAACAAAAAAGCCAGTCATGCAAAAACTGCACAACTGACTCTTTCATCTGCGCCATCAGCTTGATTCTGACAGCTTTTTAATTTCAAATTTTACTTCCAGTGTTCCCATGCGTATCACACTGCCCGGCCAAATCTCCGTTTCGGACGTAATTTCAATTCCGTCTGCACAGGTACCGTTTGAAGAGTTTAAATCTTTGATAAAATAACGCCCGCCGCGGGCTGTAATTTCACAATGCCTCCCGGATACCGAACGGTCATAGCCAATCGTAATCCCGCATAGCCGCGGGTTTCTTCCGATAATCAGAGCATCCCCAAGCGGTGCCTGAAATACCCTGCCGGGAAGACTGATATCTGTAAGTACCGCATACATACCGGCGTTTTCACTCCACATCATACAGGTAACATCGTTTTGACCCTCCTGTATTATCTCTGTTACTGCATCCTCTTCATCGCAGACCGTCAGTGATTCCCTGTCAGAGTCTGCTGAATACAAAAACTCCGTTTCCCGGGCAGAATCAGCCTGTATTTCTTTGCCCTTCTGCACCGCACTTTTCTTTCGGATGAAAAGGAATGTGAAGCCCAAAACTGCAGCCGCAGCAGGTATTATCAAAAATACAGATATTTTCATACCTCCGGATACTTCTGCCGCTTCCTTTTCACCTTTCATATCTATGGAAGAAGCTGTACTTTCCGCCAGATATGATTCCGCCGCTGCCGGCCAGGACGCATAAACCGGCGCCGGAATCAGCAGAAAGAAAACTGCTGTAAATACAGCTGCAGCCTTTTTTTGTATCCTGGCAAAGTCCGCTGGTGAACTGCGGCGGCTCATCAGAGTTCAGCCGGAACCGGAATGACCAGTTTCATGCCTTTTTCTATTTTTTTCGAAGCAGGAATCACATCCCTGTTTGCATTATAAATCTTCGTCCAGCCGTCAGTTTTTCCATAATACTTCTTAGCAAGGCTCTTTAAGCTGTCGCCTTTTGCAGCCGTGCAGTTTAGCGCCGGAATCACCAGTTTTCTTCCCGCCGTTACCCTGCCGGATGCGGATACCTTATTCTGGTTCGCACTGTATATCTTCTTCCACTTGCTTTCTTTCCCGTAAAATTTCTTTGAAATACTCTTTAAGGTATCCCCTTTTGCAGTCTGATAAACCTTTCTGCAGAGCGGAACCGGTATCACAAGCTTACTGCCTGTTTTTAACTTCTGCGAAGACGGAATTACATCTTTGTTGGCATTATAAATGATTTTCCATTTTCCCTGTGCGCCATAATATTTCTTTGCAATATCCTTAGTCGTATCGCCTTTTTTGACCGTATAAGCCATTGCCGGAATCAGCAGCGTCCTGCCCGCTTTTACTTTCCCGGAAGCGGATGCCTTGCTCTTATTTGCTTCATAAATCAGCTTCCATCTGTCCGTATCGCCATAAAAATTCTGTGCAATGCTCTGTAATGTATCCCCCTTGCGCACCTTATAAACAGTCCTTACCACCGGAACCGGCAAAACCAGCTTATCGCCCGGCTTTAACTGCTGCGGTGAAGAAAGCACATCTTTGTTGGCATTGTAAATCTGCTGCCATTTACTCTGTCCGCCGTAATATTTCTTTGCAATGCTTTGAATAGTATCGCCTTTTTTCACCGTATAGCTTAATGCCGGAATGACCAGCTTTGTTCCCGGTTTCAGGTTCCTGGAATCCGGAATTTTGTCACTATTTGCATCGTAAATCCGTTTCCACAGACTTGCTTTGCCGTAGTATTTTTTGGCAATGCTTCGAAGCGTATCGCCTGCTTTCACTGTATAAGTCTTTGCCTGCTGGATGACGCGGCTTACCGGAGGCTCCTGCGGTTCAGGCTGTACAGGCGGGACAGACGGCTGTGTGCTTCCTGGATTGGATGGTGCCGGCGGAGTGACTGTCGGATTGGATGGTGCCGGCGGGTTTTTGCCAATCAGTGCCGCACCAGGGTTTCCGCCAGAGCTGCTGCCGGAACCGGAGCCGGAACTGCCGCCAGAGCTGCCCGTATTATTTCCAGAACTGCCGGCATAATAATTCTGTGCCCCGGCCCTTATCTGCCTGTCTTTGCGGTCTTTATGAAACTCCACGCCAATCGTATGCCTGCCTGGCGTTTTTTTAAGAGACTGCGATGCAATCGTGATACGCGTGCTTCCTTCCCGCGCCCAGTAATCAGTTCCTTTTACCAGCTTTTCTCCGTCAATATACAGTTCAAAAAACTCCTGAAACATACCCACTGATAAAAGCTGATAATTGCCATCCGCATCTGTATCCTCAATGCTCAGAATCGGTTCGGTAATTTCATATCCGGCATCCTGAGCACCATTTACATTGCTGTCAGTATTCTCCTGAACCGTTATATGGAATGTCTTGCTTGTATTTTTTAAGCCCTGGTAATGATTATGCAGTGTTACCGTAAATGTAAATGTACCTGTTTCCATGGGAACGCCATATAACTCTCCGCTTGGTGCAAGATTCATGCCTTTAGGCAGAGTGCCTGTGTAAGAATAAGAAACTCTGTTCTTATAGGTATATTTATTGCTATTTTCAATCACCGTTCCATATGGAACATATTGTGTCAGAGGTTTGATATCCTTATCCTCTGTCGTAATATGCGGATCACCAATTGTCCCTGACAGATTCAGTATCATCAGCGTTTTGGAACCTGATGTAATCACAAGTGTTCCAAGATTATCATAATCATTTGGCTCGATATCACTGCTCTTTGCCCTCAGCCGCAGCTGTGCCAGATTGGGCAGTGTTCCATATTTAAGCCCGTCCTGTACTCTGGCTGTCGTAAATCCGCTCAGATCCGAAGCTTCTTTTCCTTCCAGATTCCAGTATTCATCCATTACCAGATAATCAGAATTTAATTCCGCTTTCAAAGCTGACATTGTCGTAACAGCCGTATTTACCAGCAATATATTATGGCGGTTCTCATGACGCGAATCAAGCATGATTTCACGTTTTGAAATCAGGACCCCGTCTGCACCCGTCTGCGTCTGTGCACTTTCATGCTCCAGACTGTTAATATACAGAGGCTGTTCTTCATTATCCGCACTGCTTTCTTCGGCCGTTTTGGGCTGCAGCACCCGGATATAATAGTTTTCTGAATTTTCTTTATTTTCTGACACAGCTGTAAACTGCACCATTCCGCCGGAAAAATCTATAAATGTCTCACAGCTTTTGACAGGAGTCCCCGTTGAGCTTTTTCCCTTATATAAGGTCACACCAGGCTCTGTTTCAAAATCCATAGCCAGGTGATTTAAATTAATTTCTGTTCCGTCTTCTGTCTCCCTGTCTGCAAATATCGTGTAAAAATTATTGTCTCCATAGGAATCCAGCCTGGAAATATATGCTTCCGTATCAACAGGAGCACTTTCGCTCCCTGCCATAACTCCCTGAAATCTTACCCAGGTCGAGCCGTTCAGTTTCTCTCCGCCTTCAGTTCCGGCAGCTTCTTCGGTCTTTATACAGTAATATTGTTTCCGATAACCAATAAAAACACTGAATATGACACCCTGGCTGTAATCTGCCTCATATCCATCCCCAAACAGACTGTCTTTTATATTTTGTGCGCCGGATGCCTGTGCCTTTTCCGCTGACTCATAACGGCCAATATATGCAGACAAATCAGAACGTGCACTGTCATCTCCGCCGTTTTTCCTGCATGTAAAACGCGCAAAGTATTTTCCGTCTGCCGGACCGAAAAACAGACGATAGGTATATTCCATTAATCCGTTTTCATATTCTGCATATCCGTTCCAGTAACCCTGTGCGAGAAATGTTCCATTACTTTCTTTCTGGTAGATATTGTGATCAATACTGACAGAAGCACGGGTAATATCCAGCATCAGCATTACTGGCAGGCATCCTGTTATTTCATTATTCTCATAAGAAACAATCGTGATATTCCCCGACATATTCGGTTTTATCGGATATCCGCTGCCGGCAGCAAGCATATTTACATCACATATTTCATTTGTAATGTCCTTAGCTCCCTCTTTCAGACTGTCCTCTGTCCATTCACCTTCATACACCCTGATTGTCTTTCCCTGCGGATACATATTCAGGTCCATATTCAGGCTTAAAAAATAACGTTCTCCTTCTTCTTCCTCAGCAATCTGCATGTCCAGCATATGTACGTCTTTTTCCCGTCCATCCACATAAGTCAGATGTGTATTGCGGTATAATGCTCCCACGTCCGCTGCCTGCCAGCTTCCCTGTTTATCTACATAAATCTCTGGCTCCAGCCAGGTTTCAGCCCCGTCCATCTTCAGTGAAACAAAATAACGAATGTTATCTGATGCAAGCTGGCTTGCCTTCCCTGCAATCACCTCTAATCTGGAAGCAAATGACAAATCAAGCTTATCTTTCATAGATACGATATGATAATCTGTATCCTTATCTGTACTGTCATTAACTCCCCATGTCCTCCACATCGCTGCCATATCCTGCGGCAGTCCCTGTGTATTTCCAAAAACTGTCCAGAGTGAAACTTTTGTCATACTTAACGGTGTATACCCCGTCAAATCCACAGAAAGGCTTACTTCCTTCAGCGGCAGCAGCGATGCCGTATCCGTCTGTCCGCCTTCTTCATCCGTAAACTCCTTCTCCTCCGGGTAAACCGTCACCGCATCCCCGCCGACATTCAGGCTCATCTGCGTCAGCACCTTCCCGGTAACAGGCGCATCCAGATAGAACTCATGCCCTTTGATATTTACCGTATCCTCTCTTGTTAAAAACCACTCGCTTGTTACTTCCCCGTCATAAGAAAACTGAACCTCATACGGGAAAAAAGCATCTTCTTCAATCGAAATCCGGCATCTTCCATCCTCATCATACGCGGTATAATGTTCAAATGCCTTCGCCTCTGCCACCGCATCTTCGTTTTGTTCATACGCTTCCAGATCCGATACTGCCGCACCGTATTTACGCTCGAATTCTTCCGCCAGCGATTCCATTTGAGAGGGTTCCATAACCTGGTATTCAAACCTTCCGGTATTAAACCTTACCGCATCCTCCTGCCCGGAAGCTTCCCCCTGCCCTGGCATCCCGGCATCCTGTCCCGGCAGATTTGCATCTGTTCCATTCTGCCCGGATGCCTGTACCTCAGCGTCTTCATTCGCCGAAGCATAGGTCTGTGCCGCCGTCAGTCCGGGCATGCACATCACCATGCACAGCAGCAGGGCCGCTGCCTTTTTGATTTTATTCATCCTCCGCTTTCCCCTTTCATCTGTACTCTTCTTTCATCTGTACTGTACTCCTGCAACAGTTCAGCTCCCCTGACTGTTACATAAAAAATCCTTTACATTCCTTTTCCTACCACCTCCCCTGCTGCCTGCCCGAGTGCTGCCAGTTCTTCCAGCGAATAAATACTGCAAGCGCGTATCGAACCGTTATGATAATCAAATACCACCGTATCCCCGTACACATCGCAGATATCCGGCAGATACGCAAGTGTCTGCAAGTCCTCATCCAAAAGCAGTCCGTAACGCTGCAGCTTCGTGCTGACATATTCTGTCATAATGCATCCGCCCTCTAACTGCGTCACATACGCAAGCTCCGCATCCTCTTCCAGCTGCCCCGCAGATTTTCCAGACTCTTTTTCATACACCATGGGCGGTTCATGCAGCTTAGAAACAATCCGGTAACGGTCTGTCAGAAATTCCTCTTCCAGATTTTTATCCGGCGCTTCCTTCTTTATCTGTGATTCCTCTTCCGTTCTTTCCTTCGGACTTTCTTCTTTTTCTTCTGTATCTTTTTCTGCCAGCAGCGTCCCGTCCATGCCGTAGCGGCGCACCGTGCCGTCATACCAGATTACCTCCAGATAAGAGTCCCCCTCTTTGCGGATAAACTGCTGGTCATAAACAGCTTCCGCGTCCGGCAGGCTGCATTCGCTTATCAGCGTTCCGTCACATCCATAGGTACGAAACCCCTTATAATCAAACAGCATGACCGATGCTCCATCCGCACTGACTCTCGCCTCATCATGAGCATAACCGGCATCATAACAGGCCAGCTGTGCCTCCTCATGCTCTTCCAGCTGCAGAATGCGTACCTTCGGCTCCTCTCTGCTGGCGGCAAGCGCATAATTTCCAGCCAGACGGATAAAATCATGACCGTTTTCAAATGCAATGCTGCTGACCAGATTGGCTGCCCTGTCATAAAATGACACCGCATCATCATCCGTCACTACCATAGTAAAACGCTCCCCCGCGTCATAATCTGCAATCGTATTTCCCTGCGTATAAGCAAGCTCTGTCTCTTCCAGCGTGCCCGGTGCAAACCGTGCCAGCAGATTGCCATCTGAAAGGCAGATACCGTTTTCGTCTGCCCGGCAGATTACATTGTCCCTCGACTCCATGCTCCCAGCCATTGCAGGTTCTTCTGTATCCAGAACGCCGAAAAAATTCCCGCTGCTTCCATTTGCCGCGTAAGCAAACATCTTTCCGCAGAAACCGCCGCTGAATCTGTCATAATCCGATTCGTCGTACAAAATCAGTTCATTATCTTCATCCTTTGTATCAAACACGCTTAATCCGCCGTTTGTAAAGCTGACAGCCAGCCAGTCTCCCGTATTATCCAATGCAAACAGATAATTCTGCCAGTCCACATAAATATCATTCACATCCGCAAGCATCCTGCGTCCGTGAAACCGGCACTCTGCCTTCTTTTTCCCGTCCGCTGCATTGTATAAAACCGCATAATCATCCCTGACATTTAATGCCGCTACGGTACTGCCGTCGCCGGAAAGCGTAAGACACGCCGCTTCGTCCCCTGTCCAGAGCACTTTCTTTTGCGGAATGCTGTAAGCCTCCACGCCCTTTTGTCCGGCATATACAATCGTATCTTCATCCAGAAACAGGCAGTCTGAAAACGCTGATTCCTTAAGATGGCACCGGACATCCGGCGTATCGCTGCCCACAGAATACACGGCAGCTTCATATGCATACACCGCTGCAAAGCGCGTCCCTTTCGGAGAAACCTCCAGCGCAAACGGTGCCGCCGGCAGCGTAAGAATATCCTCCTGCTTAAATCCGTCTGATAAATCATAGACACCAAGCGCATCCGAAAGCGCCTTCTGCGCTTTTGCCGGAACCGGAACTTTAAAAATGCCCTCTCCGGTATCCAGCGCCCGGACAGCCTGCCGGACTGCTGATTTCGTATCTCCGTCTGCAAGCAGCAGCTGGGAATCGCCCGCAAGCGCAAATGACTCCTGATAATTTTCCTTCTGCTTCATTCCGATAAATACGCCGGCCGCTCCCGCAAAAAGCAGACATGCAGATACAGCCGCAGCTATGATATAGTGCCTTTTATTTTTCTTTACGCGCCTGTCATTGGTCCTAAGATGCAAAAAGGCATCCAGCATCTCTTCTGCGGACTGGTAGCGCCTGGATGCATCCGGGTTCATAGACTTTGCTATGATTTGAGCAATCTGCAGACTGCAGCAGCTTTCATTTAACGGCGTAACATCTGCCGCCCTTACCGCCGGTTTTTTCCCGCTCAGCAGGTGGTACAGCGTAGCTCCGAGACTGTAAATATCCGAACGTACATCCAAAAGCACTTTCCTGCCCGAAGACGAGGAACCGTCTGACATGCCGCTGCGTTTCCCTCTGTGTTCTTTTGGATTTAAGATAAGTGTATCGCTTATGCCAGAATCTTTTTCACTGCCTGTGCCCGGCACAGAGCCATGCATGCGGCTTTTGGAAAACGGATTCAAATCTGCCCCTTCAGAGCCATAGTGCTCTGGGGAAGCATAACCCCTGCTGTATCCGACTCTTACGGCGCCATCCTCGCCGAGCGCAAGCGCTATATTAAAGTCAATCAGGCAGATGCTGCCGTCCGGGCGGAGCATAATGTTGGCCGGTTTGATATCGCCGTGCAGAATCCCGTGCGGCTTTTGCTGATGCAGATAGTTTAAAGCCTCCAGCAGCTGGCAGGCCCATTTCACGATCATTTTCTGCGGTATCTTCTGCCCGCGCGCCAGTACCTTGTCCAGGCTTTCCCCTTCCACATAGTCCATAACTGTATAGACGGTGTCCCCTTCCTGCACAAAATCGTACACCTGCGGGATATAGGTATGGCTCAGCCCTTTTAACAGGTCTGATTCCTTTCTCAGCTTTTCTTCCCCGGCGCTCAGCCTGCGCCTGTCCGCTTTTAATACAATCTGTTTATTAAGTCTTGTGTGGCGTCCAAGATAAACAATTCCTCCGCCGCCGGAACCGATTTCGCAGTCTGTTTCATAAATGCCTGCAATGATTTTGGACATATTCTGCTTCCTTTCTGTCGTCTGTATCATGACTGGCTGCTTTCATTATGATATTTCCCAGGCTGCCCGTATTCTTCATCCATCCTCCTGCCAATGCGTTTCCTTTTTACCGCAAACAAAACCGTCTGCACCGCAAACAGAATCCCCGCGGACGCCATAACAAAAATCCCGCCGTAAAACCACCAGTCAAAGCTCATCCATTCTTTCATAAATTCCTCTCCCGTTTTCAAAAAATCATTTTCATCCGCCGGACTTTGTGTTACAATTCTCTTACAGCCAGATACAAAAGGAGGAATCTGTTATGCAGGCAGCATTGATTCATATCTGTACCATATTTGCACTCTATATCCTGAGCGCCTTTTCTACAACCGATATTCTGCGTCTGCTTTGCGGCTGCGAAACGTCCATCCTTTCGCCCTCCTGCTTTTGCCCGCAGTGCGGACGGCGGATTTTACTCAGACACCAGATTCCGATTGTTTCTTATATCCGAAACAAAGGCAGCTGCAAGTCCTGCGGCAGCCGGATTCCCAAGACAGAATTGTTTCTGGAAGCATTTTTATTTACTGCAATGACGCTGGCTGCAGTTCTTACCAGGTTTTCCTGGACGGGCTTTTTTTTAGACCTTGTTCTTTTTGAACTGACAAAGCTCTGCTTTCTTTGCAGATTCGGCATTCGCAGAACACGGTTTTTCCAGGAGCTTTGTATTTCCCTGATACTGAATATCATAGAATTTCTCCTGCTTGCTTTTTTGTTCTTCCTGCCTTCTATACTATAAAAATCCAATTCTGCTTTTCAAAGCGCCCGCTATCAGAATGCCCGCGGAGATATTATCCGTTTCACCGCGCTCTTTCATTTGAAGCACCGCCTTCCTGCAGATTTGCTCTAAGGGCAGTCTTTTCCTATAGTCATTCAGGTATCCCCGGACATCTGTTTCCTGCAGCCTGTGATAAAATCCGTCAGAGCAGTATAAAAATAAATCCCCCTTTTTTAACCCGCCGCATACCGATGTAAAATGAAGCTGTTCAGATTTTCCCAGATAATTGCTCAGATATACCCTTTCTTTTCCGTTATGTACGCGGACTACCGTATCGTCTGCTGTCAGCTGTTCCAGATAATAATGATAACGGTAAATCCGGCTGTCTCCCGCATGCAGAATATAAAACCGGTTTCTTAAAATCATAAGCACAGACATGGTTGTACCGCTCTTTATCCCGCGTTTCAGGCAAAAATCCAAAACATCCCGGTTCCACTGTTCCGCCGCATCTTTCATATGCGAAAACAGGACATCCTGGTCCGCGTTTGGAATATCAATCCAGCAGCATACCTGGGAATACCACTGCCCGATTCCTTCTATCACAAGCGCGGAGGCTTCTTCTCCCGCCTGCATTCCTCCTATGCCGTCACATACCGCTCCCACGGCAAAGCATTCTCCCTGCTGGCACAGGCATTGAAAAAACACGGCATCCTGATTTACTTTCCTGACCGCTCCGATATCCGTCGCGCATCCGCCGCTGATGTTTAACCTGCAATCCGTATCCATAGCCCGTTTACTCCATGACAACCCGGTAAGTAATCGGATTTACAGAGGTAAAGGCTACTTCGCTTCCGGCTTTTAACAGATACGGGCGGTTTGGAATCAAAGCCTCCCCGTCCAGATAAGTATGGTTGACGGAACCAAGGTCTACCAGATAATAAGAATCCGCCCTGCGCTCAAGCCTGGCATGCTTTCTCCCGACACCCTTGAAATCTGGCGGAAACGCTGCATCCGGCCTGTTTTCATCCCTGGATATCCTGCCAATCGTAATAAAGTCCTTTGACGGCGTAATTCTGATATTTTCCGGCGCCCCCGTCATCGAAGAAAACACCAGGCGCAGGCAGCATCCGCCTTCCGCCGGGCTGTCTTCTAACACAACTGTATGGCCGTCGTCAAAGTCATCCTCCCGGAGCTGATTCTGCATCTGCCGCAGATGCTCAGGTGTCAGACCCGGGCTTTCCGGCTCCTGCTTAGCCTTTTTCCCGCCAAAAAATCTTCCAAACAGCGTTTTCTTTTCTTCTGTCCTCTTTTCTTTGGGGCTTCTTACTATAGAATCCGGGCTTTTTTCTGAAGAAATCATTTCTTTTTGCAGTTTTTCATTCTGTAATTTTTCATTCTGCAGTTTTTCATTCTGTAATTTTTCATTCTGCAGCTTTTCGTTCCGTGATTTTTCTTTCTGCGGTTTTTCTTTCATACGTTTTGCTCTTGCCGGTTTTTCTCCAAACAGAGCATTGATTATCTCGTCTTCGCTCAAATCCTCCTGCAGCCTGTCCGTTTCAAAGGATTCTGCCGTCAGCAAAGCGTCTGAAGAATCCTCTGATTTATTTTTTCCTGTTTGAAACGGAAATACGTGCTTTGCCTTCTGCGGCTTTTTCACTTCGATTTGTTCTAATTTTGCCGGAATCTCCTGTACCAGCTTTTGAACGGTGTTTCGTTCCGATGTCTCTGGCACATATGGCTGGCCGGACGGCTGCACGGTATCTGTCTCTTTTAAAAGAAACTGGTACAGACTTAACAGCGTCGCATTCCCGCGTTCAAAATACTGAAACAGATTTACCAGGAATTTCCGGTCGTCCTTAATATCCGCTTTGGTCAGCAGCTTCTTAAAAAAAGCAAGAATCTCCGCGTCCGTATGCACGGCCTGCTGCACCGGAAGGTACATATAGCTGGCAGTTTCGGTCTTTTTATCAATAAAAATGTAAGCCGGATGAATGTAGAGATTATGGTAATCCAAAAACCAGTCCTTTCCTTTGATAAAAGGCATCAATAGGTTTGCATACAGCCGCACAAATTCCTTTTTATTCAAAACCATATCCTTATACTGCAGCGATACTGCATGCTCCGGCTGTCTGTACCGCAATACCGTTTCGCTGTTAAAACGGACTGCCTTAAACGGAAGCAGAAAATCCGGACAGTCCTTCAGATTTACATTCAGTGTTACCCGGTCTAATGCCTCCGGCCTTTCTGCTTTCAATGTTAAATAACATGCTTCCACCGTCTGCTGAAATGCAATGTTAAAATTTTTCATCGTTCTTACTCCTCAAAATAGGATAATTCCAAAACTGTCTCATAGCCTGCAAGCAGAGCCTGTGCCCTTCCGTTATGAAACGGCTGCGCATCCTCAAACGGCTCGTCAATGACCAGCTCTCCGTTTTCACTTAGGTATCCCCATCTGTCCCTGAAACAGACCGGCGCCAGGTGGCAGGAAAAGGAACGGGCATCCTCATACCGGCACGGAATCACCAGGCTGCCTGTCCGGTCTATAAAGCCCCATCTGCCGGATTCATCCGCAACTGCGATATAACCATTTTCTGATTCCGGTGCCCTCGCATCCGCAAAGCTGTTTTCAGAAATCCGGTTTCCCTGCGTATCCGCCAGAAACCACTTCCCATCTGCTTTTACCATTGCCGCACCGCCCGCAAACGCGCTGCCAAGGGAATTCACCGCAATATCCTCAAAGATAAAATCAGCGGCTGTTTCTCCTTCATCCGTAATAATCCCCCACCTGCCGCCTTGTTTCACAGCAGCCGCTCCGCATGCATTTGCCGTTATGGCTTCATACTGAAGGCTTTCGGCAAGGGGCATAAAATCATAGTCATAATAACTGTAAGCGCCGTCTTTTTGTGCCAGAATCCTTCCGCAGCTGAGCGCATACACATCCGTAATTCCTTCTTCGGCCCTGCCATACCAGTCTCCGTTTTCCAAAACTGTCACATATCCGCCGTCCGTGCGCACAACGGCATAGCCTTCACTGTCAAAAGGAAGAGCCGCCTCATACCCGCCTTCCAGCAGAATCTGCCCGGAATCGTTTACAAAATACCAGTTTTTTCCATCAAAGGCCGGCATCCGTTCATTGGAAGCCGTCGGTGTAATTTCTATCCACGGTGTCACCCGTATCTGGTATTCATACCGGTTCTTTTCATAGCAGTCCGCAAGCGCCTGTGAATGGAGCTTTCGTACTGCATCTTTTAAAAGCTCCATCGCATCTTTACTATTCCGGCTGTCCAGATAATAATCCGCGGCAGTCAGGCATTCTTCCTCCTGTGCCGTGCCGTTTTTTATCCTGCTTTTGACAAGCGCGCTATAAGACTCCATATCTCCATAATTCAGATATGCTCCCAGCAGCTTTTGCTCGACTGCGGCACGGCTTTGTTTTTCGGACTCCTCTTCCGGCCGGATTTGATAAGCAAGCGACTCTTCATACAGCGGAATTGCCCTTACGTACAGTTTTTGCTCAAAAAACCGGTCCGCATCTTTTACAAGCGCTTCCTGCTTTTTCCTTTCCTCCGTCCCGGATGCCTTTTTTAACACAAACATCCAGCTGGCTGCCAGCAAAACAGCCATACACAATACCAGCATTCCTTTTTTCCTATTCATACCATTACCACTTTCGTACGGCCTGTACAGCAAATACCCAGTGCGGCGGGCTCTGCACAGGCCTGTCTGAATTCTCACACTCCTGCTGCTACACCGCCAGCAGTGTTATACACACGCCGGCATATAAAAACGGCACCAGGGGCACGCCGTCCTTAAGCCCGATTTTTTTGCGGCACAATAAAATGAGCGAATAAATGCAGCAGAGCAAAACGCCGTAAAATACGGCTCCAATAATTCTCTGCCCCGTCAGATACAGCCCCATCACAGCCGACAGCTTGACATCTCCGGCGCCCAGCTGTCCTTTCGAAATCAGATAGCACAATAAAAACGCCAGCCCTCCCGTCAGTCCTCCCGCAGCAGAAAGTGCGAAAAGCGCCGTCCCGCGCGAAGGCTCCAAAATCACCTGTATACTTAAAAACACCGCCCATACAGCCAGCAAAAACAGCAGCATCCGGTTCGGAATACGCTGCATTTTCGCATCTGTAATGCTTAAGACAGCCATCGCCCACAGCAGAACCATTGTCATAAAATACAGCACGGATGCTGCTTCCTGCGCCCTGCAGACACTGTATGCAAATGCCGTAACAGCCAGCAGAAAACCGGCTGCCATAATTCCTTTATCCGGGATTTTCCCGCCGTGCGCGTGTATCGGAAGCTGCATCTTTCGTTCCAGTATCACAAGGGCTCCTGCATAACACAATAGTTCCAGAACCGCTCCCATTCCCCCTGATAAAATCCTCATTCTGCTCTCCTGCTTATTTCAAATCTGCTTATTTTCGTTTTATTCCATAATCCGACAGCTTTTTTCCGTCCCCGTCCAGCCATGCTGCCGCTGTCGTCCGCTGAATTACACGCACGGACGGGTCTTTTTTCAGAATCTTTAAAAAACTGATTTCCATATCATAAGAAACCATAACGTCAATCATCTTCCCCCTGTCGTCCTGCAGAAAGCTGGAACCGGAAAAATCAAGCCCCGCATAGCCGTCTTTGATGCCATAGCCTGTTAAAAAAGCATCTGCATCCTTTGCGATACTCCCTCCGGCGCCGTACTGCACCAGATATTTTTGGGACAAGCCCTTTACGGCGCCTGCCACAGCCGCACCCGACAGCTTTTGTGCCGCATATTCCGCGCCCATATAAATCGCGCCTGCCAGGACGTCTTTGGGATTTTCCATCACATGTTTCAGATCTCCTTTTGTGATATCCGCAGCCGTCTGCAGCTCCTGGATGGAATTTCCGATTTCACCCGGCTGGGAGCCCTGGATACTGGTATAAACCTTCTGCATTTTATTGAAGGTATCGGTAAGATTCGTTATCTTTTCCTGAAGCCCGGTGACATAAGGCGCCCCGTCCGCATGTACTGTCTGCGCCGCACTGTGAAGCCCTGTGGCTTCATACAGATAGGTATAGCTGGCCAGCTCATGCGCGGCGCTGTTTATCGCAGCCTGTACTTTATTATGAACCATAAACACATTAATCAGGGAAATAATCGAAAGCACTGCCATAAGAAACACCATAAAGGAAAGCACCGCTTCTACTGCCATCATTCCCGATTCGTTATTCTTTTGTGCCTCCATAAATCTCCTCCCTGTCAGTACCCTCTTGTAACGGTATACCTGTAATGGTTTTTCTCAAATTCCACAAGCTCCCCGTATGTACCCGGCTCTGCAGTTTTTTTCGCAAATCCGTCCGGCATAACGGCAAAATTAAGATGCACCGAACAGGTCACATCCACTGCCGTAACTGCTTTATCCAGCTGAAACAAAAGCTCGGACAGCGTATCGGGCGAGTGCTGCATGACCTCATTGACATTCAAGGTCACCAGATTTGCCGTACGCGCTGCAATTTCCCCGGGACTGGTCATCATCAGCATCATAATCTGCAGATACTGCTTATAATCCAGCCCGAAGCTGTCCGTTTTTTTTGATGTAACCTCTATGCCGAGCAGTCCTCCGATATCCGCGCAGGAAAACTGGTTCAGTTCCTTTTTTAAGACAGTGACTTTTTCCCCTTCTTTTAACTGTGCCCAGTCCGCTCCGCTCTCAAGCCCCGCCACGCCCAGACGCAGCGCACCGCTGACGGTCATCCCGAGTACCGGATTCACAGCAGAAGCCGCTTTGGAAACCGCCTTTATGGCCTGATTGATTTCATCCGTCATATACGTGCTTAAAAAATTCATCAAAAACCGAAACATTACAATCTGATTTCTCGTCTCCGTCAGATTATCCTTCGAGCTGTAATGGCCGCTGACGAGATATTCCAGCTCCGCCTGGTATAAGTAATTGACATTCTTCGCAAACGGCACCCCGGTAAGGCTTGCTTCCTGACCTTCGGCCTTCCCCTGTGCATCTTTTTTTACATTCGTTACCCTGCTTGTGAACATCCCCATGTCATACTGAATCATATAAAACGTATGAAGCAGCTCACTGCCCGCGGCTCCCAGGCTTCCCTTGCTGAAATATGCACTGACCGTATCAAATATTTTAGATACTTTAAAATTCTGTATCTTTCCTGTTTTCGTCTGATTCAGTAAAAAGCCCTGCGGTATATCGCGTGCTGCTGTCTCCTCATCCCCTTTCATCTGTTTATGAAACTGGTCTGAAAGGTTCTGCGCTTCCTTTTTTTTATTTTTCGCTCTCGTTACGGCTTCCTCATTTTCGGATTCGAAGCATTTTTTCAGGCTCTGATAAATCCCTTCATAAACCGGATGCTCCTCGAAATCAAACCACCTGCTCTGGTTCAGATTTTCCGGGAAATCTTCCGTCGGTTCTTCTACAGCCAGAAGGCTTTCCATGACAGACTCTAACGCAAGAGACGCAGACTGCGTCTGGCTCTCAAAGCTTCGGTTTACCTCGATATTGCCGCGGATATCAGCCGCCATTTCCACATAATGGTCTCCGCAAAATCTGCCTCCGCCAGACAGCTCGTCCAGCATGCTGATTTCTTCTTTCATTTTATTGCGGTAATCCTCAGAAACTCCTTCGGCATTCAGCTGCTGAGCTAATTCCGCCCGGATATCTGTAATATCAGCCAGCTTATCCGCCAGCAGATTCGCATCCGCGTAAAGATTCTGAGCCTTTTTTTCAAAATTACGAAAATGAATCACGCCGCCCTGCGCTGCGGTCCCAATGGCATCAATCGCATCGCTCATCGCCTGGCGCAGATTTTCTTCGTGTGCGGATTCATCTTCCTGATATGCTGTTAATATCTCAAGATATGCCAGATCTGATTCCGTCCGGCTCTCCTGCGGAAGCTCAAGCACCGCTGCAATCGCATCCGCATTTTCTACATAAGCTTTATATTTCTGATAACCCTCGCTGGCCGCCACATCCTGTATTGTTTTTTTCGCGTTTGATATAGCGGCATTGATACCCTCGATATACTGCGGATATTTCTGTATTTCATCCGCTTCTTCATAAAAAGGCTTCATCATTTTTAAAGCATCGGACGCCTTTTCATCCAGTTCCATTTTCGTCTGAGCGGCTTTTGCACTTTCCTTCACATTCCCAATCTCATCTATGGCATCCAGCACCGGGCTGTCTTCTCCCATCATCTGCTGGGCAATGCGGAATTTCATAAAATCTCCAATCTGCGTGGCAAACACATCCTCATTTGAAAGCACAGCCCCTTTTGCCGCTTCAAAACTCAGCTCGATTTCCGCAGACCGGTACGGCATAAAGCCGCTTCCTTTCGCCTTTCCGTCTCCGTCGGGGCGAAACGAGTATTCCATGTATTTTTTTAAATCTTCTACTGCTTTTTTTGCTTCTTCATCCTGTGTGACCGCAAACAGGCCGTACAGTTCTTTTAACAGGTTATCGTACTGCGACAAAACCGTTTCGCCATAATTATCCGCCGCCATTACCGCCTGGCTGCTGTAACATTTGATTCTGGCAAGGTCTGTCATAAATCCTGTAAAAAATATCGTCGGCACAAGAAGCAGCGTTACCAAAACTGTAATGGAGCCTTTTGTCTGCCTGAAGAACATGTTCATCCTGTATCCTCTTTTCTGCCTGTTGATATACAGCCGTTCAGACACCCTGACTATTATATGGAAAATCCATGCACAGTCCTGTCCGAACTGTTACATTTATATCTTAATTTAATTTATATCCTAATTTTACTTCATATGCCAAACTTTTCCTTGAATTTATTATAGAATCCGCAGACAGAATCCGCGATATCCCCGATTTTGGCTCCCAGCGCGGTATTGCTGATTAAATCTGCTGCAAAATCCGTATTCCTGATAAATTCGTCTGCGTCTGTCACAACCGCTTCCCCCGATGCCGTTATCTCCATTTCCTCCGGCATGCCAATCACAGCCAGGCTGACTGCAGGCCTTACCGTCTGCGCAGCGGATGCGGTGATTTTTTTATATATGACAAAATTTTCTGATTTTACAGACAGCCTGACATTCTCTCCGGTATCAAAAAACATATTCCCGCAGATGCTTCGAAACAGCGATTCAAAGCTGGCGCTGCGAAACTGCATGCCAAAAAACCGGTATGGAAACAGCTTTGAAGTCTCCCCGTAGCTGCTTCCCACAGCACCGATGGTACTGTCCGTGTTTTGAAACTGCATCTGTTCCTTTGCCTGTACAAACGTATCGGACTCGGCATTTTTATAATAAGTAAGCGCAATATTCAGATTTGCCTGCAGATTCGCTCTCTGGCATAAGAAAATGGAGGCATAATATAATGCAATTATCATCAGCATACAGACCGGAAGCAGTATGGTGGCTTCGACAACTGCCAGACCGTCTTCACATTTCCATAATTTTTTCATAAGATGCCTCCTGTCTTCTATATCTGCTTTCCCTGCTCCTAAACATGCTTCAAAACTCAGGCGTCCCGTTTTGCTTTTGCCGTTTTCTTCATCAGCTCCGGGCTGCTAACGCTTAATTTTATCTGCTTCCCCAGTAATTGCCTTCCAGGTATCATTAAACCACTTCGAAATATTTTCCCAGAATATCGCACATAAAATCACGACAACCAGAATCAGAAGAATCGTTGCAACAAATGCGGATACACCAGACTCATCTTCTTTTAAGCCATTGAGAAACGACTCCGTCTTAAATCTGATATTAAAATACATGCGGTCTAAAAAATCAAACATGCCTTTTCCTCCTTTTATAATGTAATTTATTATTCACCAGCCTACATAATATTGAAGCCACTCATGACCGGTACAATAACCAGAATGATGATTCCTAAAAACATCAGCAGCGTCGGCACCAAAAGCTTAGACTGAATCTGCTCGCCCATACGCCTCGCACTGTGCTTATGCTCCATCCAGCTTTCATCATTTAACTCCCGAAACAGCTTTACAATCTCTGCATTTCCCTTGGAAAGGTTCTGCAATATCGCCGTTGCCAGTTTCGTCGTATATTTATTATTACATCGTGTAATAAATTTTGTGTATGCCGCTGCAGGCGGCACATTATTGTCAAAATCGACAAGAACGCGGACCATCTCTTCATACAGCGTCCCTTTTCCGCCCTGGCAGGCCAGCCTCCACGCCTGATTTACTTCCAGCCCGGCAACTGTCAGCAGTGACATTTTAGATACCGCCTGCGGAAACTGCCGCTCGATTTCCCGCTCCCTCTTCTTTACAACAGCATTTACATTGTCATACGGCACATAGCCTAATAAAGCAAAAATGACAAATCCGGCTGCCGCCATCAGAACAGACCTGCTTTTCAGTTCAAATGCAAGCCCTGTCCCTAGAAGCACAAAAAACGCGCAGAAAGCCAGCTGCATATATCCAAACAGCGAAGCCAGAAGGTAATAGGTATAGTTCATAGCTTCCTTTTTTTCTTTGAACTGGATACATTTTTTATTCAGCTCCTTAATCATCGTACTCGAATAATCCCATTTCAGCAGCTGTATCAGACGGTAACCGGCCAGCGGAATCATATCCAGCGGATTTATTTTTCCGTTCTGATATGCCTGCGCCTGCTTTTTCGCCGCATCCATGGATTTCTTTACCGCCTTCGCCTTTCGAATCTGCTTTTTATTTTTAAAATCATTCTTCTTTTTCATATCCAGCGCAGTCTGCCGCAGCTGTATCTGAGCATTTACAGCCTTTTCCAGCTCCTGTTCCTTTAAACACTGCAGCATTGCCCGGAACGTTCTGCTGTCCGCCGTCAGAATCAGTCCCGCAAAAATCAGAAATAAAACCGTTCCGGCTGCCATACAAACAATCATAGCCTTCCCCTCCTTCTCCAAGCCTCAATACCGCCGCATCTTTATCTTATCTGAGCATGCATTCTGCCGGCTTCCCTTTTTCTTCAAACCTCAATATCGCTGCACTTTACTGCCATAAAAAAGGACACTGCAAATATCACAAGCGCAATCGTCGCCGCCAGATGTCCGGTCACCGTCGTAAACAGAGCATCCAAAAGCCCTCCGCCCATAGCCGACATCGCAATTACAATTACAATCGGCATAACAAGCATCATATACGTCTCGGACTTCGCAGAAGTGATAACCGTCTCAATCTCCTGTTCAATCTCGATTTTATCGCCGATAATCTCCTGCGTCTGCGAAAGAATATCCCCGAAACGGTCGCTCTTTCCTCCGATTACAGTATAAATTGCCGCAAAATTTTCAATGTCCTCAAGCCCGCTGCGCTGCGCAAAATCCTCAAACAGCACCTTTAATTCGATACCGCCTTTTTCATAGCCCTGAAGAATATGCTCTGTTTCTTTTACGATATCCGCATCCCTTTTATAAGATACTTTTAAATCCAAAAGCGCCGATTTCACGGCCTGATATTCCACGTTTCCAGCCCTTACCGCAACACTCATCGACTCCATAAAATCCCGAAACTGCAGCCTCAGATTTTTCTGGCGTTTCTTTACAGATGCATCTGCATACATTTTTTCCAGAAAAAATCCTAAAAAAAGCCCCAGCAGAACCGATACCGGAACCAGATGGTAAAAAAGAAATACCACAGTACCGGCAAGCAGCGAGCTGAGCAGATACACTGCAAGATGTGCGCCCGGTTTCATACTGCACTTTGTATAATCCGGCATAGTTATCTGCATGACGCGTTCTCCTTTCCTTCCATTCGCTTCTTCTTTTTATTTTGTCTTTCTATTTTTCTTCTTTTTCCAGATAATCATAAATTCCGCTGTTTATAAACTTATCTGGATGAAGCATTGGATTCTCTGTCCGCTGCAGCGAGCCGGATACTTTCTGCACCGTCGTTTTCTCATCTTCCTTAAATATAAAAAGCGTATTTAATATAACCTCTCCATGCTTCATTCCTGCCACTTCCGCAATTTCTGCTGTTTTTCTGGTACCGTCACGCATCCTTGCCAGATGAATAATAATGTCCACTGCCGATGCAATCTGCTGGCGTATCGCTTCTAATGGGAGTCCGGGAGAACCGCTTAATACCATTGTTTCCAGACGGCTTAGCATATCGCGCGTGGAATTAGCGTGCCCGGTCGAAAGCGAACCGTCATGCCCGGTATTCATAGCCTGCAGCATGTCTAACGCTTCCTCGCCGCGGACCTCCCCGACAACAATCCGCTCCGGGCGCATACGCAGCGAGGATTTAATCAAATCCCGTATCGTAATGGCTCCCGCACCCGCGGAATTCGCATTCCTGGTTTCCAGCCGCACAAGGTTTGGAATATGGCGTATCTGAAGCTCCGCGGAATCTTCGATTGTAATTACCCGTTCCGTCTGCGGAATAAAGTTCGAAAGCGCATTCAGAAATGTCGTTTTTCCAGAACCGGTACCGCCGGAAATAAAAATATTATATTTCGCTTTAATCAGCTTTTCCAAAAACGAAGCCGCCTGCGGCGTGACAGAGCCGTACTGTATTAATTTCTCAATCGTCATCCCTTCTTCCGGGAACCGCCGGATTGTTACAATCGGCCCGTTTAAAGCAACCGGGTCGAGCACAACATTTACACGGGAGCCGTCTTCCAGACGCGTATCTACAATCGGATTGCTCTCGTTGACAGACCTGCCCATATCCTGTACAAACTTCGTGATAATATTGCGGAATGCCTCTTTATTTTCAAACTTATCCGGTATGCGCTCTAATCTGCCTCCGCGCTCAACAAAAATCGTATCATAACCGTTTATCATTATTTCCGTAATCGATTTATCCGAAATAATTTTGCCCAGTATCCCAAGACCGCGGATAGACTCAAAAACCGTACTGCTCAGACTCTTCCTTGTGCGGAAAGACAGCGAAGAATAATAAGCAGCCGTTTCTGCTTCCTTCTGTTCTGCCTGACGAATCCTTACAAGCATAGCCTGTTCAATTCTTTCTCTCAGCTCATCATCCGATAATGCAGAATATGACGGATCGCGGCTTATGATTTCGCGGATATGCGCCGTTTCTTCTGTAAAAAAATCCCTCATTATGCCCGTTCCTTTCCATATACTGCATCTGCAACGGCCTTCAGATATGGTCCCTGTGCCAGTGCATCAGCCAGCAGAGCCGTATCGGACTCCGCCATTCTTTTTATACGCCCAATTACCGGAATCTCCGATTCTTGCGAGGGTTTTTCTCCTGTGTCAAAATTAATCACGCGCACCATCTTCTCCCTGTATGCATTCAGAATGTGCATCTGATTATAGAAAATCTTCTGCTTGCTCTCAGCCGTCCTCCCGCATCCTTCCACCAGCACAATCGTATCTGCCAGTTCAAACAGCTTCTGATTTTTACGCTCCATGCTGCATCCCAAATCCATAACAGCTGCATCAAAAAACCCGCTGCCCTGAATGACCTCCATCAGCTTTTCAAGCTCCTCTTCCTTCATTTCATAAAAATCATTCGGAGAATCAAAGTGATTCAGGTAATACAGATTTTCTCCTTTATTCTGCAGCAGTCCCTGCAGCTTCATTGAAAAATTCAGATTCTCCCCGAGACATCCTAAAAGCTCCGAAAGCCCGCGCTCCGCCTTCTGCGGAAGATAACACTCTTCCGATGCAGCTTCCTCAAAATTCAGATAACAGACCCTTACTCCCTGTGCCGCCAGCCTTGCCGCACAGGCCAGTGCCAGCGTTGTTTTTCCCGTACCGCCAGCCGGAGAATAAAATGCCGCTGCCCCGGCCCTGCCTGTTTCTGATAGATTCCCGGCGCTGCCTGCCTTTTCAGAATACAGTTCCAAAACCCTTTTGTATATCTGACTCACCCTCTGATAGCGGCTGATTTTAGCAAAATCCTTTAAATATTCTGGCAGGATATAATTTTCATCCAGAAGCAGAACTGGCAGTGTCACGGCATTTTGAAATGCCTGCGGGTCATAAAAAGCCGGGTCAAACAGCAGCACATCATATTTTCTGTCTGCAAGCGACAGCTTCAGACTCTCCTGGTCTGTAAAAACAGACAGGCGCAGATTATCATATTCTTCCAGCGCACGCATCAGTCTTTGTACATAACTGCGGTCTGCGGCTGCAGCTGCAAGTTTTAGTATCATCTTTTTTCTCCTTTTTCTGACCTCTTTTTGACAATTTCCGGCCGTATCCGAAAGGATTCGAATCAGAACTATCAAAAGGTGTACTTTTTGATAGTCTGCAAAAGATGCATAAAATTACAAAAATTTGGATAAAGTGATTGATTTTGACAAGTATATGTGGTAGAGTAAGCAAAGACAAGCATCGTATCAAAAAGTACACTTTTTGATACGATGCTTATAGGCCGGATATAAAATATAAAGAGACTGTGCAGAGAAGATGAAAAACCCTTTTCTGCACAGCCCGATATTGTGAATACTGTTACTTATTTTTAATTTTGATAGAGAATGCTGACTGCTAAAGAAAAAAGATTATAATGTCATTTTCATACGAATTCCTTTATTACTGCAAAAATCTAACAATGCCCTGACCCTTCTTCTCCGGCTGGATGCTTCTTTGGTAGAAGAACTCATACTTCTTTTATAATTCTCAAAACAGCTGCCTTTCTCCTTCGAAAAATATGCATGATAAAAACTATTAACAGTTCTTCCCAGCTGCTGCGAATCTATATCCTGCTCGCAGGCTAGTACCGCAAGTGCCCAGATAGCATACAAGTGACTCACGCGTGCCAGGCGGGGACTATAATCCAGTTTCATTTTAAAAATATATTCCATTACATCAGTATATTTCTTTTCAATTTCCTCTGCCTCAACATCTGACCACTTTTTATAATACTCATCCAGAGTTTCTTTTGTATATGACAGTATTTTATTTTCAAGCATTAAGATTAATAACTCAGAAGTAAATTCTTTATCTTCCATTCTGTCAACTTCCAGAACATCATCAAAGTATTCTTTCCAGACATGTCTGGATGCTAATGTTTCTATCAATTTATAAAATGCTGTTTCACTAAATTGTGCATGCCTTAGTTCCTGCGCTGCCAAAGGCTCTCCATTTCGATTCAGCCTGTCGAATACATTCTTTATAAGTGCATTATCTTCTGTTTCAATAAATATAATCGGTATCCGGTATCTCCAAAACTGTTTTTTATATTTATCTAATTTATCCAAATCTTCAAATGACGCACCATTTAATTCTGGATTTCCAATAGAATCATCTCCAAAATCTTCTGGCAGATTTATCTTGCCATCTACAAAATCCCTGATTGTCGTCAGTCTCTGTTTGCCATCAATCACATCATATTTGGTAATTCCTGTGTCAGGGTCAATCTTCATGCGAAAAAAAACTGGCGGGATTGGATAATTTTTCAAAATAGAATCAATTAAAAAACTTTTTTTATCTTCGCTCCAAACCTTTTCTCTTTGATACACTGTAGAATATTCATATTTTCCAGCTTTATCATTTTCATAAAACTCAGAAATGACCAGTTTATTGCTGTCCATATCCAAAAAATCTATCATTTATATAGCCCTCCTAACACTTCTGACTGCGTATAATGTATATACTGTTTGAATAAACTTGAAATAACAGCACAAAATGTACTTTTAGAATCTGGATTTATAATTCTGAAATTTACATCTGAATTCAAGCATATAATCTGTTCATCGATTTCTCCTCTGTCTACATTACAATATGATATTCCTCCATAAATGACATCATCATCATCCTGCAGTCTGCATGCAGCCTCTACCGCCTGCTCTTTTAATATTTTTGACCAGAAAAGCTTATACCGTCCAGATTCACCAGCAGGCGGAATCATTGTATTTATGTTTGAAATTTTTTCATAACCGGCATCTAAATCAAAAACTAAATCTTCCAGCGAACCGCCTAAGGAATCTCTGTTATATTTGATAGAAAAGGACTGTTTATCATATATCTTTTTGGAACGAAAGCCTATGGAGCCATGAGGTTTTATAATGCTGAATTTCTTTTGTACAGTCTGAAATCCTGCCATCTGAAATTCAATGTTCATTCTATCCAGAAGCCTTTCTAAAATAATATCATAATTATATGTAATAATTGTAACAGATTCAACCTCAGATGACACACTCAGATTTTTTATCATCTGTGCCCATCCCCACTTGTCAGTGATTGCTTTATCAAAATCCGCATCACAAATCAATCCATTATAATATATAAACAAATATTTCAAATATATAACAAGTTCATGATATGCTCTTATATATACATTCGTATTTTCACTATTGATTGCAGGATGTTCCGAAGATGCACTTACATTTGCACATGTAATGATATCTTCTATAATTTTTGCTGACTGCGCTGCATCACTGTTTGGTCTTGCTCCTAACTCCCACAGCGCCGGACATCTGTATTTTGACAAAAATCCTGGATAGTTATCCGCCGGCCATAATACTTTATCTCCATTACAAAACAGATTTGTTAAATTTATCTTTTCTTTTTTTTGAATAAAATTTACAAAATCTATCGAAAATCCATTTCCTAATACGATTAATACATCTTTCATTATTTTTTCCCCAAAAATTTTCTGAAACTCCTCTGTATTGGTTTCCTCGTTATCGCATGACAGCATCTATAGTTCAATTATACACGATTTATTTCATCCGCACAACCCGAATTATAAACTAAAAAAGCAAAGGGAAATCCAGTCCTTTACACCCTCCATAAAACAGGCTATAATGAAAACATAAACGCATCTGATTTGGCGTATTTTTCGAAAGGACATACCAATGGGCGTATATTTAAACAGCCAAAAACCGTATTTAATGTTTCAGGAAAACCGTTCTGCCAGATACTTTGCCGATAAAAGCCAGCTGATAGCCGAACTGATTCCGGCGCTGGGCTGTCAGAATCCGGCAGCAGACTGCGCAGCACAGGGCAGGGATATCAAATACATCTGCATCACAAGACCCCGGCGTTTCGGAAAAACGATGGCCGCCAGTATGATTTCCGCTTACTTTGGAAAAGGCGCAGACAGCCATGCATTGTTTCAGGGCCTGGCCGTGTCCGCTTATCCGTGGTATGAAACACACCTGAATAAACACAATGTAGTGCACATCATGTTTAACGAGCTTCCTGACGAATGCAGTTCTTACACACAGTATATATCCCGTATTAAAAAAAGGCTGCTGCATGACCTGATACGGGAATTTCCTGATGCTCCGATTGAAGAAAATGATGCATTATGGGATGCATTTAACAGCATTCTCGAATTCGGAAACAGCGAAAAATTCATTTTCGTTCTGGACGAGTGGGACTTTATCTTTCATCGTGATTTTATTACTGAAAAAGATAAGGCTGCTTTCCTGGATTTTCTAAGCAGTCTTTTCAAAGACCAGCCTTATGCAGAGCTTGTTTATATGACAGGCATTCTTCCGATTGCCAAATATTCAAGCGGCTCTGAACTGAACATGTTTTGCGAATATACCATGGCCTCGGAAGAAAAATACGGTGAATTGCTCTTCAGCAGCTTAAAGACCGCCGTTATGCAATGAAATTCCAGGCAAAGCCGGGAGAAAAGCAAAAATATACCGGACGAATTCTTGCTGTCGGCATATCGTATGATAAAAAGAACAAAAAACACAGCTGTGAGGCAGAGATTTTAAATATAAATTCCTGATTCACATTCCTGCAAAGCAGATTTTGGCGGCCATGCAGCTCTTTTGGCCAGCAATATCTGCTTCGCCAGACTGCTATCCATACTGCCGTTTTATCATCCGGTTTACCAGTTGTTTACCGCATGCTCTGCAAAGGAAACCACGTCCTTTACTTCCAGAACTCTCCCGTCATCCAGCACAGCCTTTCCGCTAAATGTCCCAAACATCTGATGGCAGCAGTTATCGACCCACAGCATTTTTACCGCAGTCGTCCTGTCATAAGACGGTTTAAACACAAGGTCCAGCCTTCCTTCCCGGTCTGTCAGCCGCCAGGGCTGCATATAGTCTTTTCCAAGCGTAAAGCTAACCTTCCCAAGCTTATGCCCTTTTCCATCATAAAAAAGCATATTCTCACTTGCCGTATCCGTGTTTCCAAATCCGCATCCTAAATTAAATCCAAACATAACTCCGTCCAGATATCCGGTGCCGTTGCTCCAGTACCATTCGTTATGAAATGGCCACACACCGCGTCCCCAGTCCAGCAGCCCGAAAGAATCCTTTCTCTCAAACCTCCATTCTTTCTCTTTCGTACGGACATAGCCTTCTGCAGTCATACAGTTTATTTTCTGATTGTAATAAAAAGCACGCGGGTTTTCATCAAAAGGCACATTAATCACCAGCGAATCAGGACAGCAGCGTTTCAGATAAATCTCCGCCTGTACATCGTTCCATCTGCATCTGAGCCTTCGTACCTCTTTTTTAACTTCAAATTTCATAAACACACCGTCTTTGTCATAGGACAGTACATGGCTTTTTTCTGCATCACACGGCATATGCAGGCGGTTAAACGGCAGCACAAGCATCTGGCTGAGGTCCAGATATTTCTCTCCTTTTACAAAATCAAACAGCATCAGGCTCACCTGCCCTGCATAAGCTGCATGCCCGATGGTAAACTGCAGACACAGATGCTGATTCGATACCTGGTAAAAATCCCACTCCTTCCTTCTCCATGGTGCGGCTTTTATGTCCTTTCTGTCATACACTAACAGACTTTTTTTGGAATATCCCGGATTCGGGTGTCCTTTTTGATTCAGCACAGGCCCTCTTTGTAAAAATTCCTTCTCCATCAATACACTTCTCCTCTCTGCTTCCTCTCTTCTGCCCGTCGTCTTTCCGAACAGTGTTCAGCTCTTTCTGCGAATCTCAATCAGGCGGAAAATATCGCGGTACAGCTGTCCGTCGTCTTCTAAGTCCGTCATCAGCCATTTCTGCCCGTTTCCTTCTTTGGTCTGTGCATAAATTTCCTGCAGCCCGGCATCACATTCCGGCAGTATGGCCTCAGCCGCATCTTTTTCCTTTTTCCCAATCACCGTCATAACTGTAAAATATCCTTCTCTTGGATAAATGGTGCATAAGGTCTTTCCAGATTTTTTAAATTTCACATTCCATCCCTTTTCCCAGCTGCAGGAACTGAATTCTATTTTTTCCATGCACTGATATTTCTGTTTCAGCTGTGTACAAAACTGCATAAAAAGCGGATTTCTGATGTACTGCGCAATTTCTTCTAAAACCGGCGCCGAATCTTTATTCAGCAAATCCAGCATATCCTTCACCCCCTCTGTGTTCGCTGTATTCTCATTATACGGCATGTTTTAGAAAAAATCATCTGTTTTGGGAAAACTTTTCTGGCAGCCATCCGCAGCCTCCCGAATTCAGAAACAGAAAACGAAGAGCCGGCAAGCCAAAGCACAAAAAAAGTGTAAAGCCCTGGCAATTCAGCAGACTTTACACTCTGGTTTAACGGTTATGCTGTTATTCTTTGATTCTGTCAATTTCTGCCATGTTTACACCAAGGCTGCTGAGCAGCGCTTTTAAAGAAATGTACTGTATCTGCAGTTTTGCATATGTTTCAGCAGCATTTTCCTACATTATCTTACGGAACAGCTCTTTCAAATCTTCCACGCTTGTATCCCTCGGATTCCCCGGACAGCAGGCATCTGCAAATGCGGACTCCGCAAGAAAATCCAAATCTTCCTCCTTCAAAGCCTCCAGCTTCTGCGGAATTCCGACATCCTTTGACAATGCACGCACTGCCTCCACTGCCGCATTCCGGTATTCTTCCTGCGTCATGTTATCCACGCCTTCCACTCCCATCGCGCGTGCAATCTCACGGTATTTTTCCCCGCTGCACTGCGCGTTATATTCCATCACAATCGGAAGCATCATCGCACATGCCACGCCATGCGGCGTATCGTAAGAAGCCCCGAGTGTATGCGCCATCGAATGCGCGATGCCAAGGCCGACATTAGAAAAAGCCATGCCTGTCACGTACTGGCCTAAAGCCATGCCTTCCCGTCCTTCCTGGTCATTTTCAACAGCCTGGCGCAGATTTCTTGCAATCAGGCGGATAGCCTCCAGGTTCAGGCAGTCAGCCAGCTCCCAGGCAGCTTTTGTTGTATACCCTTCAATGGCGTGGGTCAGCGCATCCATTCCAGTTGCCGCGGTAAGTCCTTTCGGCATGCCTGCCATCATATCCGGGTCAACGACCGCAACATTCGGGATATCATTGGTATCGACACAGACAAATTTACGTTTCTTTTCAACATCTGTAATAACGTAATTAATCGTAGCTTCTGCTGCGGTTCCCGCTGTTGTCGGTACGGCAATCGTAAAGACCGTCGGATTTTTGGTCGGCGCCACGCCTTCTAAGGAACGCACGTCTGCAAATTCCGGGTTATTGATAATGATGCCAATGGCTTTTCCCGTATCCATGGAAGAGCCGCCGCCAATTGTAATCATATAGTCAGCGCCCGATTTCTTATATGCCTCTACGCCGGATTTCACGTTCTCGATTGTCGGATTCGGCTTAATGCCGGAATAAATTTCATAAGCCAGGTTCTCTGCGTCTAAAAGGTCTGTTACTTTCTTTGTAACGCCGAATTTCACAAGGTCCGGGTCAGTTGCAATAAACGCTTTTTTAAATCCTCTGCTTTTAATAATTCCAGGAATCTCAGCAATTGCTCCCTTTCCATGATAGGAAACGCCATTCAGTACAAAACGGTTAACCATAATACTTAAATCCTCCTTTAATTATTAGATTCGTATGATTCAGTCTGAACTTCAGGATGCAGACTCAGGCTGTAAATATATTTTATATGAAACTGCATTCGAATTCAATCCATATCATTCATCCAGCCCATAAAAAGTTTGAACTGTTACGCTTATTTTTCATACAAAAACTCTTCCGGCAGGGTTACATGAAAATCCACAGCCAGGTCCCGGAAATTCTGCGGCGTAATGGTCTGCAGCTTATCCGGGCGCATGGACAGCATTTTAACCAGAATTTCTGCTGACTTTTCTACCGTATGCATCAGTCCGAATGTCAGGTCAAAGTCTTCGCCGGATGCAAACATCCCATGGTGCGCCCATATGGCTGCATCATATTTTTTCATCAGCTCGCTTGTTGCGACAGCAATGTCCCTGCCTCCCGGAACCATCCACGGCACCACGCCGATTCCGTCAGGAAAGACCACCGGACATTCCGTCGCCATCTCCCAAAGCTCCCTTGTAAATACCTTATCCTCTAGCGGCAGCACAAATGTCAGCGCTATCGTATTCGTTGTATGCGCATGGTAAATCACGCGGTGCTTTCCACCGGATGCCTCCATTTTTACTTCATGATTCATCAGATGGCTCGGCAGCTCCGAGGTCGGACGCCCGCCGTTTACAAGGCCCCAGGCAATGCGGTAATTCTCCCCTTTATCGTCCAGCTCAATGATACAGACAGAATCTTCCGGTTTTATGCTTACATTGCGAAAATATTTCCCGCTTCCCGTTACAAGAAAATATTCCCTTGCCAGCTTCGGCACACTCGTTCCAATCGGCTGCCACTCCTTCGGCTCAAAGTTTTCCTTTACGGACTCTGCTTCCTGCTCCTTTATCCGGTAGGAAAGATTACCGCCGTTGCGCTCATGCCATCCCTGTTTCCAGCCGTCGTCTGCCATACGGATAAATCCCTGTACAAATTCTGCATCTAATACTTTCATTCTTATCCTTCCGCCTTTCTCTCTTTTATCCTAAACCCTTTTTGCGAGCACCTCTTTTTCGTAACGCAGCGCTTCTTCAAACCAGCTGTCTTCCGGCGTGCCGCACTGTTCGCAGTATTCGTTCCAGACATCGCCAAACGGCATCATCTTCTGCTCTTCCTGGCGTACCATAAGCTCCGTCCACTGCGCCCCGTCCTGCAGCTTCTTCAGACTCTCATACGGCGTGCACATTGCCTGAAGCAGAGCCTTCTGCCAGCTGCGGAAGCCGACCGTCCATGCGCAGATGCGGTTAATGCTGGCGTCAAAATAATCCAGTGCCATATGGACACGCCCCAATGCGTTATTTCTGACAATTTCCTTCGCCATTTCCTTTGTTTCATCATCAAACAGTACCACATGGTCAGAATCCCATCTGACCGGACGGGTAATATGCAGCGCGATTTCCGGGAAAAATGCAAGCAGTGCCGGAATTTTATCGGATACCATTTCCGTCGGATGATAATGCCCGTTGTCCATTAACGGCAGACATCCTTCGTGTGAAGCCGCAAAGGATAATGCAAACTCTGCGCTTCCTACGGTATAGGACTCCACGCCGATGCCGAATACCTTGGATTCCACGCATGGCTTTACCAGCTTCGGGTCATGCGGCTGCGCGATGATTTCCTCAATCGATGCCTTATAGCGTTCTCTCGGTCCTAAGCGGTCCGCCGGAACATCCTTCGAGCCGTCGCCTGTCCAGATATTCATCACACACGGCATCCCGGTTTCTTTTGCAAAATATTCCGAAATGCGGATACATGCCCTGCCATGCTGAATCCAGAACCTCCTTGTTTCCTCATCCGGGCTTGAAAGAGTCAGCCCGTCTTTCATTTTGTCATGCGAAAAGAATGTCGGGTTAAAATCAAGGCCCATATGATGTGCTTTGGCAAATTCCACCCATTTTGCAAAATGCTCTGGCTCAAGTCTGTCCCGGTCCGCGAATTTCCCGTTTTCAAAAACCGCATAGCTGGCATGCAGATTCAGCTTCTTCTTTCCAGGGGTAAGTTTTAATACCTCTTCGATATCCTGCATCAGCTCCTGCGGCGTACGGGCTTTTCCCGGATAACTGCCGGTTGTCTGAATGCCTCCGGTCAGCGGGCCGTCATGGTCAAATCCAATGACATCATCCCCCTGCCAGCAGTGCAGTGAAACCGGAACCTCCTTTAATTTTGCGATTGCCGCATCGGTGTCTGTACCTGCTTTCGCATAAATCTCTTTTGCAGAAGCATACCGTTCCTTTACTGTCATACTCTTTTCCTCCATTTTCTGTTTTACGCTGTGAGATGAGGCTCGTACACCTGAATTCCAAACGAATCATAAACACATGTTCTTGCCTCCGCTAAATCCGCAAATTCCCCGGCGCTTATCATCTGCGCCATTAAATTCCCGGCTGCCGTTGCTTCTCCCGGGCCCGCATAGACAGTCTTTGCGGCTGCATCCGCCGTCAGCTGGTTTAAATAATCCGCATTCGAGCCGCCTCCGATAATATGAATGCCGCTGTATGTTTTCCCGGTATTGCGCTCTAATTCCTGAACCGTTTCCCCGTAACACGCTGCCAGGCTTGCATAAATCACGGCTGAAATCTCGCCCGCAGTTTCAGGCACAGGCTGTTTTGTCCTCCTGCAGTAATCCCGCACAGCTTCTGTCATACTGTCCGGCGCTAAAAATACTGCGTCATTGACATCCACGCGGGAAGGAAAATCACCGTTTTGGGCCGCCATCGCGCAAAGCTGTGCAAATGACCACGCATCCCCATGCTCATGCCGTACCGACTGAATCATCCAAAGCCCCATAATATTTTTAAGATAACGGAAACGGGAATCATAACCGCCCTCATTTGTAAAATTACCCAGACGGCTTTTTTCACTGCAGTCGGCCTGCATCAATTCTGTTCCCATTAACGACCAGGTGCCGGAGCTGATGTACAAACCGTCTCCTTTTAACACAGGCATAGCCATAACAGCCGAGGCTGTATCGTGGCTGGCACACATGATTACTTTGCAGTCAAAGCCAGTCTGCTTTTTTATATCCTCTTTTAAATTTCCGGCTTCTGTCCCGGGCATATGCAGCGTCCCGAACATTTCCTCCGGATAGCCAAGAAGACGTATCAGCTGTCTGTCCCACTGCTTATTCTCAGGGCTCACAAGCTGCGTGGAGGTCGCGTTCGTATATTCGCACAGTTTATTCCCGGTCAGCAGAAACTGAAAATAATCCGGCAGCATCAAAAATGTTTTCGCCTTTTCCAGCACTTCAGGTGTCTGTATTTTCACAGCCATCAGCTGATAAATCGTATTAAATATCTGCTTTTGAATGCCTGTGCGCGCATACAGCTCCTTTTCCGGAATCAGGCGGTACACCTCTTCATCCATGCCTGCCGTGCGGCTGTCGCGGTAACCGTATACATCCCCCGCAATCCGGTCTTTTTCATCTAAGAGCACATAGTCCACAGCCCATGTGTCAAGCGACATGCTGACTGGTATTTTGTTTATTTCCTTACACTTTTTCATGCCGTTTATAATTTCCGAAAACAGGCGCCCGGTGTCCCACAGCAGCTTTCCATCCCGTTTATCCATGCCATTTTCAAAACGGTAAATTTCCTCAAGCACAAGCTTCCCGTTTTCCAGATGTCCCAGTATGTGGCGGCCGCTCGAAGCGCCGATATCCACCGCCAGATAATATGCAGCCATTGATATCCTCCTTTTGTGTGTCAGTTACTTTCATCAATCAGCTGGCTATATTATAAATGACAGAAACACTGTATATAATGTCCTGTCATGACTAAAAATGTGTCTATTTTTGCAGAAAGACTATATTCATAATTGTAAAAGAATCCTATTTAAATTTTGACAGTTTTATCATTCTGATGCTGCACCCGGTACTGCTTCGGCGTAACACCATAGCGCGATTTAAACTGCCTGTAAAAATAACTCCTGTTTTCATAACCGACATTTACAGCTATTTCTTCCACCGAAAGGTCTGTTTCCATCAGCAGGACCACGGCCTTTTGAAACCGTTTGCGCATCAGCAGCTCCTGAAACGTAAATCCGGTATTTTTTTTAATCATTCTGCTAATTACCGGCTGGGACTGTTTCAAATCCTCTGCCAGATGATTCAAAGAAGCAGTCTGATACTGCGTATCTATGTATTTTAAAACAGCCTGAATCACCAGCCCCTCATAATTCTGAGAAGAATTTTCCGCCAGCTTATCAATATGGTTAATCAGGTACAGAAAAACAAGCCCCATAGAATACTGGTTAATCACATCCTCGTATTCCGTGCGGCAAATCAGCGACCTTATCATATTTTCCATCAGATTGAGAATCTGCAGCTGCCTGCCCAGCTGAAACAGCAGATACTGCGGCACTAAAACCTGCCTGCGAAACGTCCCAGCCAGGAAATCAGCAAGTACATTCTGTTTCTTTATCATCTGCAGCGGGATATCAAAAAATTCCGGCAGAATAATAAAATTAATCGCAATATCCCCGGCCTGCGCACGCTTTACACTGTGTTTCACATGCTGATTCATCAAAAGAAGGTCTCCCGGACGCGTTACCAGCGCCTTTCCGTCAATATAGTGCGTAATTTCCCCGGCAAATACATATACCAGCTCCACATAATTGTGCTTATGGACCGGAAATTCCACAAAACGGGCGTGCTGGCGAACCGTAATCAGCTTCCCCTGCTCTAAAAGCACCTGGGAATCAGCCTCAAAATCTTCTTTTCTTGTATAAAAATCTTTTATCACAGAAACATCCCCGTCCAGATACATCTGTTCCTCCGGCGTGATTTTCTGCATCTGTCCGAGCAGCCATTCATCCATCTGCTGTATCTCCTTTCCAAAATCCGCAGTCCGGCTTCTTTTTCACTTTACGTATGATAAAAACCGGCACAGCCAAAATTCAGCCATACCGGTCCTTTCATCAGACAGTTATCTGCCTTCCATCATGTATTGTAATAAAAATTTAATATCCTCCGGTTCCGAAGCAATCAGCTCCATATCATTTATAAATGTGTTATCTGAAAAAAGTTTGCTGATTGCAATATATTTTGTAAGCTCAGATTTTAAATTCAGGCGGTCTCCCTGTTTGGATACAAGCTCCACACTCCCTTTGCACTGCTTAATCATATCAAGGAATTTTTCAGGATCATCCACTTTGTACATTGTCATTTTCATTGTAAATGCCTCCATTCTGCCGCGGATACGGCGCACATTTTTCATTTTCACCTTTTTCCTGTTTCAAGCGCTATTCTAACACACCGTAAACCGGCCTGCAATGCGAAAACTGCACAAAACTCATCCTGTCCCGGCAAGCTTTTGTATCTTTTCAATATCATCTGCGTACTCTTTCCTGTATTTTTCATATACCGGCTCCACGGCAGCCCGGAACTTTTTCTTTTCTTCTTCAGAGAGCCGTATTTCCTGCGTCTTGCTCCAAAGCGCTGTTTTCCCCGCCTTCTGTCCATGCTCAGTCCAGAACACTCTTCCATAAAGCGCAGATTCTCTGGCAGCATCAGCAAGAACTTCCAATCAGCACCTTTTTTCCTTCAAACGCAAATCCGTAATGGCAGATATTTTCTTTACGAATTCCCGCCGCTGTAAGCTCCCTGTCATATTCTTTTTCTTCTATCTGTAAAAGCGCCTTTTGCAGCGTAACCTCCAGCGCCTTTTCTTTTTTCGGATTCCGCACCTTAAATTCCAGCACATATGCCTTCTTTCGGCGGTCTGCCGGTTCAAGCATCACATCATACCGCCCAAAACCGCTCTCCCGGTTCGAAGAAATCCTGTACGTTCCAGCCAGTTCCACAATAAGCCCCAGCACAAACCCATGATAAAACCGTTCCGGCCTCGCAGTTTCTGACATCTTCCTCCCTGTATCAAAAGAGCTGAAGATAAGTTCCGCTGTTTCATTCATATACTCATTCATATAATCCACATCACCCTGCAAAAAGGCTTTTAAAAAATTCTGATACGGAACATCCTCGCCGGCGAACCAGTCTTTTATCATATCCTCAAACATCAGCCGGACTTCCCGGTTTGTGATGGCAAGGCGGCAGTAAAACCTGCCTGATTCCTGTCTGAATACCCTCGATTCCATCCTGAGATATCCGGCAGCCAGAAGAAGGCTGTAAAGCGCTCCCCGTTTTTTTAGAAGCCGGCTGAATACGACTTCCTCGTCCAGCTCCATTTCCAGTGATTCCCCGCCTAAAAGCCGTTCCATATTCATCTTCGTTTCCGGTGCCCCCTGCTGAATCAGGCTGCTTATCAGCGCATTTGAACTCGAATTCGCCCAGTAAGGCGCATATTCTCCCTTTTCTAAAAATAACGTAACAGACCAGGGATTGTAAATATTTTTCTGACTGCCAAAAATAAAACCGTCATACCATTTCTTTACATTCTCTTTCTCACCTTGCAAGCCAAAATCTTCCAGCGCACGGAAAACCTCTTCTTCGGTAAACCCAAACCGGGTACTATATTTTTCAGAAGCTGTCGTAATGACCTCCAGATTATTTAAATCTGAAAAAATAGATTCCCTGCTTACACGCGTAATCCCTGTCAGCAGCCCGCGCTCCATATAAGGGTTTGTCTTAAAGGCGGAATTTAACAGACTGCGCATAAAACCAGACAGTTCTTCCCAGTATCCATTTACATATGCCTCCTGAAGCGGTGTATCATATTCATCTAAAAACACCAGCGCCTTTTTTCCAAAATAACGGCTCAGATAAAAAGCCAGCTGTTTTACCGCTCTGGCAACAAACGTATCTTCAATCTGATAATCCGGCGAACTATCTGCCGCATAACCGCTGAATGAGCAGAAATATTCCTTTTCATCTCTGTTTAAAATATCCCCATTTAAAAGATATGCGTGATTTTTATAAAGTTCAGCCACTGCCCGGATAACCGCCTGCCTCGTATTCTGATACGACTGCTCCTTAATATCCGCAAAGGAAAGAAAGATGACCGGATAACTCCCCTGCAGATTCCGGTACTTTTCTTCCCGCCATATCGAAAGACCCTCAAATATACTGCCTTCATCTTTCCACTGATTCGAAAAGAAATACATCAGCATATTCAGATTCAGAGTTTTTCCAAAACGCCTGGGACGTGTAATCAGGGTCACGGTATCCTGGTTTTCCCACCATTCTTTTATAAATAGAGTCTTATCGACATAAAATGCCCCATTTTCCCTTATTGATTTAAAATCCTGATTCCCTATCGAAACAGCCTGTTTCATAAATATACACGCCTCCTGGCTCCAGATATTGTCTTTTCGCACAGCTCTTCTCTTCGCTGCAGCAGTATCAGGCACTTTCCGCCTTCTTTCCAGCCTTCTGCTTCTGCTTCTGCTTCTGCTTCTGCTATTCAGTATATCAGAAATCCGGCCGTATTTGAATAAGAAATCTATACAGAAGCCAAAATCTTTGCAATCTATCCGTAACGTTACAGACAAGGGCGGGGACAATATGGCCCCTCGGACGCCGGGATAGGGGATTTGCATGGTCTTTCTGCGGCGGTTCCAGAATGTTAAGAATCCCTAAGCATTCTGCATCTGCGCTGTGGCCCCGGACGGGACGCGGCACCTATTCGCCCTGGCCTGCAGCCAGCAGCTACCGGTGCCGCTACGGCTTCGCCGCCTGGTTATCGGGCAGAATGCTAAGGGATTCT
>CANDJC010000016.1 GCA_947384955.1 uncultured Eubacterium sp. | reverse complement strand
GGAGCCGTCCCAGGAATCCGGTGCATCTTCCCGTCACCCGGCGTCCGCGCAGCCAATCACAAAGCCGACGGCCTGTACCTTCCGCACAGCCCGCCGGCTTTATCTAAAAACCCCATACATCATATGCACACTGTCCAGCTTACTCCGCGCAGACAGCGCACATGCTATGAATTTTTTTAAACACCTGAATAAGCAGCAAACCCAGCATCTATCGGCAGCACCACTCCCGTAATCGCACTGGCAGCTTTATCATCGCACAGGAAGAATACGCCACCAAGCAGCTCTTCGCTGTCCACAAAACGTCCGGTCGGCGTTCCGTTTAAGATTTTCTTAGAACGCGCAGTCGGTGTTCCGTCTTCGTTAAACAGCAGCGCCCGGTTCTGGTTAGACACTAAAAATCCAGGAGCGATAGCATTGCAGCGGATTCCGGTTCCGGCGAAGTGAGTAGCCAGCCACTGAGTAAAGTTGGAAATAGCAGCCTTTGCACCCGAATAAGCCGGTATTTTAGTAAGCGGAATATAAGCATTCATCGAAGAAATATTTAAAATACAGCCGGATTTTTTCTCAGCCATATCTTTTGCGAACTGCTGTGTCGGAAGCAGGGTTCCCTGGAAATTCAGCTTGAATACAAAATCCACGCCGGCCGCATCCAGGTCAAAAAAGGTCTTCTGGCCTTCCTTTGCTTCATGATGGTACTCGTTGTCGGTGGTTGCTCTTGGATTATTGCCGCCGGCGCCGTTTACGAGAATGTCGCACGGGCCGAGGTCTTTTAATACAGCCTCATGGACCTGTGCAAGCGCTTCCGGCTCGAGCACGTTTGCTTTATAGCCTTCGCAGATATATCCCTGAGCTTTGCATTCGTCAGCCAGTTTTTTGACTGCTTCTTCATTTAAATCCAGGGCAGCTACTTTTGCACCGGCCTGAGCAAACGCTTTTGCCATATCGCCGCATAAAACGCCGCCGGCTCCGGTGACAACTACTACTTTTCCTGAAAAATCAATGTTTAAAGGTAAATTCATTTTGTTCTCCTCTCAAAATTATGATTTTGAAACCTTCCCTTCGGTCTTTTCCAGCATATCCCAGCAGCCCCACAGATACATGATTCCAAGAGCGCGGTCATAAAGGCCGTAGCCAGGTCTGCATTTCTCGCCCCAGATATGGCGTCCGTGGTCCGGGCGTACATAACCGGTATAGCCGCAGTCATGGTATGCTTTTACAATATCCAGAATGCCTGTATCGCCGTCGCAGTCGCGGTGGGAAGCCTCTGTGAAATCTCCGTTTGGATAATGGCGCACGTTGCGGATATGGGCAAATGCGATACGGTCGCAGTAAGTGCGGACAATATCAGCCACATTATTTTCCTTATTTGCACCAAGCGAGCCGGAGCACAGGCACAGGCAGTTGTATTCGTCGTCTACCATATTCAAAAAGCGGCCGATTGCTTCTTTGTCGCAGAGCAGACGCGGGATGCCGAAAATATCCCATGGCGGGTCGTCCTGATGAATTGCCATTTTAATATCTGTTTCGTGGCAGACCGGCATAATTGCTTCCAGGAAATATTTCAGGTTCTCCCATAGTTTTTCCTTCGTTACCGGACGGTATGCTTCAAAAAGCTCGTCTAATTTTGCCATTCGCTCCGGTTCCCAGCCAGGAAATGTCATGCCGTTTAAGTTATTTAAAATATAGTCTGCCATTTCCTTATAATCGTCATGAATACGGTCTTTTTCATAAAACAGAGCTGTCGAGCCGTCTTCTAACGGATGGAACAGGTCTGTTCTTGTCCAGTCAAAAATCGGCATAAAATTGTAAGTAACGACCTTGACACCGAATTTTGCAAGATTGCGCAGTGTGGTTTTGTAGTTTTCAATGTACTTGTCTCTGGTCGGAAGGCCGATTTTGATATCGTCATGGACGTTGACGCTTTCTACGACATCCATGTTAAAGCCTGCGCCCTCAATCTGCTGCCTTGCTTTCTCGATTTCTTCTACTTCCCAGACTTCTCCGGCCTGTTTGTCATGCAGCGCCCATACCAGTCCGGTTACGCCTGGAATCTGTTTAATCATTTCAGGCGTGATGCTGTCGTTTCCTTCGCCATACCAGCGAAATGTCATTTGCATAATATGTTTCTCCTTTCGTTATTAAATGAGTCCCGCAGCCATCGGCAAGCCGGTGCTTAAGAACGGAACATAAGTGATTAATAGAAGTCCTAATAAAATTGCTGCATAATACCATAGCATATACGGTATTGTCTTAGCCAGTGAAGTATCGCCGACCTTGATAGCTACAAACAGCGTGTTCCCTACCGGAGGGGTAATATTTCCAATACACAGGTTGTAAACTAAAATCAGGCCGAAATGTACCGGATGCATGCCGAATGTCTGTACAATCGGTAAAAACAGCGGTGTAAAAATAAGGATGGCTGGAGTTACATCCATGAAAGTCCCCGCAATTAAAAGAATGACATTCATGATAAGCAGTATTAAAATATAGTTATCTGTCAGACCTAACAGCGCTGCGGAAACAGCCTGAGGAATCTGCATAAACGCCATAACCCATCCTAAAATGTTCGATACACCGATTAAGAATACTACCATGCCGCTCATCTTCGCACTGCTTACCACGATTTCCCAAAAGGATTTCAGGGTAATGTTACGGTATAAAACACCGAGGATGAGTGCGTAAACGACTGCAATTGCCGAGCCTTCTGTAGCTGTAAATACGCCTGCTACGATTCCTCCGATTACGATAACAATCAGGGAGAGCGCCGGCAGAGCGCTTATAGTTGTGGATGCGAGGTTTTTCCAGTCATATTTTCCTTCAGCGCCTTTATATCCTTTGCGTTTTGCAAGGATGACGCCGACGATAATACAGCATAAAGCCCACAGAAATCCCGGCACATATCCGCCAAGGAACAGGGCAGCAACCGATGTGCCGCCGGAAGCCAGCGAATATGTAATCAGCGCGTTTGATGGAGGTATTAATAAACCAGACGGAGCAGATGCCCCATTGGTTGCAGCACATAAAGCAGGGTCGTAGCCAAGCTCTTCTTCGCCTTCTTTGACCATGCTGCCTACTGCGGCAGCTGCGGCGGAAGCAGAACCGGAAATGGCTCCGAACAGGGCGTTTGCGCCGGCGTTTGTTACAAGCAGGGCTCCCGGCAGCTTGCCGAGGATTGCCATAACAAAATCTACCAGACGCTTTGCGATTCCGCCCTGGTTCATCAGATTGCCGGCCAGAATGAAAAACGGAATGGCAGTCAGGCTGAACTTGCTCATGCCTACGAATGTTCTCTGAGCGGCTGTAACAACAGAAATATCAAGAGGTACTGTCTGCAGAATAGCCACCAGGGCAGAGATTCCGATGGAATATGCAATCGGAACTCCGAGTGCAAGCAGGATTAATAATACAACAAGAATAATAACAAGTGACTGAATTGCCATTTACACCGCCTCCTTTTCTGTCTGGCCCTGTATAATATCCACAATATTTAAAACTGTATAAATCATATTTAAAATTCCGCACAGCGGCAGCACGATATAAAAAATTCCAATCGGCACGCCGAGTGAAGAAGTCATCTGTCCCATTGCCAGCGATGTAATCTGCACGCCGCCGAATACAAGGATGGTCGCAGAAAATAAAAACGCGATGATTTCGCCCAGACAGTTTAAGCCTTTCTGCACAGGCATGGAAAACTGCTCTACAATAATCGGTATATTCATATGCCCCCGTTCACAGGTAACCAGAGAAGCACCAAGCAGGCTCATCCAGGCAAACAGGTAGCTGACCAGCTCTTCCGACCAGGTAGACGGATTCTGCAGTACATAACGCGTCAGTACCTGCCAGCAGGTCAGGATTACCATTGCAAGAAAGCTGATTCCAGCCAGAACATTTAAAACACGCGTAATTCCATTTCGAAATGCTTTCATTTATCAATCCCTCCTATTCTGCTTCTGACGGATACTGTGTATTGTATTCCTGAATTTTTTCATAAATCGGTTTCAGGTCAGGGTACTGCTCGAGCATGGAAGCGTGCATGGATTCGCAGATTTCCTGGAACGGTTTTGTATCCGGATACAGGAAAGAAACGCCCTGCTCATTTTCCGCTTTATTTTTTGCGGCTTCTACCGCTTTGACCCATTCTTCCCGTTCGACGCTGTTTACAAGCTGAAAGCCTTCTTCGAAAATAGCGCGCTCTTCCTCCGGCAGCTCGTCTAAAAATGCACAGTTGCCGATTAAAATATCAGGAATCATCTGATGCATGTCATAGGAATAATATTTGCACACATCGCCGTGCCCGTTTGAGGTCAGCGCCATTTCGTTATTTTCGGCTCCGTCAATGACTTTTGACTGCAGAGCCGTATATACTTCGCCAAATCCCATCGGTGTTGCGGAGCCTCCTAACAGGCGCATCATCTCGACATTGGTCGGCGACTGCTGGACTCTGATTTTCAGGCCCTTTAAATCCGCCGGAGACTCAATCGGCGTAGATACAGTATAAAAATTGCGCGTGCCGGCATCAATCCATGTGACCGCTTCAAATCCGGCCTGCTTCGTAGATTCGAAAATCGGGTCTGCGATTTGTGTATCGTCCATGGACATGTGGTATGCTTCGGCAGAAGCAAATAAGTATGGCAGATTAAACAGAGTGTAATTTTCTGAAAATGTTTCCAGAATGGAGTTGCTGGCTACGCAAAAATCAATAGCGCCGGTCTGTGTCAGCTGGACCATGTCAGTCTGGGAGCCTAACAGTTCGCTGGGGTATACTTCTACATTGTATTTGTCCCCAAGTCTGCTTTCAATATACTCCTCAAAAGCCATAAGTGCAATATTAGTCGGGTGGTCTGTGGCCTGGTTGTGTCCGATACGGATAATCCGGCGGTGGTCATTTCCGCCCGCACCGCAGCCAGAAAGCGATGCTGCCAGTATTCCGATACTAAGAAGTCCTGCCAGCATCCTGCAATGTAGTTTCATAATTGTTTCCTCCTTTTGCGTTTTTTTGCAAAACCGTTCTGCTAAATTTAGTATACCAGGAATTGAATGGAAATACGTGGCAGTTACTGCTTGAAATATGGTGAAAATTGCTATATACTAGTAATAAAAAATCATATTTTCGTGCAGTTTATTTAACGTTAGAAAGAGAGTTTTGTGTATTATGTACAAAGAAGAATTTAACCCAAGCCAGATTATGACAGAACGCTTCTGCGAATTTCACCATTTTTATAATGAAACGCCCCCGAAAGTGGAGTCGCACCAGCATCCCTTTTATGAAATTTTCTTTTTTCTGTCCGGGAATGTAAATTATGTTATCGAGGGCAGAAATTATAAGCTGCGGCCGGGAGACATTCTTCTGACCAGCAGCTCAGACCTTCACTGCTCGGATGTCCGTCCCGGCAAGCCTTATGAGCGGATTGTTATCTGGCTTGCAAATGACTTTTTTGAATATCTGCAGTATTTTTTTGATGAAGATTTTACCGCATGCTTTATGGATGCTGCCAGAAATGACCGCAGGCTGGTGCGCCCTGACAGCCAGAGCATAGCCCTGTTAAAACAGCTCTGCAGCCAGATGTCCAGAGCGAAATACAGCAGCCAGACAGGCAGCTCGGCGCTGGCCACCGCATATCTGACTGAGTTCTTAGTCCATGTTTCCAGGGCATATTATGATGCGCCGGATTCCGTGAAGCAGGATGTGACGGAGAGCGGGAAAATCAATCAGATTATTACATATATTAATGACCATATTACAGAAGAATTATCCCTCGACTTGCTTTCTTCCATATTTTATACAAGCAAGTATTATCTTGGAAGACAGTTTAAACAGTTTACGGGGCTGACACTTTATCAGTATATTATGAAAAAAAGGCTCATTATCGCCAGGGATATGCTGCGCAGAGGCAGTCCGGTGATGGATGCGTGCCTGTGGTGCGGGTTTCGGGATTATTCGAATTTTTTGAAGGCATTTAAAAGGGAGTTTGGGCAGAATCCGAGCCAGTATTCGCGGGCGTAGCTTTTCATTCACCACAATTAGCCAGCCGAATATGCAGTATTTTAGCAGATGCACATATCCGCTAAAATACTGCGTTTGACGTTTTTGAATTTATTTTAGCTGTTTATGCCATTGTTCTATTATGCAGCTGTGCGGTTTATCAATCCGGTGTTTGTCATAGCTGATTCCTACAAGCAGTATTTCTCCGCAATAGCCCTCCAGGGACTGCGGATAGTTTCTGTTTTTTATCTGGTCAATTGCTGTATGGGCGGACTTATGGTATTTCAGTTCGACAACAAGTGCCGGTTTTCCTGTATGCGGGAGCGGCAGAAACACAATGTCCGCAAAACCGTGTCCGGCTGGCAGTTCCCGGAACATGCGGTAATCTTTTCTTGCACTGTAATATGCAAGTCCGATTGCGCAGCTGAGCGAATTTTCGTCGTTGTAAGCCAGTATGGATGCGGCCTGGGTATGCGCTGCGTCAAGTCCTCTGGCAACGCTTGCGGTATCGCCGTGCAGGGTGTCCTGGAGCAGTTTGTCAGAAGCCTTTAACAGATGCATAATTTCTGACCAGCCGCCTGTACTTATGGCATTTTCAAATTCTTCCAGGATTTCCCTGTTTGGAATATAGACTTCTTTTGCGGATGCGTCATAGGCGAGATATCCAAGGTGGACTAACAGAGTCAGCACGTCGTCTTTTACGCGGAAGTCTTTCATATCATTACGGAAGCTGCGTGTATTGACGGGAATGCGTCCGCCTCCGAGCATTTGCGTGATATCTGCACGCAGGCCGTCAAAATCCATGTCCAGATAGATTTTCAGTGCATCATAGACTTCTGTAGAAGTCCAGTAATTTGAAAAACGGCGGCTTAGCATGGCACGGACAATGGACTGGGGATTATAGATGTGGCGGAATTTTGTAAATGCGTATCCGTCATACCAGCTGCCGGTTTCTGTCACATCCATGTCAAATTTCTGGCACAGTTTTTTTACCTCGTCTTCTGTAAAACCCGTGTATTCCTCCAGGAAATTCTGGTCTGTCATAGAATATTCCCAGAACATATTCAGCGCGGAATGCTCTCCGTATTTTTTTACGGGAAGTATGCCTGTCATATAGGAAAGCGCTGTATAAGGCTGGTCTTTCAAAAGATTTCTTAAAAAATCAAGATACTGCTTTTGCATGGCTTCGTCGCTTTGTTTTTCACGCATCACACAGTCCCATTCGTCAATCAGGAAGATAAATTTTTTATTTGTTTTCAGATAAATTCTGCGCAGAGCGGCGGCAAGACGGATATCTGTTTTTGGAAAGAATTCTCTGTATTCTTCTAAAAGCTCATTTAAAACTTCCTGTTCCAGATATTCAGTTACTTTTTGTCCGTCTGTTTCAATAAGAAACTGCTGCATATTCAGATAAATAACATCATATCGGTTCCGGTGTCTGTCAAAGGAAGCATCTTTTGCAATCAGAAATCCTGAAAACAGTTCTTTCGAATCGCAGCCTAAGCTGTAATAGGCAGCAAGCATGTTCAGTGTCATGGATTTCCCGAAGCGTCTCGGCCGGCTGACACACAGATGCTGCTGTTCGGTATTTAAGCATTTATTTGTGTATGAAATCAGTCCTGTTTTATCTACGTAAATTTCAGACTGGACGGCTCGCTGGAAACCGTCGTTTCCTGGATTCAGATAAAATCCCATGGGCATCTCCTTTTCAAATACGGGGCTGTGCGGCGCCTGTTTTAACAATAGTATAGCATGGATAGGGAGACAGTGTAAAATGATTTTTACGAAAGAGAAAATTGAAGTAAAAACGGAATGCAAAACAGTTCAAAATGTGTTACGATAAAGACACTGCTTCAGAAAAGAATATCTCATAAAAAGGAGCATCATGCGGATGTGTGATTTAGAAATGAAAATGCTTCCCGTCGGCATTGAGAATTTTGAAGAAATCTGTACCGAGAATTATTATTATGTTGATAAAACTGATTTTATCAGAGAACTGCTCTGCCGCCGGGGAAAGGTAAATCTGTTTACGCGTCCCCGCCGCTTTGGAAAATCGCTGAATATGGGGATGCTCAAGTGTTTTTTTGAAATCGGGAGTAAAAAATCTGTTTTTGACGGGCTTTCGATTTCGAAAGACACAGCGCTGTGTGAAAAATATATGGCCGCATATCCGGTTGTGTCCATCAGCCTAAAGGATGTAAGCGGGACGGATTACCAGACTGCGCGTTCTTTAATGTGTGCGGCTGTTGGCAATGAAGCGCTGCGGTTTTATGACCTTTTAGACAGTGATAAAATCACAAAAGAAGAAAAGGAGCTGTACAGGCAGCTGATTACTGTCGATACTGGCGGCCAGGGCGTTTATGCCATTTCACAGGCAGCTTTGATGGGAAGCCTGAAGCTTTTATCCGTGCTGCTTGCAAAGCATTATAACACCAGGACAATTATTTTAATCGATGAGTACGATGTGCCTCTGGCAAAAGCAGCAGATTATGGATATTATGACCAGATGCTGATGCTGGTGCGCAGTATGTTTGAACAGGCACTGAAAACGAATGACAGCCTGTATTTTGCAGTTTTGACCGGATGTCTGCGGGTATCGAAGGAAAGTATTTTTACAGGGCTGAATAACCTGAAAGTTTTTTCCATATCAGATTCTGAATGTGCTGCCAGTTTTGGATTTACCGATGATGAAGTAAAAAAAATGCTCTCTTATTATCAATTAGATGATAAATACAGCATGATAAAAGAGTGGTATGACGGATATCATTTTGGAGATGCACAGGTATATTGCCCGTGGGATGCTGTCAGCTATGTAAGCAGGCTTTTGGTAAAACGCTCCCTTCCGCCGCAGGATTACTGGTCAAATACAAGCAGCAACGACATCATAAAGAAGCTTCTTGAAAAGGCATCGCCTGCCACAAGGGATGAAATTGAACGTCTGATAGCCGGGGAAACTGTTTTAAAAGTTGTCAGTGAAGAGCTGACTTATCAGGAGCTGTATGACGATATTGAAAATATATGGAGCATCCTTTTTACTGCCGGATATCTGACGCAGCGCGGAGAAGCTGAGGGGAATATGCGCCGTTTAGCCATTCCGAACAGGGAAATTCACAATATTTTTATGAAGCAGATACGGGTCTGGATGCAGAATAAGGCCAGAGAAAACAGCGAGCGTCTGAGCCTCTTTTGTGAGGCATTCCGAAATGCTGACGGGCAGAAGGTGCAGGAAATCTTTGAGCAGTACCTGAATGAGACGATAAGTGTAAGAGATACAGCCGTTCGCAGTGAATGGAAAGAAAGCTTTTACCATGGTTTTCTGCTGGGACTGCTTCGGTATAAAGAGGACTGGAAAACTGTCTCAAACAGAGAAAGCGGCAGAGGGTATGCGGATATTCTGATAGAAATATTTGCAGAAAAGACTGGGATTGTAATAGAGGTGAAATATGCAGAAAACGGAAATCTGGATGCGGGATGCCAAAAAGCGCTGAAACAGATAAATACGGCAGGATATGTGCAGCAGCTGCGTTTAGACGGAATGAATCAAATCATACAATGCGGCATTGCATGCTGTGCGAAAAGCTGCAGAGCGGTATTCGTATTATGAAAAGACAGCAGCCTGAAAGGAATCAGGCACAAGAGTTACAGCTTCATTTAACAAGGAGAATTTTATGCAGTATACATGGAAAGACATTGAACAGCACATTTCAGCCTGCACCGCCTGTCCCCTCAGCCGGACCAGGCATCTTCCGGTTATGGGGCGCGGAAATCATGAGGCAGACATCATGTTGATAGCCGAAGCACCGGGCGGGCAGGAAGATGAAAAGGGAATACCGTTTGTCGGGCGTTCCGGGGAGATTTTAGATAACCTTCTGCGGGACTGCGGACTGAGCAGGGAAGAGATTTATATTACCAATATTTTAAAATGTCATCCTCCCGGCAACCGCGACCCAAAGGAAGATGAAAAAGAAGCGTGTTTTCCGTATTTAAAATATGAAACGTTTTTATTAAAGCCCAAAATCATTGTCTGCCTCGGACGTGTCGCCGCACAGCGTATTATTTCGCCGGATTTTAGGATTACCAGACAGCACGGCACCTGGACATACAGGAAAGACTGTGCTCTGACGGCAGTCTATCATCCGTCGGCTGTTTTAAGAGACGCTTCTAAATATGAAACGGTGAAACAGGATTTTCTGGAAATCGTGAATAAAAGAACTGAATTTGTGCATCTCTAAGAAACAGAATGGTTAAGAAGGGGCGGAAGATAGGGGGATGATGGCTTCGCGGACGCCGGGTGACGGGAAGATGCACCGGCTTCCTGTGGCGGCTCCGGAATGTTAAGAATCCCTAAGCATTCTGCATTTACGCATTGGCCCCGGACGGGACGCGGCACCTATTCGCCCCGGCCTTCTGCCAGCAGCTACCGGTGCCGCTTCGGCTTCGCCGCCTGGTTATCGCGGCAGAAAGCTAAGGGATTCTAAACATTCCTCCAATGTCACAGGAAGCCGGTGCATCTTCCCGTCACCCGGCTGGTTTTCACAGGTTTTACATGAAGAAGCGCAAGTGCTGTGCTGAATTTTTAGACAAACAAACGGGCAGTAAACTGCCGCAGGAAGACCGCGCAAATCCCATCTCCCGGCGTCCGCGGAGCCAGTATCCCTCTGTGTCTGAACCGTCATAATCATGTAGGAATAGCGAATTCAAAAGCAGTTCGTAAGTAATCATTGCGGACTGCATATTTTTTTGCTATAATGCCTCCATACTAAAGTAATAAGGAGAATACAGACCATGGCAGACAGACAAGTAAAGACCCGTAACGGCGCAATTGACTTTTGGAAATTCATCTTTTCGATTATGGTCGTACAGTTCCATTCTTCGAATCTGACCAAAATCAAAACGACCCCGTTTGTCGGCGCAGCCATTGCGGTAGAATTCTTTTTTCTCGTATCCGGCTATTTAATGGCGGCGTCGATTTCCCGCTATCGGGAAGACGATATCCAGACAGGCAGAGACAGCCGCATTTTTATGCTGCACAAAATCAGGGGGCTGTGCCCGGAGATTTTCATTGCATGGGGAATCGGGTTTGTAGTACAGCATATTGCAAAGAAAAATGTAACGCCCGCCTCTCTGGTCAAAGACCTGATGACAGGCGTATGGGACATGTTCTTTTTAAGGGAGTCCGGCCTGGAAGGATTTAAGGCAAATCCCGCAGCGTGGTATATATCGGCCATGCTGTTAGCGATGCTGGTGTTAGTGCCTTTATTTTTCAAAAACAGAGATGTCTTTCTCAATGTATGGGCGCCGATACTGGCGATTGCCTCGTTAGGATATCTTTCAAAAAACGTCGGGGACCTGCGGGGGCCTACGGACTGGCTCGGGTTCTGTTATAAGGGCTGGCTGCGGGCAGTCGGGGAACTGTGCATGGGCGTAATCTGCTGGGGTATCTGCCAGAACATCATAAAACTGAGGCTGTCAAAGCTGGCCAGGACGCTTTTGACAATGCTGGAGCTGTTTTGTTATCTGGGGGTAATTGCGTGGTCTTATGAGCATAAAGGCTCCCAGATGGATTTCGTTATGCTGCTGCTTTTTGCAGCCGGGGTTGTCGTGACCTTCAGCGGCAAGAGCCTTTTTTCATCATTTTTTAATAAACCGCTGGTATACTTTCTTGGAAAAATCAGTTTTCCGATTTATCTGGCACACAATTACTGGAGCCATGCGCTTGTACGGATATATCCGGGGCAGACTTATGCTATGCTTTATCCGAAATATGTACTTGCGACACTGTGTACGACAGCTGTTATCTATCTGACAGCAGCCGCTTTTCGCAAAATAGCGCCGGGATTTTTTGCAGTGTGCCGCAGGATGCTGCTGGAAGATGAATAAAAGGACTAAGGAGCAGTGAAATGAAGATACTGGTCGTAGAAGATGAAAAGGATATGAACCGCATTATTAAAAAAGAGCTGGAGTCAGAAGGATATTTAGTAGATTCGTGCTATGACGGAGAAAGCGCTTATGATTACCTGACGATGGAGGAGTATGACGGGGCAGTGTTAGATATTATGCTGCCTAAAATGAATGGCTTTGAGGTTTTAAAAAAGGCGCGTACGCAGGGAGTCCAGACTCCGGTGCTGTTTCTTTCTGCACGCAGCCATATTGAAGATATCGTAGAGGGACTGGATATCGGAGCGGATGATTATATGATAAAGCCGTTTGCGTTTCAGGAGCTGTCTGCGAGGGTACGGGCCATGACACGTAAAAAGGCCGGCGTGCGTGAAAACATTTACCGCTGCGGAGAACTGACAGTGGACTGTAACGAACATACGGTAAAGCGCGGAAATGACAGCATCAGCCTTTCGCCGAAAGAGTTTTCTGTGCTGCTTTATTTAATCCGCAACCAGAATATTGTAGTGTCCAGGGAGCAGATAGAGGCAAATATCTGGGACATGGACCATGACAGCTATTCGAATGTAATTGATGTGTATATCCGCTATCTGCGCAAAAAAATCGATGACCCGTATGAAACAAAACTGATACAGACAATCAGAGGGGTGGGGTATGTATTAAGGCCGCAGGAATAAAACAGGTAACAATCGGGCACCATATCCTAAAGCTTCTGACGGCTGTATTTGCAGTGATGGCTGCGGCAATGTTTGTATTTGTGCATATACTGGCGAATGAGGCTGTGGAATACGACATCAGGAGAAATCTGGAACGGGAAGTGTATCAGAATCTGAAAGGCGTCTCCGTAAATGACAGCGGGCAGATTGTGTATGACGAAGAATTTGTCAGGAAAAACGGAGACATTCATTTTCTGATACTGGACGAAAAAGGAAAACTGGTCCTGGGGGAATACCCTAAAGGATGCCCGGACGATATTAAACTGCACCCGAAAAGAATGCAGCAGATTTCAGAAAACGGGGAGCGTTTCTATATCCGGGACATGCGTAAATATGTTGGAAAAAGTACAAGAGTGTATCTGAGGGCAATTGTGCGCAAATCCGATACGTACAGCCGTTACCAGACACTGGAATATCTTGCCTATCTGAGTATTCTGGCTGTATTCTGCACGGCCATTGCGGGAGGAATACTGCTGTCAAGGCGTATTTCCAGCTCGCTCAGGGAGATGTGCCGCACGGCAGAGTCAGTCGGACAGAACCGGAACATGTCCAGCCGGATGGAATACCATGGCAGATTTTACGAGCTGTCGGTGCTTGCCCAGGCGAATAACCGGATGTTAGACCGCTTAGAAGACACATTCCGCCAGCAGGAGCAGTTTACTTCGGATGTGGCTCATGAGCTGCGCACACCGGTTGCGGTTATGACGGCACAGTGCCAGTATGCCCATGGAAAAAATGTCAGCAGGGAGGAATATCAGGAAGCGTTTGAGGTGATTGAGCGTCAGGCCTTAAAAGTGAGCGCGATGATATCAAGGCTTTTAGAACTGTCCAGGCTTGATTATGGCCGTGCGGAAATTCAAAAAGAAGAGATAGACCTGCCGGAGCTGGTACAGTCCGTGTGCGAAGACCTGCAGTTAGAATCCGGCGACACGCTCAAGCTGCAGATGCATCTGTCTGCGGCGCGTACTTTGGGAGATATCGGCCTTGTGATGATTGCGATACAGAATCTGGTAACCAATGCGGTAAAATACAGCGAAGAGTCCTGCGTTGTAGAAGTGGAGACGGGAGAGCGGGACGGTATGGTATATGTATCCGTAAAAGACCACGGGCCCGGAATATCCGAAGAAGACATGCCGCATATTTTCAAGCGTTTTTATAAAACAGATAAATCCAGGAATTCACAGGGATTCGGCCTGGGGCTCCCGCTGACAATGAAAATCGCACAAAAACACGGCGGTACGGTGCTGGCAGAAAGCAGGCTTTCGCAGGGCAGTAAATTTACGCTGCTGCTGCCTGTTGAAAATGAGAGCGGCACAGAGCCGGATGAGACTGCCGCGGGATAAAGAAAATACCCGGGCTGGAAAAGAGGAGGAAGATACAGTGGAGAATCAGACAGTCAGTAAAGAACGAAACCTGACATGGCATCAAATGGACATTACCCGCGGATACAGGGAAGAGCAGATGGGGCAGAAGGCAGCTGTCATATGGTTTACCGGACTCTCCGGGTCAGGAAAGTCAACGCTTGCAAATGCGCTGGAAAAGTATCTGGCAGCGAAGGGAAAGCATACGATGCTGCTGGACGGCGATAATGTGCGCCTGGGACTGAACCGGGACCTTGGATTTTCCGAAAAAGACCGTGTTGAAAATATCCGCCGGATTGCCGAAACCGCTAAGCTGATGAACGATGCGGGACTGATTGTGCTGACCTCTTTTATATCGCCGTTTCGAAAAGACAGGGAAGAAGCGCGCCGGATTATCGGAGACTGCTTTTTGGAGGTTTACGTAAGCACGCCGTTAGAAGAATGCGAGAGACGGGATGTCAAAGGGCTGTATCAGGCGGCAAGAAAAGGTGAAATTGCAGAATTCACGGGAATCACAAGTGTTTACGAAGCGCCGCTGCATCCGCAGGCCGTGACAGACACCAGCGGGAAAAGTGTCGAAGCATGTGTGGCAGAACTGGCGGCGGCGCTTGGATATTAAAACATATGTAAAAATATATTTTGAGAGGGATACTGGGGATGAAAAAAACGCTTTATGTGCATATTGGCACGACAAAAACGGGAACAACGGCTATTCAGAGCTTCTGTATCGATAATCAGGAAGTGCTGAATCAAAAGGGGTATTGCTACCCGCTGTTTCCATATTCATATAAAGACGTATCGGAAAGAAGGAATGCTCATTTTCTGATTGCAGAAGCATCAGACAAAAACAGCGGCAGGTTTCGGGAAGGCATGGACCGCATCCGGGAGCTGTTTGACAAATATCAGAATATCATACTTTCCGATGAAGGAATCTGGTCGTCTGTTTATGAACAGCGCATCAATATGTGGAGGGCCTTAAAGGCAGAAGCAAAAGAGGCCGGATTTAAAGTGAAGGTGATTGTATATTTAAGAAGACAGGATACGTATCTGATTTCGGGTTGGAACCAGATGGTAAAAAGCGGCATCGGAAACGGAGCAGACAAGCCGTGGGACGAATATGTCAAAGACCTGGTATATATTAACAAGATGAATTATGCGACACATCTGAAAAAGATAGCTGCATTCTGGGGCGAGAAAAATATTATCGTAAGGCGTTTTGAACCAAAGCGTTTTAAAAACGGCTCTGTGTATGCGGACTTTCTGGACGCAGTCGGGCTTCAGCTGACCGATGAATACCGCATCGAGCAGTCCGAACGCAACACAAGGCTTTCCGGGAATACGCATGAAATCCAGCGCGTGCTGAACGGAATGCCGGAAATGACGCCGGTTTATCACAGCTTTTTCAGACGGGCGCTGCTCTCTTATGCGGACTTGTCGGGAAAAGAATATCCGTGCGAAATGTTTTCCAAAGAAGAAGCGGAAACATTTCTGCAGCAGCACCGGGAAGAAAACGAGCAGGTGTCAGAACTGTATTTTAACGGCGAGCCGCTGTTTGAGGCCGGATGGAAGGATATTCCGAAATGGGAGAAAGAAAATCCCTATATGCAGGATGACCTGATTCGTTTTGTAGGGGCCTGCTGCATGCAGCTGGTGGAAGAAAACCGCATGCTTTTAAACAGGATTGAAGAACTGGAGGGGAAGAAGAAAGCGGTTAAAAAGAATCTGAATGAGCAGGGCTTAAAGAAAAAACTGTTTCTTGCGATAGGGCATAAAAATAGTTAATCAAAGGCTGTCAGGCATTTCATGTCTGGCAGTCTCTTTCTGTTTTACAAATCCGGGATTATTTGTTATAATAGGCACAGAATAAAAATGCTTTTACACAGGAGGTTTTGCATGAATTTCGGAAAGGAAGGAACGAGGAAAAAGCGGAAAGCGGCTTTGGCCAGACGGGGCAAAATAGGCAGAAAACTGCTCACAATCTTTTTCGAACTGGGTTTTGCTGCCATTATCGGACTTGCGGTGTGCATTGCAAGTGCGGGTTACGGGGCATACCAGGGGATTCTGGCAGCTTCTCCGGGTATCGAAGAAATCGATGCCTCGCCGACGGGATATCTTTCTACCATTCTGGATTCCAAAGGAAATACGACGGCAACGCTTGTAGCATCCGGCTCGAACCGTGTGTATGTGACACTGGATGAGATTCCGGTTCATCTGCAGAATGCGTTTATTGCGATAGAAGACGCGAGGTTTCGGGAACATAACGGCATCGATATCAAAGGAATCATCCGTGCGGGCATCCGGGGGATTGCCGCAGGGTTTCGTTTTCGCGAAGGAGCCAGCACGATTACACAGCAGCTTTTAAAAAATAATGTATTTACGACATGGACTGCTGAAAAATCCCAGGCGGACCGCTTCAAGCGGAAAATACAGGAACAGTATCTGGCCCTGCAGTTAGAAAAGGCAGAATCCAAAGACTGGATACTGGAAAATTATCTGAATACGGTAAACCTCGGGCAGAATACGCTGGGGGTACAGTCGGCTTCCAGACGGTATTTCGGCAAAGATGTATCAGAGCTGACACTGTCGGAAGCTTCGGTCATTGCCGGGATTACAAAAAATCCATCCGGATATAATCCGATTACGCATCCGGAAGCGAACGCCAAGCGGAGAAAAAAGGTACTGGACGACATGCAGGACCAGGGCCTTATCACGCAGCAGCAGTACGATGAAGCGATGGACGATAACGTATACGGACGGATTCAGAAAGTCAATGCAAAACAGCAGGACAAGTCCAGTGTTCATTCTTATTTTGACGACGCGCTTACAGAGCAGGTCATTGAAGATTTAATGAATGTGCTGGGCTGTTCCCAGACGGAGGCTTATAAGCGGCTGTATAATTCCGGGCTTACCATTTATTCCACACAGGACCCGGATATTCAGGCTATATGCGACGCGGAAGTAAATAATATGGCCAATTATCCGTCCAGTCCGAAGACCTCCTTTTCCATGACGCTTACAATCCAAAAACCAGACGGCGAATTTAAATATTATGACGAACAGACGATGTTAGCCTATTACCAGTCAGCGAATAAAGAATACACGATTAATTTTAACTCTCAGGAAGAAGCGATGGCTGCGGTAGAAAAGTACAAGGCGGATATTCTGGAAGAAGGAGATGTCGTGCCGGAAAACGGGCAGAACGTCACATTTACCGTGCAGCCCCAGGCGGCGCTTACCGTCATTGACCAAAAGACCGGCGAGGTAAAGGCAATGGTCGGCGGACGCGGGGAAAAGACGGCAAACCGTACGTTAAACCGGGCAACGGACAGCGTGCGCCAGCCAGGCTCTACCTTTAAAGTATTAGCAGCGTTTGCGCCCGCGATTGATACCGGGCAGATGACGCTTGCTTCGGTTGAGGATAATGCGCCTTATTCGTATACAAACGGAACGCCTCTTAAAAATTACAATGATAAATATACGGGATTTGCAACGATTCGGGAAGCGATTCAGCAGTCGATTAATGTTGTCACCGTAAAGACGCTTTCGGATATCGGAGTCGATACCGGGTACGATTATCTGACGGAAAACTTTGGGTTTACGACTTTATGCGACCAGGACCGTACAGAGGCGCTGGCGTTAGGCGGTATTACAAAGGGCGTGACGAATCTGGAGCTGACCGCCGCTTATGCAGCGATTGCAAATAAAGGCGCTTACATCAAGCCGCGTCTTTACACAAAAATCATTGACCATGACGGAAATGTGCTCATAGACAATACGCCTGAGAAGCACAGAGCATTAAAGAAAACAACAGCCTGGCTTCTGACAAATGCGATGCAGGATGTGCTGACCGTCGGCACCGGAAAGCTGGCTGCTTTTGAAGGAATGACGCTTGCAGGCAAAACCGGTACGACAACTAAAAACAAAGACGCTTTATTTGCCGGCTTTTCTCCTTATTATACCCTTGTAGTATGGGGAGGCTATGACGACAATACACCGCAGGATGGCAGCATGACTTCTTATCCGAAATTAATCTGGCGCGCGGTTATGAGCCGGATTCATGAAGGACTTAAGAATAAAGAATTTAAAATGCCTTCCGGGATTATTACCGCCGAGGTCTGCAAAAAATCCGGCATGCCTGTAAAATCCGGCATATGTACAAGAGACCCGCGCGGAGACATGACCATTACAGAATATTTCGCAGAAGGCACAGTACCGGAGGAAGAGTGTGTGCACCATGCATCCATACGTCTGTGTGCATCATCCGGGCGTCTGGCGGGGCCGTACTGTCCGGGCAGCGTGCTTGCTTCGTCTGTGCGCATCATCGGAGGCTCACCGGATTCCGAAGACGGGCCGTATCTGTACACGGGCAGCCTGAGCAATATCTGCAATGTTCATACCAGCCATACGCAGACTCAGCCGCAGACACCGTCCGGCAATGAACCGTCCGGCGGGGACACGGTGACAGATACCGAAGGAGAACAGCCGGATACGCAGCCAGGCGAAGGCGGAGAACAGCCGGGTACTCCGGGAGGCGAAGGCGGAGAACAGCCGGGCGCTCCGGGAGGCGAAGGCGGAGAACAGCCGGGTGCTTCGGGCGGAGAATCCGGGGAGCATCCGTCAGGCGAAGGCGGAGAGCCGGGACAGCAGCCGGATACGCCTCCGGCTGGAAACGGAGAAGGCGTTCCTACAGAAGTAATTATGGACTTTGAATAAATGCCAGGGAGGATTTATGTCATCTTTAAGTTATAAAACAGCTTATGAGGGCGGCAGCGGTGAAGTGATAGAAAAAAAATCCCGCTTTATCGCATCGGTCCAGCCTGTCGAAAGTGAAGAAGAGGCTGCCGCATTTATCAGCGCCGTTAAAAAGAAATACTGGGATGCTTCGCATAACTGCTCTGCGTTTACAATCGGACGAAATCATGAACTGACCCGCTGCTCGGACGACGGAGAACCGTCCGGGACCGCGGGAAGGCCGATGCTCGATGTACTGCTGAAGGAGGATATTCACAATACGGCAGTTGTTGTAACGCGGTATTTCGGGGGCACGCTGCTTGGAACGGGCGGACTTGTGCGCGCATACCAGAAATCAGTGCAGGCGGGGCTGGCAGGGGCGGTTGTGATTGAAAAGAAGCAGGGGCAGATGCTGAATATTCAGACGGATTATAATGGGCTTGGGAAAATTCAGTATCTGACGGCTCAGAGAAAAATTCCGGTGCGGGATACGGAATATACGGAGAGAGTTGTGATTCGTGCGGTGATTCCGCTGGAACAAAAGGAGGAGTTTGCAAAGGCGGTGACGGAAGGGACATGCGGGACGGCTGAGCTGATATGGGGGGAGAAGGCTGAATTTGCAGAAATAGCGGGTGAGATACGGGTGTTTGAATGATGAATGTTAAGAATCCCTCTCCGATGCCGCCATAAGCCAGTGCATCTTCCCGTCACCCGGCTGGTAATGCCGGGTTTTACATGAATGTGAAAAACTGCAGACATTGTGCGGGGTTTGTCAGCTGCAGAATTCTGAAATTTGTTTTTTCATGCGTTCTGTCATATTTTCATGGTTTGAATAAGCAAGAAACCACTCTATCGTTTTTTCTACTGCGGTTTGTGCATTCCATCTTGGAGACCATTTCAGGGTTCTTTTTAGTTTTGAGCAGTCCAGTTTTAAGAATCCGGCTTCATGAGGGCCGCCGTCGTATTTGTTTATCCATTTTATCGGCTGGTTTGTTTTTTCTGTCCAGTTTTTGCAAAAGAGCGTTACCAGTTCTCCGGTTGTCAGGCAGTCTGTTTCATCCGGGCCGACATTGTAGCTTCCGGCAGTTTTTTTGTCTTCGTACTGTGCCTGTGCAATCATCAGATAGGCGGTTACGGGTTCGAGTACATGCTCGTAAGGTCTTGTAGAGTACGGGTTTCTTACGATGATATCCTCTCCGGACTGTGCGGCGCGGATGCAGTCAGGGATAATCCGGTCTTTGGCGAAGTCGCCGCCGCCGATTACATTTCCCGCCCGGGCTGTGGAAATGGCGGTATCTGATTCTGTAAAAAATGAACTGCGGTAACTGTCCGTGACAAGCTCCGAACAGGATTTGGAGTTGGAATAAGGGTCAAAGCCGTTTAATTCTTCGTTTTCACGGTATCCCCACTCCCATTCCCTGTTTTTGTATACCTTGTCTGTTGTAACGTTTAGGAAAGATTTTACAAAAGGAGAAGTCCGCACGCATTCCAGCACATTGACAGTTCCCATTACATTTGTATCGTAAGTATAGACCGGATTTTGGTAGGATTCGCGTACCAGCGGCTGGGCTGCCATGTGTATGACAATTTCCGGCCTGGCGGCTTCGAATATTTCTTTTAAATGTGCAAGGTCGCGGATATCGCCTGTCACAGAATTTATTTGGTTTTCCAGCTGGCAGATTTCAAAAAGGGCGGGATTTGTCGGGGGCTTTAAGGCATATCCGGTAATGTCCGCTCCTGCCATAAGAAGTACCTGGCACATCCAGGAACCTTTGAATCCGGTGTGCCCGGTGATTAGTATTTTTTTGTTTTTGTAAAAAGACATATCCAGCATTAGCGATTCTCCTGTTCTTTGATTTTCTTACATGTTTATATATGGTCATAATCATAAAGTATTTTTTCTATATCGATTCTATATCTATATAAGAAGCTTTATCTCGGCCATGCTTTTATTCAGTCTCTTTGCAGCTTCTTCTGCTGAAAGCAGTCCTTCACGCACCAGGTTAATGAGCGTCAGCTGCATGCCCTGTGTAATGCCCTGAGAGATGCCCTCTTCCAGTCCTTCCATTTTAATTTTCTTTGCCTCGTAATCCAGAACTTTTCCGCCCATAATATCCTTCACTCCTTCCGAAATCTGGCCTTCCATGTATCTTTATGTTATCTTCTGCTTTTATAGTAACATCCGTATAGGAAAAAAACAACTGCTGATTTGCAGATTTCTGAAATGGAATTATTTATAATAACTCGGTTGATGAGTGATACTATATATGATACTATAATAAATGAAAGAAGAAAAGCGTGGAAATTAAAGATTATATGAAACTGCCATATACAAGACTTGTACAGGAAATGAACGACGAAAGCGGACATTATTTCTATGGAAGGATTTTAGAGCTTGACGGCTGCCAGAGTACGAGCGATACGCTGGAGGGACTATACCAGAGCCTTAATGAAGCAATGGAGGGGTATTTTGAGGTAAAGCAGGAAAATAATCTGCCTATACCAGTTCCGGGAACAGCCGATAAATACAGCGGAAAATTTGTTGTAAGGCTTCCAAAGTCGTTACATCAAAGACTGGTAATAGAAGCGGAAAAAGAGGGCGTGAGCCTTAATCAGCTGGCTTTATACAAGCTGGCACTTTAAAAAGTAAATAGATATACAAAATTGGCAGGGCGTTAAAATCCTGCATTTTTTAGATTTACAGATAATGGATGTTATATTGATGCCAGCGCATAACAATTTCTAATATAATGTTATGTGCAATTTCAATCCTAAAATCTTCGCAATCCCTTTATTTAAGCGGGATGAGAAGAATTTCTTTAGAGGGTTCCAAAGTTTTTCATTGATACAGCTGTTTATTTAAAATCATTGTATTCAAACTATAAGTAAAATTGTTTTTGTTCAAATATTGTACATTATATACAAAAAATCTGCATAATTCATAGAAATATAATCTCAGAATATAGAAAAAATGCCAATTTTTTCTTAAGAGTTGTAAATTGAAGAAAATTGATATAGAATACTAACAGATAACATTTTATTAGAAATTGTTATCTATCGGTAGTCATACGCAATTGGGAAATAAAGAAACAGACAGATACACACGCATTTACATTCAGCAAACAGGAGGGCCGTATGCAGGAACTAGACTATGCCAGTATCGGAATGAGGATTCGCAAAGCAAGAAAAGAAAAAGGCATGTCGCAGGACGAGCTTGCAAAGGAGTGCGGAATCTGTATTTCATTTATGGGACATATCGAACGTGGCACACGCCGCATGAGCCTGGAGACATTTGCTAACATATGCATGATTCTGGAATCCGATGCGGGAGAGCTGCTGTCGGGAGTTCCCAGACTTTCTGACCATACACTGGAAACGGTGTGGAACAAAACTGCTGAAAAAAAGGAAAGCTACGATATGTATGTCAGCATCATGAAATCTGTAGCAGAGATTATGGGAAAAGCGTAATTTTTCTTTCCGAATAAAAGAAATACAGGAGATTATTTAGAATGAACCAGACAGACAATTATAAGAAGACAGAAGAGATAGAAATAGACCTGGCTGACCTGCTGCGCAGCTTTTGCAGGAAATGGAAGCAGGCGGCGGTATGTGCACTTGCGGGAATGATTCTTCTGGGAGGATACGGATACTGGAAAAGCAGAAATGCTGAAGTACCAGAGGAACCATCGGCAAAAGAATCCATGATAGAAGAAGCCGAACTGACCGAAGAAGAACGGTGGAGCGTAGCAGAAGCGGTGCAGTTAAAGAAAGAAAATGATGCAATTGCTGACTATCTGGAAAATTCTATCCTAATGCAGACAGATGCATACAACAGAGAGAGCGTGCTTTTGCAATACTGTATTCATGAAACAGATATTCACACACTGCCAAAGGCTGTAGAAAGCTATACTGCTTTTTTGTCATACGGCCAGGCGGCAGAGGCGGTTCAGGAGTCAGAACAGGCATTTCGAAATATAAAGCCGTCCTGTCTGTCGGAACTGTTTTCTGTGTGGCAGGCAGCAGAAGGCCAGAGCAAAATTATTATGGATGCTTCTATAGACAGTGAGACGGAAAAGATTTTTTATGTGGAAGTGACCGGAAAAGATAAGAAAATGGCACAGCAGCTGGCGGCAGCAGTGAAAAAGGCATTGGGAAAATATGCTTCGTCTGTGAAAAAGAAATGCGGCAGCCATGAACTGGCACTGCTGAATGAAATAAGCAGAACGAGAGCTGACAGCACCCTTTTGTCACAGCAGCGTGAAAAAAGAGAGCTTCTGAAAGCGGGAAGAAGCAATTTGAAGACACTGACAGACAGCATGAGTGAAATACAAAAACTGGCTTATGCAGAAGAAGCCGGCATAGAGAAGGAAGAGGAAACACTGGAAATAGCTGCGGCTTCCGGGACGGGTTCTGTTTTAAAATACATAATCTTTGGATTGTGTGCGGGTATTTTTGCATACGGAGGCATATTTGTATGTCTGTACCTGCTGCGTAATGCTGTCAGAAGCGAAAGCGAGTTTCAGGCGTATTACCGTATACCGCTTTACGGAAGCATGTCTGTGAAAAAGGCAGCTGCAAAATCCGGTCCGGCACGGGATGAATCCCAAAAGCGTCTTGCGCAGACTCTGGGACGCGTCCGGCTGGCCTGTAAAAAGCAGGGGATTCAAAAACTCTGTCTGGCTGCTGAGTTTGCAGCCGGAACGAAGGAGCAGGCTGTATTGGAGCATATTTTAAAGCAGCTGCAGGACTGGGGCATTCATACGGTAATGGGAAGAGTGCCCGACAGTGACATTTCTCAGTGGGATATGCTGGAAGAGGCCGGGACGGTGCTTTTGGTATGCAGCATTGGAGAAACGACTTATCCAATGGTAAATCATGCCATGGAATTTTATCTTGAGAATGATATTGATGTTATCGGAGCTGTGCTGCTGGATGGCAGATAAGGAACCGCCGGGATTTGACAGGATATGTCTTGAAATAAATACCGGGGAAGCCAGGATTATCAGCATCAGGTTTCTAGCTAAGAATTAAGATAGAAAGAAAAACAGGAATCAGTAAACGGACAAGACTGTCTGAAAAAGTCCTTGCAGCATGGGCACCTGGGCTTTTTGGGCATGACACAGTATGAAAGGAACCGTGCCGCCAGGCATGGGTGGCGAAGCATGCCCAAAACCGGAAGAAATATCTGGTTTGAAATGCAGAAACGAATGGGATTGATACACACCCTGACCAGCTTCTGGAGGGTGTGTATTATTTTGCCTTTTAAATAATGCTTACAGTCACGTTTTGTACGCCGTTTGCTGACAGGAGAAATGACATGTACTATGTATTGCAGGTAGCGCCAGGGACGGAAACAAAGACAGAAACGCATATTTCAAGCATTCTTTCGAAAGAGCTGTATGGAGAGTGCTTTCATCCGACAAGACATATGCGGAAAAAATTTCACGGTATCTGGAAAGATATTCATGAAAAGCTGCTTCCTGGCTATGTTTTTATTACGACGGATGATATCAGAAAACTGTATATGGAGCTGCAGAAAATACCGCTGCTGACAAAACTGCTGGGGAAAGAGGATGAATATTTTGCGCAGCTGAAAGACCGGGATGCTGAATGGCTGGAAAGGCTGATGGGCCAGAACGGCAGCAGGACTGACGGAGCGGAGGGAGAGTGGCATGAGGTTTCGCTTTCGCAGGTGAGCGTGGAGGAGGGAAGCGGAGTGCGGGTGGTGTCCGGGCCGCTGAAGGATATGGACGGGATGATTAAGAAGATAAATCTGCATAAGAGGATGGCAGAGGTTGAAGTGGAATTTATGAACCGCAGGACGGTGATTTACCTTGGGATTGAACTGCTGGAGAAGAAATGAATCAGAAGGGCAGGGGTATATAATTAAATGAAAGTTTTGTTTTTTATATTTGAGGGTTTTGACACGCCAAATGGAACCAATCATTTGACACTTACTACAATTCAGACGTTTTTAGATAATGGCATAGATGTATATCTGGTAACCAGTCATTCAAAGGGCATGTTTCCAGATATTCCGGATTCAATAAAAAGCAGAAAGGGATTCACATATTCTGTTATTCAAAGAAGCAAAGTAGAAAAAAGGAATTTTTGCAAGAGGTATTTTGATGGAATGTCTTATGCGTATAAAGCCAGTAAAGAGTGGAAGAAACATATAAGTGAGATTGATGCAGTAATTTTGCAGTCAACCCCTACTGTATTTTTTTCTGCTTTTTTATTGCATAAGCATTTAAAAAAACCAGTGATATTTAATTCGTTTGATGTATTTCCAGATGGACCTTATTTGTTTGGTGCGTTTACAAATAAAATAGTGTTTACGATTCTTTCTGTGATGCAGGATTTTGTCTATAAAACGAGTAACAGGATAGTGGTTATCTCAGACGATATGAAAAACACATGTATTCGGAAAGGAATTGAACCATCGAAATTAATCACAATACCCATCTGGTATGATTCAAATTCGGTAGGCTGGGTGGACAGGGAGAGTAATCGATTTGTACAAAAATATCAGATTCAGAAAAGTAAATTTATTGTCCAGTATGCAGGAAACTTTGGATATACATTTAATTACCGTGCAGTAATAGAAGTTGCAAAGCGGCTGAAAGACTATGAGCATATCGAATTTCATATGATAGGTACGGGTGGTTTTGAAGAGGAATTTAAAAGGGAAGCAAGAAAAGAAAATCTGACAAATATTATTTTTTTTCCATGGCAGGAATCTGGAATTATAAGTGATGTATACAGTGCCTGTGATATAGAGTTCATTCCATTATCCAGAAGGGTAATATGGACAAGCTATCCGAGTAAAAGTGCGCTGCTGATGGCCTGTGGAAAATCGTTTGTATGTATGTGTGAAAGAAAATCCGAGTTTTATAAATTTGTTAATCAAAAAAGAATTGGGGTCTGCGTACCTTTGAATGATTATAGAAAAGCTTCTGATAAGATTCTTGAATTGTCAAGGGATAAGAGCCGTCTGCAGATGATGGAGAAAAATGCCAGGCAGTGTGGAAGAGACTATTTTTCCAGTGAATTGAATGCTGAAAAATATGTTAATGTTTTTAATGAAGCAGTAGGAATGGTTTAATGTAGTAATGAGGAACACTTTTATGGAAATCATAAAACTTTTTTGGGCAGCAAGAGGAATTTTGTATAAACTGTCTTTTGGACATTTTGGAAGTTTTTCGTATATTGGTTCCCCGCTTTATTTAAGAGGAAGGAAAAAAATATATATTGGGAATAAAGTGCGAATTTATCCAGGGATTAGAATGGAAACAATGGAAGGTGGAAGAATAATTATTGAAGCAGATACTTCTGTTGGACAAAATTTTCACATTACAGCATCAAAAGAAAATCTGGTGATTGGAAAAGGGACATCAATCGCAGGCAATGTTTATGTTACAAATATAGATCATGATTATAGAAAATTAGGAACACATATATTAAAACAGCCTCAGATAGTTTCTACAACAAGAATTGGAGAAAACTGTTTTATTGGTTATGGTGCAGCAATTCAAGCAGGGACTGTTTTGGGGAATCAGTGTATTGTAGGTGCTAATGCTGTAGTGCGGGGAATATTCCCAGATCACTGTGTAATAGCAGGTGTACCTGCTAAAATAATTAAGAAATATAATTCTAACACAGGAAGATGGGAGAAAGTTTCCTCCGTGAAAAATAAATGAAATATATAGTGAGGAAGACAGTATTTAAGAAGTATTCGGATGATGGGGAGATATTAGGAGAATAGATAAGAGTGGAAGCAGATATGATTAGTGTAGTGATTCCTGTATATAACAGTGAAAAAACAATAGAGAACTGTGTTGATTCTGTTCTAAAGCAGACAAGGGAAGATTTGATTGGGGAAGTAATCATAGTTGATGATGGATCAAAAGATAAGTCTGCAGATATCGTTACCAGACTTGCTTCTAAAGATCAGAGAATCAAAGTTATTAAAAAGAAAAATGGAGGCGTATCTACGGCTAGGAATGCTGGCATCAGGGCTTCCAGATATAGATGGATTGCATTTATTGATTCAGATGATATATGGCTTCCTGAAAAAATAGAAAAACAATGGGAACAGATACAAAAGCATCGACAAATTTGTTTTATTGGGTGTAATAGAAATAAAGAATTCATGCACTGGGGGAAAAAAGCAGATGACAATTTATATGTGCTGGGTTTAAAACATATTCTTTTAAAGACTTGGCCGCATACGTCTACAGTAATGATAAAACGCAGTGTTTTCAAAGAAGTTGGGCTTTTTAATGAGAGAATGCGTTATGCGGAAGATGGAGATATGTGGAATAGAATTGCTTTAAAATATTTTCTGTTTTATATACCTGTATCTTATGAAATTGCTGGAAATAATAAAGTTCCATATGGTGAGAGCGGATTGTCAGCTAATTTGAAAGAAATGCATAAGGGGAATTTACGGAACATAAAAATGCTATACAAAAAAAGGAATATATCCAATCTATTTTATCTGTTTTTAATTTGCTTTTATGATGCGAAATATTATAGGAGAATTTTAATTTCAAAAATAAATGCAGTGAATGATAGTGAAGAGGATGATTTATAGTGATAAAAAGATACCTATGATTGAAGTATGGCTTTTTTGATACAATAGGAATCAATAATTAATAACTCTAGAAAAAATTTTAGTAAAAGGGTTGGTAGATAATTGTGCTGAAATTATCACGAAATAAGGCTGTATATGTCCTTATTTTTTTTATTATATATTTTTCAAGTGATACAATGTTATTTGGAACAAATAATGACAAAAGATTCATGAGCTTTGGTTACATTTTTTACAGTTTATTTTGTATATCCATTCCGTTATATTTTCTTGTGAAGAAAGGAAGTTTTTTACTTCAGAAGAGAATAATAAGATTGACGATATTACTGCTGATAGCCTTAGTGGTTTCAGCAATTATAAATCGTGATTTCAGAGGTGGATATATAGTTGCATTTTCTTTTGCTATATCTGCTATGGTAATAACACAAACGATATCATTTCATGATTTTTGTATAGCTTATTCTAGAATATTTCGAGTAATAGGAACAGTATCATGTATTGGATTCATAATATTTTATTTGATACCAGAATTGAATCACTATGGTTTTGAGGTTAGTAAAAGTGTAGGGGGAACATCATTTTATCATTATGTGTTATATATGCATTGCATGGATCCGATAGGAGCAGGAAGAAACTGGGGTATTTTTAGAGAGCCTGGGGTGTATCAAGCATATCTTATTATAGCTCTGATTATTGAGATATATTTTTTTAATAAAGACAGCAGATGGAGCAAATATGCAATAGCTGTTTTGACTATTACTGTTTTGACTACAAAGTCTACAACAGGATACATAGGACTTGTTTTTGCATTAATTTATGCTCTTTCAAAATGGAAGTATCTGACAAATTATAAAAAAATACAAAAATTGCTGATTGGTGTTTTTGTGTTAATTATTGTATTGTTTATAGTATTAATAGGTGATTTTCAGTTTTACAGATCAATTGTGGAGGATATATTTGGAAAATTCAGTAAGTCAAGTGATGCTTATGTTAGTTCATATGCTAGAATATCATCTATTGGAATTAACTTATATTTATGGATGCAGAAGCCAATTGCTGGAAATGGGGTTACCGATAAAGCAGCGTTATTTTCTGATACAGCAATGCGTATTTATGGAATAGCTAATGAAACAGATACTAATACTTTACTTGCACAGTTTTCAATGTTTGGAATTGTAGCTGGAGGTATATGGCTATATGCTGTGTTTAATATGGCTAGAAAGGCTGCAAATAGCAATCTAGAATTTTGCGTATTAATTTTGCTGTTCTGCATTATTTTGATGACAGAATTTTTTATATATAGTCCAATAATAAATTTGTTCATATGGTATGGACTGCAAAGAAAAATAACAGAAAAAAAGACAATGGTTTATTTCAAACATTTTAAGGAAAGTACATGAAAACGAAGAAAGTTCTATTTGTTACAGATGCAAGCTGTCCCAATTTGACAATGAATGGTATTGTCATAAAAAATTTAATTGATTGTCTTTCAGAAGACTATAAAATAAGTATCATATCGTTAAAACAAAGGTATAATGATACGTCTGACTATAAGGATATAAAGATAAAATATGTTAAGCCTTTATCATATTTAATATATTCATTGAGAGAAAAACGTTTACAGGCTAGAAGCCAGGTTATGTCCAGTGTGTATGGATTTACAATACTATTCATACGAATCTTTTCTATTTCTCAACGGATTTTATCTAAAACAGGCCTTCATGATCCATTAGTGAATGATTTGAAAAAAGCAATTGATGTAAGTCTTAATGCAGAATATGAGTATGTGGTTTTAATTGGAAAGCCTTTTGAAGCTTTTGCTGCGGCATTACCTCTTATTAAAAAATATAGAAAAGTCAAATTTATTGCGTATCAGGTTGATAATTTTGTTACAGGTGAAGATATTAATTATCCGAAAATTTTGCTCGGAAATCGAAATAGGGCAAGAGTAAGAATGCTAAATAATTGTTCAAAGCATTTTTGGCGTTATTTCATGACAGAATCTGTCTACTCAAAAGAAAAATCGTATTTACAAAATAAAAAATCTATTAAAATAATCGGATTACCATTAATAAAAAACCAACGGAAAAATGTACAGCCTCCTAATAATAACAATAAGTGCGGTAATGTAAAGCTGGTATATGCAGGTTCTCTCTTGAGAGGATTCCGTCCTCCAGAAGACTGCCTTGATATTTTAATAGAACTGGCACAAATGATAGATATGCACATAGATTTTTATCAGCGAGGGGATTGTGATGATATTCTGAATACTTATTCGGGAAAAAGTAATGGGGCAGTTATTAATCATGGTACTGTAAGTTCGGATAAGGCATATGAAGCGGTTAATAGTGCAGATGTTTTAATTGCTATTAGTAATTTCGCTGGTGATCAGATTTCGGGAAAAACATTTGACTGTATTTCAACAGGAAAGCCAGTCATCTTTTTTTATTATCAAGAAGAAGATTACAATTTAGAATTTTTTCAAAAATATCAATTAGGATTGTGTATCAAGATGTCCCCGCAAAAAGTAATGAGTAATGCTGAGACTATTTGTAAGTTTATAATAGATAATCGGAATCATATAGTTAGCTATGATGAAATAGAAAAGGAATTTTGGAACTATACTCCCCAATATATTGCGAATAAAATATTTCAAGAAACTGCAAAAAAACAGAATAAGTTAAAAATAATTAAGGAGTGAATATGAATGAGAATATTATGGCTTTGCAATGTAATTATTCCACAGATTCAAAAAGTTATACATCAAAGAGAAGGAAACAGTGGAGGGTGGCTTGTTGATACATTTGAGCAGCTGATGGAAGAGGATGTATCTCTTGCATATTGTGCACCTTTGAATGATAGAAAAAAAATTACAAAAGCTGCGTATAAAAAGGCTGTGTTTTATGGATTTCAAACAGAAAAGCGTAAAGTATATAGATATGATCAATCATTAGAAAAAAAATTCCGTATTATATTGGATGAGTTTCGCCCAGATATTGTACATATATTTGGGACAGAATATCCGCATGCTTTGGCAATGGTTAGAAGCTTTCATAATCCTCAGAAAACAGTTATTCATATTCAGGGACTGATTTTTTTCTGGGGGGGGGTGTACCGGGCTTTTTTGCCTGCAAAGGTTTATTATGGCGTAACCATTCGCGATATAATCCGGCTCGATAACATCGCCCTGCAAAAGAAAAAATTTGACCGGCGGGGGAAATATGAAATTCTGGCATTAAAGGGTGTTAAAAATGTAATGGGAAGGACAGAGTTTGATAAAGCAGCAACAAAGAAGATAAATCCGTCCTTAAAATATTATTATTGCCCAGAGAATCTGAGAAAAGAATTTAGAGAAGAAAAAAGGAATTGGAAAAAGGAAACATGCGAAAAATATTCTATTTTTATGTCGCAAGGGTCATATCCGATTAAGGGGCTGCATTTGGCATTAGAAGCGTTATGTCAGCTACGGGAAAGCTTTCCAAATATAAAACTATATGTAGCAGGTTACGATTTGTTTACATTTAAACGGCTGAATAAAGTGCTGCGCACAGGTTCTTATGCGAATTATATAAGAAAAATGATAAAGAAATGGGAATTGCAAAAACATGTAGTATTTTTAGGAGAACTTTCCGCAAGCGAGATGATAGAAAGATATTTAAATTCTCATGTGTATATTTTACCTTCTGTTATTGAAAATTCACCGAATTCACTCTGCGAAGCTATGAAACTGGGGGTTCCTTCTGTTGCATCAGATGTTGGAGGAGTTTCGTCTCTTTTGGAACATGGTAAAGAGGGATATTTGTATCCGGCAAATGAACCGTATATGCTGGCATATTATATTCAACAGATATTTGAGAATGATTTGCTGTCACAAAAATTATCCCAGTGCGCAAAAGAACGGATGGACAAGATGTCAAATGTAAAAAAGAATATTGAATGTCTGATAGAAATTTATCAGGATATAAATTCTAGTGGAAAATCTCAATATTTGTAGGAACTTGCAGAGAGTAAAAATTTGATCTAAGAAGGAGATTGTGTTATCTATGAAAAAAATTAGTATCATCATACCAGCATATAACGTTGAACAATATATTGATAAATGTTTAAAAAGCATATCAAATCAGACATATCAAAACTGGGAAGCAATTATTGTCATTGATGGAGCAACTGATGATACTGAAAAGCTTGCAAGAGAGTGGGAAAAAAGGGACCCAAGATTTCTTGTAGAAGTGCAGGAAAATCGTGGATCGGGAATAGCCCGTAATAAAGGAATGTCTAAGGCAACTGGCAATTATATGATGTTTATTGACCCAGATGACTGGATAGAATCAGAAATGCTGGAGGATTATGAAAAGCGAATGACAGACAGCGGGGCTGATTTGCTGATTTCTGGGAGCACTTCAGATTTTTATGATAGGGGCAGATTAATTTCCAGTGAATATGATGTGATAAATGAAAGATTTTTATGCGGTACTAAGAATATACGCGAACAATATCTTAATTTATTTTCACAAGGGTTAATAAGAGGACCTGTGACAAAAATGTACAAATCCCAAATTATTAAAAAGAATAGAATCTTATTTCCAGACTTGTACAGGTCTCAGGATATCGTATTTAATTATAGATATTTTGATAAGATTGAAAGTATACAGCTGTTTCAATCAGCTTATTATCATTATCGCCAGGGATTAGTAAGTCAGAACAAAAAAATAAAAACAGATTATTATAAGACAATATCAAGAATCTATAAAGAAGTATGTACACTGCATAGAAAATGGGGGATAATGCCGGATGAAAATGATTTTGAGAGTTTTTGCTGTTACCTGTATAATGCTCTGCTAGTTCAGGTTTTGATTGGAAACAGCAGCCAGGAAATGAAAAATATTGTTTCAGATGCGGGACTAAAGATGCTGGTAAAGAAGGTGAAACCAGAAACTTTAAAGAAGAAATTTTTAAAGATTTTAATTTTAATGGGAATGTACAGAAGTATTAATTTATGTATAGCGCTGTATAGAAAAATGAATGGGCCAGTCCGATGAAATTGAAACGATCAGGTAATGCAAAAAGAAATGTTATAGTTGGAGTTTTTTCAAAATCGGTTACGATTTTGCTGCCTTTTATTACACAGACCGTATTTATTAAAACATTAGGCGCCGAGTATAATGGTTTAAAAGGAATGTTCAATTCTATACTGCAAGTATTAAGTCTTGCAGAACTGGGGTTTGGAAGTGCACTTGTTTTTAGTATGTATGGGCCGATAGCCAATGACGATAATGAACAGATTTGTGCTTTGCTGAACTTATATAAAAAGATTTATCATATAGTAGGCTGTATCGTACTATGTGCCGGGTTAATTGTTGTGCCATTTTTGAAAGGATTTATTAAGGGAACTTATCCATCAGATGTAAACATTTATATCGTTTATCTTATGTATTTGATGAATACCGTTCTGTCTTATTGGTTTTTAGCTTATAAAGTTTCTTTGTTAAATGCATTTCAGCGTCTGGATATTGTGAGTATTGTCAGCTTAATAACAACTATCGGTACTAGTATTTTGCAAGTTGTTTCACTGATTTATTATAAGAATTTTTACATGTATCTCATAACTTTGTTATTAAATACAGTGGCTAACAATTTATTAATTGGCTTGTTTGTTGATATAATGTATCCTCAGTATAAATGCTATGGAAAAGTGTCTGCACATACCATGGCATCTATTAAGAAAAAAACAATGGGACTGGCAATGGCAAGAATTTGCGGAGTGACAAGAAATTCATTTGATAATATTTTTTTGTCAATGTTTATTGGGCTGAATGTTACAGGAATCTATAATAATTATTATCATATTCTGACCAGTGTATCAGGGTTTATGACTACATTCTCAGCTTCTCTGCTGGCGGGTGTTGGGAACAGTATTGCTTCAGAAACAATACAAAAGAACTATGAAGACATGAAAAAACTTGATTTTATTTTCATGCTTTTAAGCGGATGGTGTACTGTATGTCTAATTTGTTTGTATCAGCCATTTATGGAATTATGGCTTGGAAAAGAGAATATGTTTTCATCTGAGGCAGCAGTTCTATTTTCTGTGTATTTTTATATTTTATGTATGGGTCAGATAAGAGCGGTGTATGCAGATGGAGCAGGCCTTTGGTGGGAGAACCGATACAGGATTATATTAGAAGCAATATCAAATATCGTACTTAACTATTTATTTGTTCTTAAATGGAAAGTTTTTGGAATCATTCTGGCTACGGCAATTTCATTGTTTTTGTTTGGCTTTATAGGTTCTACAATTGTAGCGTTCAAGTATTATTTTGTACAGGGAATGGATGTATATCTTAAAAGCCATTTTCTTTATGCTTTGGTAACAGCTGCGAATGTTGTTGTTGTAATGAGTATTTGTAATTTGTTTAAAGGAGATATTCTAACGGTATTTATAATTCGAGCATTTATTTGCTGCACCGTTTCGCCTTTTTTATATTTTTTGGTTTATTTTAAATCAGAAATATATAAACAGACAAAACACTGGTTTACTGCACGGGTAAAAATCCGAAGGAGATAAAATAATGACTTTTAAAGGAATTAAAAATTTTTTTAGGGCGTTAAAGAATCAAAACGATGAACTAATCTGGGCGAATGTGTGGCATGATACACTGAAAGGGGTCCCATGGCTGGAAAATATGCCAGGTATATCACCAGGGCGATGGGCTGTAGGTTACAACTATTTATATATAATGACCCGAATACTAAATGATTTAAAGCCTGTGAGTGTTTTGGAACTTGGACTGGGTGCTTCTACAACACTTATATCGAAATATTTTGAGAATACAGATAATGCGGATGCAGTACATTTTATAGCAGAGCATGATAATGACTGGATAGAATTTTATGAAAAATCTCATCCGTTACCTTCATGCAGCGTTGTTAAGAAACAAAAATTAGTTAAAAAGGGATCTGGAAATGATGAACATTATGCTTATGAAAATTTATCAGAATCACTACATGGATATAAGTTTCAAATTATTTCTGTAGATGCTCCGTTTGGAGGAAAATGTAAGTCACGAACGGATATTTTGGAATTGCTTCCTGATATTCTTGAAAGGGAATTTGTGATAATTATTGATGATGTTAATCGGACAGGGGAAAGAAATACATGTTTACAAATAAAACAGATTTTAGATAGTAATCATATTAAGTACACTGATACAATATATGAAGGAGCAACATATTGCTGTGTAATTGCATCATATAAAAACAAATTTCTTTGTTCATTATAAAAAAGGAGGCAGCTTAATATGAAAACTAAAGTGAATAAGAACGCTGAATTGTATGAACAGCTGGAAAATAGAGAGGCTATTCTGGCAGTAGTCGGACTTGGGTACGTTGGAATGCCTATAGCAGCAGCTTTCGCAAACAAAGGTCTGAATGTTATAGGTTTTGATATTAATAAGGAAAAAATCAGGATGTACAAATCTGGGATTGATCCTACGAACGAAATTGGAACAGAGACAATTAAGTCTTTGAAAATAAAATATACAGCAAATGAGGACGAGCTGAAAAAAGCTCGTTTTATTATTGTGGCAGTGCCTACTCCAGTAAATACAGATCATACACCAGACCTTTATCCGGTTGAGCAGGCGAGTGCTATTGTTGGCAGAAATCTAGAACCTGAAACTATTATAGTATATGAATCGACAGTTTATCCAGGTGTGACAGAAGATATATGCATACCTATTTTAGAACACGAATCCGGGCTGACATGTGGTGATGATTTTAAGGTAGGATACAGCCCGGAACGTATTAATCCAGGCGATAAAATTCATACATTATCAAAAATATGTAAGGTGGTATCTGCAACGGATAAGAAAAGTCTTAATGTCATTCGAAATGTTTATAATCTGGTTATTGAGGCTGGAACATATCCTGTCAGTAATATAAAGACAGCGGAGGCAATCAAAGTGGTTGAAAATTCACAGAGGGATTTGAATATCGCGTTTATGAATGAATTGGCTATGGTATTTGACCGTATGGAAATAGATACAAATGAAGTAATCGATGGAATGAACACAAAATGGAATGCACTTGGTTTCAGGCCAGGACTCGTTGGCGGGCATTGTATCGGAGTAGACCCGTATTATTTTACATATGAAGCAGAAAAACTTGGATATCATAGCCAGATAATTTTAAACGGCAGGATTGTGAATGATTCGATGGGAATTTATGTGGCAAATGCCGCGATAAAAAAAATGATAGAGGCAGGGCAGACACCAAAGAAGAGCAGAGTGGTCATATTTGGGCTGACATTTAAGGAGAACTGTCCTGATATTAGAAATAGTAAGGTATACGATATAGCAAAAAGGCTAAATGAATTTGGAATTAATCCGATGATTGCTGACCCATGGGCTTCAAAAGAAGATGCCAGGCTGGTATATCATGTTGAACTAACTGATTTAAAAGATATTAGGGATGCGGACTGTATCATTATGGCGGTTGCACATAAAGAATTTATGGATATGGATTTGAAAGAAATAAAAAAATTGTACAGAACAGATATTTTAGATAATGAAAAGGTATTAATTGATGTGAAGGGTATTTATAGTATAGAGCAGCTTGAAATTTCAGGGTTAAAATATTGGAGATTATAATAATTTTTAAATTTAGCCTTTTAAAATAGAAAGGGTCTGCATGGTTGAAATAGGATTTAACGAACATAAAAAAATACAGCTTCAAATTTTAAAGGAAGTAGCAGATTTTTGCGATTCAAGGAAACTTACATATTTTTTGGCATATGGCACACTACTGGGCGCTGTCAGGCACAAAGGTTTTATTCCCTGGGATGATGATATTGACATTTATGTTCCGAGAGATGATTATGAAAAATTGACCGCATCTTTTAATAAATGCTGCCAAAATAAAAATCTGCATCTGGTATCTCCATATTCAGCATCATCCCATCATCCAATGGTAAAAATAGTTGACAAAAGAACTATAAAAATTGAAAAAGGAATCGAATATAAATCCTATGTCCCTGGCGTAGATATTGATGTATTTCCTTTAGACGGACAGCCTGATAACGAAGCTGCTTTTGTAAAATGGTGTAAAAAATTAAAGTTTATTTATAAGCTTCATTTTATTTTTAATTCGGATAAGAAGCAGTTTAATATAAAGAGCTGGATTGCATATGGAATTGTGAAATATGTATTTCGCGGAAAAAAGGGATTATTAAATACAGCAAAAAAATATCACCAGAAATATAACTACCAGAATTCTGTGTACGCAGGTTCGACGGAATGCTTCTTTTTTGAACTTGGAGACAGAGCTCATAAAAGCTGTTTTGAGGAATATTTGATGGCTGATTTCGAAGGATTTCAATTTAAAATACCGAAAGGGTATGATGAAGTTTTAACAAACTTTTATGGCGATTATATGAAGCTTCCGCCTGTGGAAGAGCGGGTTACACATCATCAGTGTAAGGTCTTTTGGAAAAATTCTAAAATAAGATGAACAATAATAGGCGATAAAAAGGGTTATATAGGAGATAATGTTTTAAAATTGATTTTCATGGAGGACTATAATGGCAAAAAGGTGGAAGGAAATATGGAATCGAAAACAGTCTGTTACGGGTGACAAGGGTAAAACCGAATTTGAACAGTTTTGTGTATTAAAAAAAGCAAATGGATTTGATGTTGCAGTAGAAAATGAAGAAGTGTATTACAGGGCATTTTATAATGAATGGCTTGCATTTTTTGATAAAGTTCGAGAACTGATAGGTATGAATATCGGGAGTATTTTTGAAATTGGATGTGGAAGCGGTGTAAATCTGTATTTGTTTCAAAATCGTCTGGGGGGGGGTAAATGCAAAGTGGGTGGGATTGATTACTCAGCTGCCATGATTCGTAGTGCCAAAGAAATAACGGGTTCAGATGATTTTTTATGCTGCGAAGCGGATGATATATCTGTAAATCCGAAATATGACATTGTGATGTCTGAAAGTGTATTTCAGTATTTTGACTCTCTTGAATATGCAGAATCCGTACTCCGAAAAATGATTACAAAGAGCAGAAAACTGACTTATTTAGGGGAAATACATAATGCTGAATATGAACAGGAATTAATGGATTTGCGAGAACGGGCGATAGAAGACTACAGTACAAAATATGACGGGCTATCTAAACTTTTTTTCGATAAGACTTGGATTGAAAAGATTGCATCAGACTATGGAAAAAAAGTTATTTATACAGGAGTAGAAAACCCGGAATATATCAATGGAGAATTTCTTTTTAACTGTTATATTTTATAGTAGTGGAAGAGGTAGGAGAAGAACATATGCAGGCTGTTATACTGGCAGCGGGGATGGGAAAAAGGTTGAAGCATCTTACGCAAAATAATACAAAATGCATGGTTAAAATAAATGGAATTCCTTTGATTGACAGAATGCTCAGACAGATTGAAGTGTGCAGTCTGTCCAGAATCATTATTGTGGTCGGATATGAGGGAAGGAAACTGATAAATCATGTTAAACAATTGAATATTCATACACCGCTTGTTTTCATATGGAATGATACATATGACAGGACAAATAATATATATTCACTTTCTCTGGCAGGAGACTGGCTATGCAGAGAAGATACACTTTTGTTTGAGTCTGACCTGATATTTGAGGATTCTGTTTTGAAAGAGCTTATCATTGATCCGCGGGACACGCTGGCACTGGCTGACAGGTACGAAAGCTGGATGGATGGTACATGCATGAAATTGGACGATGATGACAACATACTGGAATTTGTTCCAGGAAGCAGGTTTCAGTATAGCGAGAGCGGAAACTATTATAAAACGGTAAATATATACAAATTCAGTCAGAATTTTTCACAGAACTATTATGTACCGTTTCTAAAGGCCTATATAAAAGCGCTTGGAAATAATGAGTATTATGAACAAGTTCTGCGTGTTATTGCTGTACTGGATCAGCCGGCAATAAAGGCAAAAAGACTTCACGGACAGAAATGGTATGAAATAGACGATATTCAGGATCTGGATATCGCGTCTTCCATGTTTGCGGAAGATGCAGCAGGGAAATTATGTCTGACAGCTGGCAGATATGGAGGATATTGGCGTTATCCCAAACTTTTGGATTTTTGCTATTTGGTTAATCCATATTTTCCGTCCATAAAAATGAAGGATGAGATGAAGGCCAGCTTTGACAGGCTTCTGACGCAGTATCCGTCTGGAATGCGGGTAAATTCACTGCTTGCATCCAGGAATTTTGGAGTAATGGAACAAAATATTGCTGTTGGAAACGGAGCGGCAGAATTGATAAAGGTATTGATGGAAAGTATAATCCGAAAAGCGGGGTTTGTCAGACCCGCTTTTGAGGAATATTTAAATCGTTATGGCAATAATGATGCTGTTATTTATGTTCCGTCTGGCAAGGATTACAGATATGATGAAAGTGATCTGGAGAAATTTTTTTGCGGGAAGGATATTGAAAGCCTGATTATCATCAATCCAGATAATCCGTCAGGAAACTATATTTCATATAAAGGTTTACAGAAGCTGATTGGATGGAGTAAAGACAGAGGAATAAAGCTTGTAATTGACGAATCTTTTGCAGATTTTGCAAATGAGGGACAGACATTAATCAGGCAGGATTTATTGGAACAGAATCCGCATCTTTTTGTCGTAAAAAGCATATCTAAGTCATACGGTGTGCCGGGATTGAGGCTGGGAGTTTTAGCATCTGGAAATGATGGTGCTGTTGCACAGGTGAAAAAATCTGTATCTATATGGAATATTAATTCTTTTGCAGAGTTTTATATGCAAATTGAGGAGAAGTACAAAACAGATTATCAGCTTTCCCTGGTTAAGCTGAAGACAGAAAGGGAAAGGTTCATGAAAGAACTGTCAGATATAAATGGTATGAGGGTTGTTCCATCACAGGCAAATTATATCATGGCTGAACTGACAGGGAAAATGTCATCGAAAGAGTTTACGGAAAAACTTTTGGAGGATGAAAATATATTGATTAAGGATTTATCGGAAAAGCTTGGCGGAAAAAATTATGTCAGGATTGCAGTCAGGAATGAAAAGGAAAATAATATTTTTTTGGATGCTGCTCGCAGAATATGTAAGATAGATTGAAATTCTGGGAAGTTTTGGAGTATCTTTGAATTAGCAAGAGGTAATTATATATGACGGTTTTTATTCCGATTATAGTAGTAATGTCAATAACATTATGGGGAGCGGTAAAGTTTAATAAGAATTTTGTGGAAATGCTTCCTGTAGTAATAGGTTTAATTATAACTGTTTTATATTTATTTTATTGCATAGACATGCTGCTGGCTGGTTTTTATATAATAATCACATTTTTCTTTGGAGCAGTGATTTCAATCATATTTTGGCTGAAAACAAAAAACAGGCGAAATTCCCTTGCAAAAGTTCTGTTTCGTCCATGCGTTCTCATTTGGTTATTATCACTTATCCTGATATATATCATTACAAAAGATAATATTGTTTCATTATGGGATGAACTGCGTTTATGGGGCGCATATCCTAAAATATTGTTTTATACAGGAAAATTTCAGCTGTCAAGTGATTCCCTGATGTTTACTGGTATGAGATCTTATATTCCTGGAATATCACTGTGGGCATATTTTTTTGAAAAATGTTCTTTTAATTTTAGAGAATCCACACTTTTTTTCTCTTACGGGGTTTATGCATCTTCTCTGCTGGCAGCTGGGTTTTCAGAATTGAAGTGGAAAGAATATTATAAAATTCCGATTGCGGTAATTATCATTTTTTTGATTCCAGCGTTGTGTTATAACAGTTCTTTTGATTTTGCAAATTTTTATGCCAGCCTGTTTGTAGATCCTATCATAGGGCTGACATTGGGATATTTATTATATCTGATGACGCGGGGGGGGGTATTTACAGAGCTATTTTCTTTTTTCAGATTAGCTGCAGCACTGATTACACTGGTTCTTTTAAAAAGTTCTGGGATAGTTCTTACCGTGATTGTTATTCTAGGAGCAATGATTTATGAAAAAAGAAAAAACGGGCAGTGGCTCATAAAAGGAGGCATGCTGCTTTTAAGTAATGTTTTTGTCTGGGGTATATGGCAGATACTTTGTTTTCGTGAAAATGTGAAAAATATAGTTGGTTTTCACAGCTCTTTATTGCGTGATGGAACGGCTCTAAAATCATTTGTGAAAGAAATTTTTTTAACGAATGTAATTCAGACAGATTATCCAGATTTGATTAATACATGCAGTTTTATCATGGTGTATTTCATACTGACAGTAATATTATTTATTGTAGGAGCGATGTCTGGCAGAGAAAAAAGAAGAAGGTATTTTGTTTCGTATATGACATTAAATGTATGCACTTTCTTTTTTATGGCTGGTTTATACTTGATATATGGGGGTAAGGAAAGTACATCGTCCTTTCCGAGATATACTTGTACAATGTTATGTGCTATGGTGGTTTTTATTTTTTTTATGTTTTCGGAAAACTTCAAAGCAATATGGGAAGGAAGGCGTTTGAATAGACTGCTGACACAGCTGATATTCATATCTGTGTTTGCAGTATTTCCATTTCATTCGGCAAAAGGGCTTGATAATGTATGTAAGCCAGCTGTAGAAACAGGTATAGAATCATCATTGGCACTGAATGAGAAAATGAAGTTAATCGGACTTAAAGAAAATGTTAATATATATGTCATATGTGAAGGGTGGGACCTTGGCCTGTATTCATTATGTCATCATAGAATTTATTTTGAATCTCTGGGTAAAAAATATCATGTTAAAAATTATTATGATATTACAAATGTATCAACAGATTCAGATATACCACAGGATATTCAAGATGCCAGAAATCAGTTTCGGAATTTTTTGAACGAGGAACAATGTAGCTATGTATGGATTCAGGGAATTAGTGAACGATTTGCTGAACAGTTTGGGGATATGTTTTCGGAAGATGTGAAAGAGAATTCTCTCTGGAAAGTGAATGGAGATGGAGAAGACGTGCTGCTGCGGCTGGCAGAATAAGAGTTTGAATGGTATTTTTGAAGAAAGAAGTGAGATATATGTTAGTTAATATAGTGTTTTTGTTAATAATTTCATCAGGAAGTTTATTTTGCGCAGCTAGATTTGATAAAAAATATGAGGAGATTTTGCCAATTACATGCATTGGATATTCGCTGGTATTATTTTTATTTGGCATATTTGGGAATCTGACATATGGATTTTATGCAGTGCTTGTTTTATCTGCGTTAATGTATGCAGGATGCTTCATATTGGTGGTGAAACATAAAGACAAAGGCAAGGAATATATGAAACAGATTATTTGTAACATTGTTACACCTGGACTCTGCTTTTTCTTAATTTTTTTTACTGGATCAAGTCTGGTTCTGCGTGGTTTGCTGGCCCACAGCTGGGATGAGTTTTCACATTGGATTGATATTGTAAAAGTGATGACTGAACTGGATGATTTTGGAACAAATCCGCTTTCATATTCTATGTTTAAAACGTATCCTCCAATTATGTCGTTGTTTCAATATCTGATGCAGAAGGTTTTTCTTCTTATTCATCCAGAAGCTGGTTTTATGGAATGGAGATGCTATTTTGCATGGCAGATATTGTTTGTAGCTGTACTTTTACCTTTGTTTTCAAACATAAAATGGGAACAGGTAATGAAAGCATTATCCCTGGCTGGGATTATTTTGCTGGTGCCGCCTATATTTTATAATGAAGTTTATTCTAAAGCGTATATCGACCCGTTTCTGGCTGTTCTTGCAGGAAGTGGATTTTCTGCTGTTGTTGTCTGGGGGATGGAACGTAAAAAAAATATTTTATATTCAGTCTATATCTGGTTTATTACAGCAGCGTTGGTTTTGGTTAAAGATGCCGGAATGTTATTTGCCGTGATTTTGGCAGTATTGTATATCTTGGATCGTCTGATATGTAAGGGGGGGGGTATCAGTAATAGTAAAAAAGGAATCATACAAGAGTTTTTATATGTTTTTATAACAATGCTTTTTGTGGCTGTTCCAAAATTATTGTGGAATTATGAAATAAAATGTTCTGGTTTAGAGAATGTATCAGCAAAGATTAGAATAAATTATATGGTTCTGTTAAATGTTATCCTTGGTAAGGATAATTCCTATCGGTTAGATGTAATGAAAAATTACATTCAGGCCTTGTTTGAACCATATGTTTCTTTTGGACATACAGGTATTTCTCTAAACTATATGTCACTTATGGTGATAGAAATTTTATTTATATATATTTCATTAAAATGTGTTGTAAAAGAAGGCATGATAAAAAGAAGCCAGGCCAAATTATATATGATTTTATTTATATTTCAGATAGCAGCATTTGTCATTGGAATGTGCATTACTTATATGTTCAATTTCTCACAATATGAAGCTATGAGGCTTGCATCTTTTGGAAGATATGAGAATATTGTCTTTCTTGCATCTGCTATAACAGTGTTTGTACTGTTATGGAAAATTATTTTTTGTCAGAATTGTCAGGGAAAAATATTACAATCAGTATTTATTGTTGTAATTTTGCTTGCAATGCCTGGTAAGGAATTGGTGAAAGAAACACTGAGGATAAATTATCAGGATGCACTTGAATTGAGACAAAATTATGTAGAAATAACAGATAAAATAAAACACACTTGTAAAAATGTTTCTGCTGTATATATTATTTCCCAGGCGAATAATGGATTTGACCAATATATATTAAGATATAACATACGTCCAAATACAGTAAATGAGGGATTTGGATCATGGAGTATGGGAGAAGAGCCTTTTTATGACGGCGATATCTGGACGGTCCAGAAAAGCTGTAAGGAATGGAAGGAGGAACTTTTAAGCAGTTACGATTATGTGGCACTGTATCGGGTAAACGATTACTTCAAGGATACCTATGGAAAATTATTCAAAGAACCAGAGGCAATACAGGATAATTCTTTATTCCGTGTAAATAAAGATAATGGATGTCTGGAAAAAGTCATCGAATGAGCAGATTCTGTTTGCTAGAATTCTCCAGCCTGTTTTTTAGAGCTGGCGTTTTTTATATCTGTATATACATTCTGAATTCAGAAGGAATAGCAGCAGGAAAATCAGCTGATTTTGGAAAAAGAATTGTTGAATACTTTTGAAATAGGGAAGGAATTGTTTATGAATAACATCTGTATTCCGGTTATTATACCGTCATACGAACCGGATAAAAATTTAATCGTTTTATGTGAAAATTTATATAACACTGGCATAACTGAAACAATTATTTTTGATGATGGCAGCGGACATGAATACAGAAATATTTTTGACAGGATTGAATCATCATATGGGTTTACTGTATTAAGACACGCTGTCAACTTAGGAAAAGGACGTGCTTTGAAAGACGCATTTAACTATGTCCTGGAACAATATCCAAGTGCAGCCGGGGTCATAACAGCGGATTCGGACGGCCAGCACAGGCCGGAGGATATCAGCAAATGCATGAAGGCGCTGCAGGAACATCCAGACAGCCTTATTTTAGGATGCAGGGAATTTCAGGGAGAGCAGGTTCCATGGAGAAGCCGTTTTGGGAATGAGGCTACCAGAAAGATTTTCAGATATTTATGCGGGATAAAGCTGTCTGATACCCAGACGGGGCTTCGCGGAATTCCAAGAAGCCTGATGAAAAAATCTCTGTCCGTGACAGGTGAAAGATTTGATTACGAAACAAATGTTCTGATAGAAGCAAACGGGGAGTTTGAATTTGTTGAAGTCCCGATTGTAACAGTATATGATTCGAAAACAGAACATAAAACGCATTTTGACCCTTTCCGGGATTCCGTTATGATTTATAAAGTGATTCTGTCTTTTCTGCTGAGCTCGCTGCTTTCTGTGCTGATTGACTTCAGCATTTTCAGTCTGTCCGCAGACGCGGGGGCAGATGTCTGGCTGGCAACAGCCCTGGGAAGGACAGGCTCGGCCTGTGTCAATTTCAGTGTAAACAGGAATGCCGTATTTAAATCGGGAGGAAGCATTCCGCGCCAGCTGCTGGAATACCTGGTTCTGCTGGCCGGTTCCGGCACGGTTTCTGCGGTTTTAGTAAATACGTTATCGCAATACCGGCCAGACAGGCTGATTGTGATTAAGGCAGCGGTGGAAGGCTGCCTGTTTTTCTTTAATTACTACATACAGCATGCAGTGATTTTCAGAAGGGGAAAGGAGCAGATATGAGAAAGGGAGCCGCAGATAAAAAGCATGCCGGCCGGACAGACTGGACGGCCTATTATAAAAAGAAAAAAAGCCGTTTTTCTGCTTACACCCAGCAGTTTACCCTGGAAAAAATTATAGGCGCAATCGACCGCTATTCCGGGAAAGAAGCAGGAAAAGGATTAAAGATACTGGAACTCGGAGGGGGCAGGAGCTGTTTTGCAGAACAGATCTGCAGAATGAGAAACGTAGATGTCTATGATATTGCTGACAGCAACAGTCTGGCTGTAAGACTTTTTAATCAGATGAAAATGAACAGCCGTTCTCATTCCGGAATAAAGCTGGACTTGCTGAAACAGGAGGCGGACAGGCAGATGCTTCATAAGTATGATTTTGTGTTCAGTGTCGGCCTGATTGAGCATTTTCAGGGAAAAGATGTAGAAACGGTGATCAGCCGCCATTTTGACTGCTGCAGGCCGCAGGGAACGGTTATGATTACGTTTCCGACTCCGACGAAGAAGTACAGAATCGTCAGGAAATGCATGGAGATTCTGGGCGTGTGGCGGTTTCATGATGAAACGCCGATTCGGTATGAGGAAGCAGAGGATATATTTGAAATGCAGGGAACAGTCATGAACTGTTTTATAAACAGAAAGCTGCCTCTTACACAGATGGTTGTCATCGTAAAAAATAATGGTAAAGGAGAACAGGATGTCAGTCAGGATTAGAAGCTTCGGAGGTCCGGTTATCTGGTTTTTTAGAAAACATTTTTCAGGAATCACTTCAAAATGGATGCTGGTATTTACAGCGAAAAGCTATGACCGTTTAATCAGAAAATATATTGCTTATTTTATGAGGCAGAAAGACACGCCGGTTTTTGCAAACTGCATGATTGAAACCGTTAACCGCTGCAACGGGACATGCGAGTTCTGTCCGGCGAATACGAAGGATGAAAGCCGTCCGTTTAAGAAAATGCCGGATGAGATGTTTTACGGAATCATTCAGCAGCTGAAGGAAATGCAGTGGAAAGGAAAACTGTATCTGAGCATTAATAACGAGCCGTTTATTGATAAGCGCATTCTTCATTTTGCAGAATACGCAAAAGAAAATCTGCCGGGAATCAGGACTTCGCTTATCAGCAACGGAACGCTTCTCACGCCTGAGAAAATGGATGCAATGCCTGGACTTGTGGATGAGATTGTTATCAATGATTACAGTGAGAAGTATGCACTTTCAAAACAGCATAAATCAGTTTACAAACATGTAAAAAGAAATAAAAGACGGTTTTCCGGCATGAGCATTACCATAAACAGGAGATACAGAAAAGAAATTTTAGCAACAAGGGCAGGAAATGCACCGAATAAGCCGGTCAAAAATAACAGAGTAAATACACCCTGTATTTATCCGTTTTTGGATTTTCTTATCTTTCCAGACGGGCAGGCCGGCATGTGCTGTAATGACTGTTTTGAAAAGTCGCATTTTGGTGATGTTACAAAAGAGCCGCTGTTAGAAATATGGAATAATGAGAAATTTCATAAACTGAGAAAAGCCATGGCGGGGGGGGGCAGGAACAGGTATCCATTCTGTAGGGAGTGTGATGTGGTTGATGCCGGAGAAAGAGAAGTGTATATCCGCTCTGTCTTAAAGCGGTGCTGAGTGATATCTGATAAAAATCTGGCAAATTGTTCTCCTGCTTCTTTAACGATATAAAGAAACCCGCTGATTTTTAACTCTTATCAGGCTTGTCGCGAAAGCTCTGATGCTGTCAGCGCTGATGAAAAACAGACGAATGGGGAATTAAGCAGGCGGAATTGATAAAGAAAAGTGAAGAAATAACACAGAAATTAATGGAAAAATATATACCGATTATTTTATCCCGCGATATGAAAAGAACAGTCAGCAGCAAGGATAACGGAACTCTATAAGGAAATTGGTATATGAGCAATAACGAAAGCGTTTTTATTCTTCGTAGGCAAAAGGCCATATAAGGAAATGCGTTTATATTCATACAGAAATTATAAAACAGAGGATTATTCCTCTGTTTTTTATTATGCTTTAAAAATTCCAGGCTTTAGCCAGATAAATGTAAGCAGCTTTTGTCTGCAATCATGTAAGAAAGGACATCAAACAATATGAATTCATTTAAAGATTCAACCCTTCTGATTACCGGAGGAACAGGCTCCTTCGGGCACACAGTTCTCAAACATTTCCTAAAAACCGACATCGGTGAAATCCGCATTTTTTCCAGGGATGAAAAAAAGCAGGATGAAATGCGCCACGAGCTGCAGGCCGGGTATCCGGAACATGCTTCCAAAGTAAAATTCTACATCGGAGACGTCAGAAATCTGCAGTCGGTATATGATGCAATGGCTGGCGTTGATTATATTTTTCATGCAGCCGCGCTGAAACAGGTGCCAAGCTGCGAGTTTTTTCCGATGGAAGCAGTACGGACGAATGTGGAAGGAACCGACAACATTCTGCATGCGGCCGTCGATACAGGCGTAAAGCGTGTTGTATGCCTGAGTACAGATAAAGCAGCCTATCCGATTAACGCAATGGGGACCAGCAAGGCAATGATGGAGCATGTTGTGCAGGCAAATGCCAGAGTGGCTGCGGAGCGGGGCGAAACGGTCATCTGCTGTACGAGATATGGAAATGTAATGTGTTCCAGGGGGTCTGTGATTCCTCTGTTTATCGAACAGATTAAAGCGGGAAATCCGATTACGGTGACAGACCCGAAGATGACGCGGTTTCTGATGAATTTGGACGAGGCTGTGGAGCTGGTCAGGTTTGCATTTGAGCATGCCAGGCCGGGCGATTTGTTTATCCAGAAAGCAGATGCATCGGAAATCGGCGTACTGGCTTCGGCTGTCTGCCGGCTTTTTGGAGATACAGGCATCCGGGTTATCGGAACCAGGCATGGCGAGAAGCTGTATGAAACGCTGATGACTAAGGAAGAGCGCGCACGGTCGGAGGATATGGGAAATTATTACCGTGTATCTGCGGATAACCGGGACTTAAATTATGATAAATATTTTACGGACGGGCGGCAGACGGAATCCGGCGAGGCTTATACGAGCCATAATACAAGGCTGCTGGATGTGGAAGGAACGGTGAAAAAGCTGCTGGAAACAGATTATGTCAGGGAACAGCTTTCCGGCTGCGGGGAGGGAATGCGGTGAATATATTAGTGACTGGTTCTGCGGGATTTGTAGGGCACAGCCTTGTGGAAAATCTGAAAAATATTAAAGAAGGAAAGGACAGGACAAGGCCCGGCATCCATATCGATAAGATTTTTGAATTTGATGTTTCGGATGATGCAAAGCTGCTGGATACATACTGCAAAGCTGCGGATTTTGTATTTCATTTTGCAGGTGTGAACAGGCCCGGGGACCCGGATGATTTTATGAAAGGCAATTGCGGGTCTGCGGGGATTCTGCTTGAAAAGCTAAAGGCGGCGAACAATAGATGCCCGGTTATGCTTAGTTCTTCCGTTCAGGCATCGCTGACGGGGCGTTACGCGGGTTCCGCATACGGAAGGAGCAAGAAGGCGGGGGAAGAGCTGTTTTTTCAGTATGAAGAGGAAAATCATGTAAGAGTGCTTGTATACCGTTTTCCGAACCTGTTTGGAAAATGGTGCAGGCCGGGGTATAATTCAGCAGTGGCTACGTTTTGCCATGCGGCTGCGAATAACCTGGAATACACAGTGAATGACCGGAATACGGTACTGGAATTATTATATATTGACGACCTGGTAAGCGGCATGCTGGATGCGCTGGAAGGAAAAGAACGCCGCTGTGAATACGACGGGGCTGCTCCGGTGCCGGACTGTAACGGGAAGTTTTGTTATGTGCCGGGAACGTTTCATGTCAGTCTGGGGGAGATTTCGGATTTGCTGGAACAGTTTAAAAAGATGCCGCAGACGCTTGTGCTTCCGCACATACCGGAAGGTTCTTTTGAAAAGAAGCTTTACAGCACCTATCTTTCTTATGTTCCGAAAGGTTCCATTGCCTATGAACTGGCTATGAATGTGGATAACCGGGGGATATTTACCGAGCTTTTTAAAACAGCGGACTGCGGACAGGTGAGCATTAATGTCGCCAGGCCGGGAAGCGTCCGGGGACAGCACTGGCATAATTCCAAGTGTGAGATTTTTATTGTTGTAAACGGTCACGGGCTGATTCAGGAAAGGAAAATCGGTACGGACGCGGAAACGGGAGAACCGTATCCGATGATTGAATTTGAAGTAACGGGAGAACAGATGCGTGCGGTGCAGATGCTGCCTGGATATACGCACAATATTATCAATCTGAGCAGCACGGAAAATCTGGTGACAGTGATGTGGGCAAATGAAGCGTTTGACCCGCAGCATCCAGATACCTTTTATGAGGCGGTGGAGCAGTCTGGGCAGCTTTGAAAATGAGAGAGGGAGCGGGAGAAAATGATGAATACAGATACAGAAAATGCAGACTGGCAGAATAATGACAGACTAAAACTGATGATTATCGCAGGAACCCGGCCGGAAATTATAAGGCTGTCAGAAGTCATCCGTAAATGCCGTTTATATTTTGACACAATTCTCTGTCATACCGGGCAGAATTATGATTACAGCTTAAACGGTGTGTTTTTTAAAGACCTGAAGCTGGATGCGCCGCAGATATATCTGGATGCTGCGGGAGACAGTCTGGGAAATACGATTGGAAATATTATCAGCCGTTCGTATGAATGGATGCAGAGGCTGAAGCCGGATGCGCTGCTTGTGCTGGGAGATACCAACTCCTGCCTGTCCGCGATTAGTGCAAAGCGGCTGCATATCCCGGTCTTTCATATGGAAGCCGGAAACCGCTGCAAGGATGAATGTCTGCCGGAAGAAACGAACCGGCGGATTGTGGATATTATTTCGGATGTAAATATGGCTTATTCGGAGCATGCACGCCGTTACCTGATTGAATGCGGGATGCCGAAGGAACGGACATTTGTGACGGGTTCTCCTATGGCGGAGGTTTTGCATAAAAACCTGGAGGCGATTCAAAGTTCCGATATTCATGAAAGGGTCAGCCGGGAAACCGGGGCAGATATCAGGCCGGGAAGCTATATCCTGCTGTCGGCACACAGAGAAGAAAATATGGATACGGATGCAAATTTTCAGTCGCTTTTTGAAGCAGTCAATGCACTGGCACGAAAGTATGATATGCCGGTATTATATTCGTGCCATCCGCGTTCACGCAGGCGGCTGGAGCAGTCTGGCTTTCAGCTGGATTCCCATGTCATTGCCCATGAACCGATGGGATTTCATGATTACAACTGTCTGCAGATGAATGCGTTTCTTGTGATTTCAGATTCCGGCACGCTCCCGGAAGAATCCAGCTTTTTTACTTCTATCGGAAAGCCGTTTCCGGCTGTCTGCATCCGCACCAGCACAGAACGCCCGGAAGCGCTGGAAAAAGGGTGCTTTATATTAAGCGGCATTGATACCAGAGGCTTGCTGCAGGCAGCGGAATTAAGTCTTGAGATGAACCGCAGCGGCGGTTACGGGATTCCTGTGCCGGATTACAGGGATGAAAATGTGAGCAGCAAGGTCGTGAAAATCATTCAAAGCTATACCGGGATTGTTGATAGATTTGTATGGCGCAAGCCCTGAAAGTTTTGTATCAGATTATGAAAAAGATTTTGGAATGATGTCAGGCAGACATGGCCTGGGGCCCGCTGCTTCGGTAAACCGCAGACGCGGGCCTCAGGATGTCAGAGATGTTTACATATGGTCATAATCATACAGTATTTCTTCGGCTTCCTGAATACTGCATCCGGTCTGCGCTGCAATATCCTCAATAATTATGTCGTCGCTGAAGTTATGACGCCTTCCGGTATCAATAATGCCGCTGGCTTTGCCTATAATTTTACCTCTTTTATCGCCTCTGGCCTCAAACATAGCTGTAATTGTCATAATATTTTCCGCCTCCTTCTGAATACTTTTAGAATAATCTGCATAGGATTATGGTCGGTGTCAGCAGTTTTCCTAAATGTTCAGCAGATCAGCAATATCAGCGAAATTAATAAGCAGATCTTCATAGATATTGACTTTTATTGTGGAATCAAACGAATATTGGATATTGAGCATGTCTCTCTCAAAATAGTTAACAGTTACTGTTTTACGACGGGGATCAACAATCCAATATTCACGGACCCCTGCATTTTGATAATAATATGCTTTCCGGATATAATCATCTGAAGGATTTCCTGGGGAAACAATTTCAATGATGAAATCAGGAGCGCCGTTACAACGGTTCGCGTCCAGTTTGTCTTTATCGCATACAATCATGATATCGGGCTGTACGATTGTTAAAGGATGGTCTGAAATTTTTACGTCAAATGGAGCGGGGAATACTTTGCAATCCCCTTCTTTGCCTTTTACATAGGAGTTGAGCAGGGTACACAGTTCTAAAAGTATTGACTGGTGGAGCTGAGAAGGGCTGGCCATATCATAGGCAATGCCATCAAAGACTTCAACTCTTTTTTCTTCTGGAAAAGTTTCATACTGCTCCAAAGTGATGATTTTCGGCTGCGGCTGGAATGCTGGCGGCATAATAACACTTCCTTTCTTGAATTATGCAGCGGACTGCTGCCTTGCCTGTTCATAGAAACAAACAAGAAAAAGATTTTGGAATGATATCAGGCAGACATAGCCTGAGCCCGCTGTTTCAGTAAACCGCAGACAGCGGGCCTCAGGATGTCAGAGATGTTTACATATGGTCATAATCATACAGTATTTCTTCGGCTTCCTGAATACTGCATCCGGTCTGCGCTGCAATATCCTCAATAATTATGTCGTCGCTGAAGTTATGACGCCTTCCGGTATCAATAATGCCGCTGGCTTTGCCTCTTTTTTCGCCTCTTTTTTCGCCTCTTTTTTCACCGATTTTTTCACCTATAATTTTACCTCTTTTTTCGCCTCTGGCCTCAAACATAGCTGTAATTGTCATAATATTTTCCGCCTCCTTCT
>CANDJC010000015.1 GCA_947384955.1 uncultured Eubacterium sp. | reverse complement strand
AGCCAGGGCGAATAGGTGCCGCGTCCCGTCCGGTGCCACAGCGTAAATGCAGAATGCTTAGGGATTCTTAACATTCTGGAGCAGCCGCAGGAAGACCGTGCAAATCCCCTCTCCCGGCGTCCGCGCAGCCATAATGTCCCCCCCCTTTTTTTGTCTAATCTGCTCCCTGAATCCGCATTTATGCAGAATGGCCGATTTTTTTTATTTATAGCAAAAAATACATGCAGAATATCATCAAAAAAAGGCCATCTGTCCTTTGCAAATTTGTGAATTTATGATATAAAATTAGTAAGCAGACAGACACCGCAGGCATCAGCATATTATTTTGAACAGGAGGCAGAATATGAGAGAAATTTCCATGGAACGGGTAAATGAAACAAGGGAAAAGATTCTGGAGATTATTAAAAGTCCGGTACTGACCCACGAACAGAAGCTGACGAATCTTTCGAATCAGGCAGACTCCCTGATGGAGGTACTGGACCTCCCGGAAGGACTGGATGAGCTTTTGAATACAGGCATTGACAAAAAGTGTATCTGTGACCTTGCAGAAGGGCATGCGCCGGTGCGTCCGCGTTACATTGCGCCGGATTATGCTAAATTCATGAAAGAAGGATGCAGTTTCCTGCAGCTGCCAGCGCCGTCAGACCTGTATGAAGCGCTCAACAGTCTTCTGATTTTCTATAAGCATGTGCCGAGCATAACCAATTATCCGGTTTATGTAGGGCAGCTGGATGAACTTTTAGAGCCGTTTATCGATACCGTAGACGAGGAGCAGGCGAAGAAGCTTCTTCGGATGTTTATGATTCATATGGACCGCACGATTCTGGATTCCTTTTCCCATGCCAACATCGGGCCGAAGGCGACCAAAGCCGGAAGGCTGCTGCTCGAGGTAGAAACGGAGCTGGAGCATGCCGTGCCGAATATAACCATGAAGTATGAAGAAGGCGTAACGGATGATGAATTTGCCCTGAAAGCCATTGACTGCGCACTGCACAGCGCGAAGCCGAGCTTTGCCAATCATGCAATGTTCCGCAGCGAGCTGACAGAGAACTATGTGATTGCAAGCTGCTATAACGGGCTGCCTCTGGGCGGCGGCAGTTATACGCTCTGCCGTCTGATTCTTGGAAATATTGCAAAAAGGGCCAAAAATATTCAGGATTTCAAGGAGCGCGAGCTTCCGTATGTCCTTGATATTATGGCGCGTTATATGGACGCGAGAGTCCGGTTTGAAGTGGAAGAAAGCGGATTTTTTGAGAATCACTTCCTTATTAAAGAAGGCTTTGTGCACAGAGACCGGTTTACCGCTATGTTTGGCATGGTAGGCATGGCAGAATGCGTCAATATTCTGCTGGAAAAGGAAGGGAAGACCGGCAGATTCGGCCATGATGATTTTGCGAATGATTTAGGCGTGGAGATTATGGAAATCATCAATGATTTTAACCAGCACCATGAAGCTCCGTACTGTGAAGTAACGGGCGGCCATTATCTGCTGCATGCACAGGTAGGGCTTGCGGAAGATGAGCATGTATCGCCGGGAACCAGGATTCCGATTGGCGAGGAACCAAAGGAACTGATTGATCAGCTGAAGGTGCTGAACAGATTCCATAAATATTTTCCGTCCGGGACCGGGGATATCTTCCCGATAGATATAACGGTGCATAAGAATCCGGAATTTGTGCTGGATATTATCAAAGGTTCGTTCCGGCAGGAGCTCAGATATCTGTCCTTTTATTCCAGTGACAGCGATGTGATTCGTGTAACCGGATATCTGGTGAAGCGTTCGGAGATGGAAAAACTCGACAGCGGTCTCGCGGTTCTTCAGAATACAACGGGGCTTGGACTTGGAGCTTCTAAAAACGGACACATACTGGAGCGGAAAATCCGCTGACTGAATAAGTAAAACGGGGCTGCCGCATTAAGGAAAATACAGCAAAATATAGCAGTATAAAATTTTTGTATCTGCGATATTCTGTATGTATTTTACTTAGTGCGGCAGCCTCGTTTTTTGTAATAATCCTTATGCATCTGCCAGACTTTTCGGCAGTGTATAAGAAAAGCAGGAGGATATCAGCATATTATGTCTATAATAACAAAAAATTGCATTAAATATGCCACATGGCCTTTTGTTTGTTGTCAAAATATGATATATTCATATTATGGAAAGAAGCAAAAGCAGGTAAAATGACCAAAAAAGCGCCAAAAGGCTTTTTTGCGAAGAATGGAGGACGGTAATGAATTATTCAGAAGATGCGAGCAGGCAGTACCATGTCCAGGTAGGTGAAGGCGACGTAGGGAAATACGTAATTCTGCCCGGAGACCCCAAGCGGTGTGTAAAGATTGCAAAATATTTCTTTGATGCGCAGCTTGTGGCAGACAGCCGGGAATATGTGACCTATACAGGGTATCTGGATGGGGTAAAGGTCAGTGTGACATCCACAGGAATCGGCGGCCCGTCTGCATCTATCGCTTTGGAAGAACTGGTCAGGGCAGGAGCAGATACGTTTATCCGCGTGGGAACCTGTGGCGGAATGCAGCTGGACGTAAAGAGCGGGGACCTTGTTATCGCCACAGGTGCAGTCCGTATGGAAGGTACCAGCAGAGAGTATGCCCCCATTGAGTTTCCGGCGGTAGCGGATATCGGTGTTATCAATGCGCTGATTTCATCCGCAAAGGAACAGGGAAAAGAGTATCACGCAGGTGTTGTGCAGTGCAAAGATGCTTTCTATGGACAGCATGAGCCGGAAGCCATGCCGGTAAGCTATGAGCTTCTTAATAAATGGGAAGCATGGAAGCGGCTGGGCTGTCTGGCTTCGGAGATGGAATCCGCGGCGCTTTTTGTGGCTGCAAGCAAGCTGCATGTGCGCGTGGGCTCTGTATTTCTGGTCATAGCAAATCAGGAGCGGGAGCGCGAAGGACTGGACAATCCGGTGGTGCACGATACGGATATGGCAATTCGGACTGCGGTAGGTGCTTTGCGAAGACTTATCAGAGAGGAGCAGGAAGGAGGAAAATAATGGAAAAAGAACGGATACAGGAGCTGATTCAGACGGCTGTCGGACAGCTTGCTTATTCTTATGTTCCATATTCCCATTTTCATGTAGGCGCGGCCCTGCTGGCAAAAGACGGGAGCATTTATAAAGGCTGCAACATTGAAAATGCGGCTTATACGCCTTCGAACTGTGCGGAGCGTACCGCTTTTTTCAAGGCAGTCAGCGAAGGCGTAAAGGAGTTTTCCGCTATCTGCGTCGTGGGAGGCCAGGATGGAAAGCTGACAGAATATACCCCTCCCTGCGGAGTATGCCGTCAGGTAATGATGGAGTTCTGCGACCCGGAGACATTTGAGATTATCCTTGCAACGGATACAGAGCATTATCAGGTGCTTCGTCTCAAAGAGCTTCTGCCAATGGGCTTTGGCCCCGGGAATCTGACGTAAAAGGAAAAGGAAAACAGCAGGATTTGAATCAGGAGAAAGAATATGCACAGATATAACCGTATTTTTGTAGTCGTTATGGATTCTCTGGGTGTGGGAGAAATGCCGGATTCCAAAGAGTATGGGGATATAGGCGTGAACACGCTGGAACATATCTCGGAATCGGCGGAGCATCTGGAGATGCCAAATCTAAGAAAGCTTGGAATGGCAAACCTGTGTACCTTAAAACAGGTAAAGCCGGCAGAGGAGCCGCTGGCATATTATACGAAGCTGAATGAAAAAAGCTGCAGCAAGGATACGATGACCGGACACTGGGAGATGATGGGGCTCGAAGGAAAACAGCCGTTTAAAACCTTCACCGATACCGGATTTCCGCCGGAGCTGATTCGGGAACTGGAAGAACGGACAGGGCATAAGGTCATCGGAAACAAAAGCGCCAGCGGGACAGAAATTCTGGAAGAGCTGGCAGAGGAAGAGATTGCCACCGGACATATGATTGTCTATACTTCCGCGGATTCTGTGCTGCAGATTTGCGGAAATGAAGAGACGTTCGGGCTGGACGAGCTCTACCGCTGCTGTGAAATTGCAAGAGACATTACCATGAAAGACGAGTGGAAGGTCGGAAGAGTCATCGCGAGGCCATATTTGGGAAAGAAGCGCGGCGAATTCAAAAGGACCAGCAACCGCCACGATTATGCGCTCAAGCCTTTTGGAAAGACGGTGCTGGATGCATTGAAGGAAGCCGGACTGGACGTGATTTCCGTTGGCAAGATTAAAGATATCTTTGACGGAGAGGGCATTACAAGGGCACTGAAATCCCAAAGCTCGGTTCACGGGATGGAACAGACGATTGAGCTGGCAAAGGAAGATTTTCACGGACTATGCTTTGTGAATCTGGTGGATTTTGACGCACTCTGGGGACACAGAAGGGACCCGGCCGGATATGCGCGGGAGATTGAAAAATTTGACCGGAATCTGGGAGTGCTGATGGAGCTTATGAAGGAAAAAGACCTTCTTATTATTACAGCGGACCACGGCAATGACCCGACTTATACAGGCACAGACCATACGAGGGAAAAAGTACCGTTTCTGGCCTGGTCTCCGTCTATGCAGGGACATGGCCTGCTGCCGGAAACCGATACGTTTGCGGTCATCGGGGCGACTGTAGCGGATAATTTCGGCATTGCCATGCCAGAAGGAACGATTGGCACCTCGCTCCTTGAGAAGCTTGTATAAAATCAGCGGAATACAGGTGGTGACAGATGAATGAAACGGTCAGGCAGATACAGAAGCTTGAGACACAGCACAGAGTCTACCTGGAGACCTATTTCGCGGGTGCACCCTTCTGGCTTATGGATGCGTTTCAGGTGATTCATATGCCGAAAAACAGAACGTTTATCACAGAAGGAGAGCCGGCAGAGGATATTTACATTCTTTTAAAGGGAAGTGTGACGGCGGAGGAGCACCGTGTGAAAGATATGACCTATGGTTTTATCCAGTTTCTTCCGATTGAGGTATTCGGCGTTATGGAACTGATGCTGGAAATGGAGGAATACCAGACCACACTCGTAACGACTGTGGAAAGTATTTTTTTAAAAACCAGCCGGGAACAGTTCGGAAAGTGGTTTGAGCATGATTTCTGCGCTTACCGTATGGAATGCAAAAAAGTGGGAAGGTATCTTTTAAAGCAGGCCAAAAAGGAGAGACTGTATGTATTGCTCCAGGGTGTGGAACGCATCTATCTGGTGCTTTATAAGATGTATCAGTCCTATGAAAAAAATGGAAAATGCAGCCTGTATATGAGCCGGAAGGATTTTACAGAAACAGCCGGAGTATCGGAACGGACGGTGACCAGGACGTTAAAGGCACTCGAAGAAAAGGGATGCATTACCAGGGACAGGTGGAAGATTCAGATAGATGAACGGCAGTACGGGATGATACGGGAGCTGCTTGAAGACAAAATGTATAAGTTTGAAGAGTAATCTGAGCAAAAGGGCGGACAGACAGATGGTAATCTGGAAGCTGAAGCAAAAGTTACATGATATTATGAGAAAGGCGGATAAATATATGAGAAAGAAAAAAGTAATGGCATTGATTATGGCAATGGTTATGGCACTGGGACTGACAGCGTGCGGAGGAGGCGCGGACAGTACAAAAGATAATTCCGGCAGCGGCAGTGAGACGTCTTCCGATGAAGGGGGCTCTTCTGATGATAAAGATTCTTCCGGCGGCGGGGAAGCTTCCGGTTCCGGGGAAGGCCTGAAGGTTGGACTGATTACGGATGTGGGCGGTGTAAATGACGGCTCCTTTAACCAGTCTTCCTGGGAAGGACTGCAGAGGGCCATGGACGAGCTGGGAATTGAGGCAAATTATCTGGAATCAGCAACAGATGCGGATTATGTGCCGAATATGGAAACCTTTATTGACGAAGAATATGATTTGATTATCAGCGTAGGGTATATGCTGGCGGACGCTACAAAGACAGCCGCAGAATCTTACCCGGACAGCAAATTTGCGATTATCGATGATGAGTCTATTGATTTGGATAATGTTACCTGTCTGATGTTCAAGCATGAGCAGGCTTCTTACCTGGCAGGCTATGTTGCCGGCATGATGACAGAGACAAATAATATCGGCTTTGTGCTTGGCATGGCAAACGATACGATGAACAGGTTTGGATACGGATACTGTGCAGGCGCGATAGATGCGAACCCGGATATTACCGTGCAGCAGTTTAATGCCAACTCCTTTGCAGATTCTGCAACCGGCAAGACAAATGCCAACACGGCGATTACCAATGGCGCGGATATTATCTTCCATGCAGCAGGAGCAACGGGTCTCGGGGTTATCGAGGCATGTCAGGAAGCTGGAATTTACGCAGTCGGCGTGGACAGCGACCAGTCCATTATCGCGAAGAATACGGTAATTACTTCCGCTATGAAGAGAGTGGATAATGCAGTGTATGATACCGTACAGTCACTGATAGACGGAACGCTCGAAGGCGGCGTGCATACGTATGACCTGGCAGCAGGCGGTGTAGATATCGCACCTACACAGGACCTTCTGACAGAAGAAGTAATCAGCGCAGTGGATGATGTTAAGAAGAAAATCATAGACGGAGAAATCACGGTTCCTTCTTCAAAAGAAGAGTTTGAAGCAGCTTACGGCGACGTCTATCAGTTAGACTGATGAAGGCGGCAGTAAACCGGATTATTCCGTTTAGCAGCGTAGACGGCCCCGGCAACCGGACGGCGGTTTTTCTGCAGGGATGCAATATTGACTGCAGATACTGCCACAATCCGGAAACCAGAGGACTGTGCCAGAACTGCGGCGTCTGTGCGGGCAGCTGCCCCGCAGGCGCACTGTCAGCAGAAGACGGAAAGATTCGTTTTTATCCGGAAAAATGTGTACAGTGCGATACCTGTATCCGTGTCTGCCCGCACGGCAGCTCTCCAAAGACAGAGGAGCTGTCCCCGGAAGAAGTGGAGGAGCGAATCCGCAGACAGATTCCGTTTATCCGCGGAATATCTGTTTCCGGAGGAGAGTGCATGCTGCAGCCGGAGTTTCTCACAGAGCTGTTTGAGCTTGCGAAGGCGGACGGACTGACGACTCTGATAGACAGCAACGGGACGATTCCGTTCTGGGAGTATCCAAAGCTGATGGAAGTCACGGACGGAGTGATGCTGGATATCAAAGCGTTTGACTGTGAAGAACACCGGACAGTGACAGGCGCGCCAAATGATACGGTTCTTGCGAATGCCTCCTGGCTGGCGGAGCATGGCAAATTATATGAAGTACGGGCAGTGATTGTCCCGGGACTTTATGATACGGAATGCAGCATCCGCAGCATGGGGGCATTTCTTGCGCCTTATCTGGCGGTCTGCGAGTTTCGAATCAAAATCATTGCCTACCGGCCGATGGGCGTGCGCAGAGAATATGCCTGCTATGAGGTGCCCGGGCAGGAATACCTGGAGCATCTGGCGGACATCCTCAGAGAATACGGATTTCAAAATATCATTATCATATGAAAGGAGGCGAAGGGCGTGGGGAGAGTAAGTCATATGGACCCTGGGACAGTTGTGGTCCAGATGAAAGACATAGTAAAAAAATTTGGTGATTTTACCGCCAATGACCACATTAATTTAACGGTGCACAAAGGAGAAGTGCATGCGATTCTTGGAGAGAACGGTGCGGGCAAAAGTACGATGATGAATGTGCTCTGCGGGCTTTATAAGCCGACCAGCGGTCAGATTTTAATCAATGGAAAAGAAGTGCAGTTCTCAAGTCCGAAGGACGCCATTGACATCGGTATCGGCATGGTTCACCAGCATTTCATGCTGATTCAGCCGTTTACAGTGACCGAGAATATCATTCTTGGCATGGAGCCGGTGAAAGGACTGGTGGTGGATAAAGAGACGGCTAAGAAGAAAGTCATGGAGCTGTCAGAGCGCTACGGGATGAAGGTAGACCCGGATGCGAAAATCGAAGATATTTCCGTAGGCATGCAGCAGAGGGTGGAGATTTTAAAAGTGCTCTACCGCGGTGCGGACACTCTGATTCTGGACGAGCCTACGGCTTCGCTGACACCTCAGGAAATCGAAGGACTTATGGAGATTATTGAAAATCTGACGGCAGACGGCAAGAGCGTGATACTGATTACTCATAAATTAAAAGAAATCACTGCTTCGTCCGACCAGTGTACCATTATCCGTCAGGGGAAATATATCCGGACCGTGAAAGTAGATGAAGTCAGTGAAAACGACCTGGCAGCTATGATGGTGGGCCGTGACGTAAACTTTAAGGTGGAGAAAAAGGAGATTACGCCGGGAGAAACGGTTTTAGAGGTCCGCGATATCCATGCGAAGGACTACCGTGACGTGGAGATTTTAAAGGGGCTGAATCTGAATGTAAGAAGAGGCGAGATTGTCGGCCTGGCGGGTGTGGACGGCAACGGCCAGACCGAGCTGGTGGAGGTGCTGACAGGGCTTCGCAAAGCGGAATCCGGCTCTGTAACGCTGCTCGGCCAGGATGTGTTTAACAAATCTCCGAAAACGACCTTTGAAAGCGGCATTTCCAGTATTCCTGCAGACCGTCAGAAACACGGCCTGGTTCTGGAATTTTCCAACGAAGATAATCTGATTCTGCAGCACTTTGAAGAAGAGCCGTTTTCCACCAGGGGATTTCTGAACCGGAAGGCAATCCGCGAGCATGCCACAAAGCTTTCGGAAAAATTCGATGTAAGGCCGAGAGGCAGCGAAGGAGCGCCGTCGGGCACTCTGTCAGGCGGAAATCAGCAGAAGGTCATTATTGCCAGAGAGGTGACAAACGACAAAGAACTTCTGATTGCGGTAAATCCTACAAGGGGACTGGATGTGGGAGCCATTGAGTTTGTACATAAATATCTGGTGGAACAGCGGAATAAAAACCGTGCCGTGCTTCTGGTATCGTTCGAGCTGGACGAGATTATGAGCCTGTCCGACCGGATTGAAGTTATTTTCGACGGGCAGATTACCGGAAGCGTGCCTGGAAAAGATGCGGATGAGAAAGAACTGGGCTTTATGATGGCAGGAGGTAAAACACATGAATAAGAAAAAGAGTATTTTCGAAAGCAATGTATTCTATACCCTGATTGCCATCGCGGCAGGCTTTGCCATTGGCGCAGTGTTCCTGCTGGCAGCCGGAATCAGCCCGGCGGCAGCTTACGGCAAGCTCCTGAACAGCGTGTTTGGAAAACCGAAATATCTGGTATGGACGCTGATTTATGCCAGCCCGCTGATTTTTACGGGATTAAGCGTAGCGTTTTCCTTCCGGACCGGCGTTTTTAATATCGGCGCGGAGGGGCAGTTTGTAGTCGGTTCGCTGACTGCCTGTGTGCTTGGAATTGTGCTGAAGCTTCCTCCGGTGCTGCATGCCCTGGTGTGCGTTCTGGCGGCTGCGGCTGCCGGTGCGGTATGGTCGCTGATGGCAGGGATTCTGAAGGTAAAACGCGGGATTCACGAAGTCCTTTCATTTATTATGTTCAACTGGATTGCGTTCTATCTGTCAAATTATGTGGTAAACCTGGATGCCATTCATAAGGAGGGCGGCGGAGAAGCCACAAAGGATGTGCTGGCTTCTGCAAGGCTGCTGTTCCCGGAAGGGCTGCGCAGCGCACTGGACTGCAGCTCAGCCAACTGGGGCATTGTCATGGCGGTACTGGCCGCGGTTCTGATTTATATTATTATTGAAAAAACAACACTGGGCTACAAACTGAAAGCGGTAGGCTTTAACAGTAACGGAGCGCTGTATGCGGGCATTAATGCAGACGCTTCCGTACTGACGGCTCTCGGAATCTCCGGGGCGCTGGCAGGGCTTGGAGGAGCCGTACAGACTCTGGGCATGTCCGGGCGTCTCAGCCAGTTTGCCGGACAGGAAGGGTTCGGATTTGAAGGAATCACCGTTGCGCTGATTGGCTCCTCGAGCCCTATCGGCTGTATTTTCTCAGGGCTTTTTTACGGAGCCATGAAATACGGCGGTTCCAAGCTGAGCATTGTAAAAGCGCCGTCGGAAGTAGTGGATATCATTATGGGCTGTGTAATTTTGTTTATCGCCATATCCCAGGTATTCCGAATCCTGTTCGCGCGTTTTGGCAAAAAGAAGGAGGCATGATAACATGGATGTGATTATTAAAAATCTCGGGCTGCTGATTAATGCGACTCTGATAGCCACTCCGCCTCTTCTGCTGGCGGCTCTCGGCTCCTGTTTCTCAGAACGGAGCGGCGTGGTTAACATCGGAATCGAAGGCATGATGACCATAGGAGCTTTCACAGGCGCAGTGATGGGGCTGACTACCGGAAACGGATGGGTGGCGTTTTTATGTGCCGGACTGGCTGGCGCGCTGTTTGGAGCAATCCATGCGGTGGCATGTATCTCCTTCCATGCAGACCAGACGATTGCCGGGACTGCCATCAATTTCCTCGGGCCGGGTCTTGCGGTATTCCTGTGCAAGGCCATGTACAACAATTCCTCGGATACGCCGGCCATGGACCCGGGCAGCAAGCTGCCGAAGCTGTTTGAGGGCGTATTTCCGACAGGCTCCTTTTGGAGCAACGTGCTGAACGTCTATGCAGTGGCATATCTGGTGTTTATCCTGGCCTTTGTATGCTGGTTCGTCTTTTACAAAACGAAATTCGGCGCACATCTTCGGGCGGTGGGAGAACACCCGGAGGCATGCGAATCCCTTGGTATCGATGTTTACAGGGTGCGCTACGGCTGTGTGATTCTGTCAGGATTCCTGGCAGGGCTCGGAGGAGCATTTGTAACCCTGGCAACGATTAACCAGTTCCGCCCAAGCGTCATTGTAGGACAGGGCTTTATCGCCATCGCAGCGGTCATCTTCGGAAAGTTTTCTCCAGAGGGAGCGACAAAGGCATGCCTGCTGTTCGGACTGTGCAGCGGAATTAAAACGCTGGCCGGCCAGAGCAATACGATATCGCCGAACCTGATTTCTATGATACCGTATATTGTAACAATTCTGGCTCTGGTGCTGTTCGTAGGCAAAGCGCACACACCGGCGGCAAACGGAAAGATTTTTGTAAAATCCAGATAAGCATATCTGAAAATCTGGTGCAGGAGGCATATGAAGCAGGGAAAGATTACGGGAATCAGTATCCTGGCCGCGGCATTCGGTATCCTGCTGGTTGGAACCGGCGCAGCGTTTAACAACTGCGCCGGTTTTGGAAATGATTCCATCGGAATCGTCTATGACGGGATACGCAGCATCAGCGGCATGAATCAGGCGCAGCTTGGCATGGCTTCGAATGTGGTAAATCTGTCGCTTCTGGTACTGCTGTTTTTCATCGGCAGGCGGTATGTAAGCATCGGTACGTTTGTCTATCTGCTTCCATACGGGTTCTGTTTAGATGCCGGAAGGTTTCTGTACCGTCATCTCGCCTGGTCGGATGGAACGGCTGTAAGGATTTTGTTCAGTGTTATCGGATGCCTGCTGCTCTGCCTGGGAGTAGCGGTTTATATCACAGTGGACATCGGCGTAGACCCGTTTACCGGTATTGTTCTGGTGATTCGGGACAGACTAAATAAGGAATACCGGTATGTGAAAATCGGATTCGACATTGCCATGATTGTACTGGGAACGGTTCTGGGCGGAAAACTGGGACTGGTCACGATTATCACTGCATTTGCAGTCGGCCCGGTCATTCAGTTCTTTTCCGGGCTGTTAAAAAAATACTGGCTGAAAACAGAAGAAAAATGACACACAGATATCTATTTTATAAAAGAAACAGGAGAGAATCAAATGGAAGTAAAAGAAATTTTAAAGCATGTGGACCATACGCTGCTGACACAGACAGCGACGTGGGATGAAATTCGTCAGATTTGTGACGATGCGATGGAATACCATACAGCATCGGTATGTATTCCGCCTGGCTATGTAAAGCAGGTAAAAGAATATGTGCAGGATAACATGGCAGTCTGCACGGTTATCGGATTCCCGAACGGTTATATGACGACAGCGGCAAAGGAGTTTGAAACGAAAGACGCGCTGGCGAATGGGGCGGATGAAATTGATATGGTCATTAACATCGGCTGGGCAAAGGATGGGAAGTTTGACTGTATTGAGGAAGAAATCCGGACACTGAAAGCGGCCTGCGGGGATAAGATACTTAAGGTTATTATTGAAACATGCCTGCTGACGGATGAGGAGAAAATAAAGATGTGCCATGCGGTGACGAATGCGGGGGCGGATTATATTAAAACTTCGACGGGATTTGCTGCATCGGGAGCGACATTTGAAGATATCAGGCTGTTTTCGGAGCATATCGGAAAAGGTGTGAAAATGAAGGCGGCAGGGGGGATTTCTTCTATGGAGGATGCAGAGAAATTCCTGGAACTGGGGGCAGACCGGCTGGGGACGAGCAGAATTGTCAGGCTGGTTAAGAATGAACCGGCTTCGGGGTACTGACTGCCCACACTTACATCATATATGAACAAAGTTTTACAATGATAAATCGTTAGGAATTGTTTGGAAACAGCTTGTTCATTCTGACAGTTTAGTGCCAAATAACATGGATACAAAACCGTCTGCAGCTTGCAGACTATTTTGTATCCATCATTTTTGCGACTTCAGACTCCAGCATTTCTATTGTAGGAAGACTGCATTGATATTCTTTGCTGAGCGCATTGCTTAATTCATAACCTGCAATACCAATCGGTTGTGAAACTTCTTCCAAAGAATATTCTGCCACAACGTTATCCTTATCCTTGCAAATAAGCAAACCTATCGCCGGATTATCGCCTTTTCCTGTTAATTGTTTATTTACTGCTGTAACGTAAAAATTCAATTTTCCAACATACTCCGGTTCAAATCTCTTTGTTTTAAGTTCTACTACAACATAACAATGAAGTTTTATGTGATAAAACAGCAAATCAATATAAAATTCACGCTCTCCAACCTGTAAATGCACCTGACGCCCCACATAGGAAAAACCTGTTCCCAGTTCTAGCAGGAACTGTGTAATCTGATTTACCAGAGCATCTTCCAATTCTTTTTCATCATAATCATCCCGCATTGTTAAAAAATCGAAACTATATGGATCTTTTAATGTCTGTACAGCCAAATCAGAAGCATTGGCAGGAAGTTTATCCTTAAAATTCGTAATGGCTTTTCCCTTACGCTCATATAATCCGCTTTCAATCTGATGTTCTAATACATTCCGGCTCCAATTGTTTTCCAAAGCATACTGCGCATAAAAAACAGCTTCACGCACATCTTTACATTTAAAAATAATACGCTGATTATGTCCCCACGGAATTGCTGTTATCAGCCGGAAAATATCATCAGACCTCAATTCGTCTACAGCTTGCTGACCATTTATAGCTTTTGCATAAAAGCGGTACCATAGCCGCATCGTTTTCAAATTCGTTTCTGAAAATCCTGCCATATCAGGAAAAGTCTTTTTCAAGTCAATACTCATCTGCCGCAAAAGACCTTCTCCCCACTTTGAATGTTTCTGCCGATTTACGATATCTTCGCCAATATGCCAATAAAGATTTAATAGTTCTCTATTCACTTTAATAGAGGCTTTAATCTGACTGTTTCTAATCCTGTCTTTAATCAAAGCAATCCATTCCCTGTATTCATCAGTCACGATAAATTTTACCTCTTGCTTTTTGATGCCAGCTTTCATCTTTTCCTCCATAGTATGTATCAATTCATTATAAAATCATTCATTGTCAGATATTAATTATCTCTTATCATTCCAAAAGGTAAAATACATTTGCGTAACACATTCTATCCTTAATTCTTTTTATCCTGCCATCCCCTTGCATAGCCTCAAAATATGTCTTTATTAAATTATCTGGAAAATCCTCATGAGTAAATTCTTTTAACAGCAGTCTTTCCGTTTCAATTACCATGATTGTTTCTCCTTAAATCTCGATTTGCCGGTTTGTATTGGGGGAATTATATCATACCTAATTATGAAAAACAATCCTCATTCTGGCCCGTTCCGGATACAGAGCAGAAAATTTTTTGACTTTTTGATGACAAATGCCACAAAAAAGAGTAACATAGACATATCAACAATTTTCACACGGAGGTGCTAAATGAGCGAAGTAAAAGATACAATTATGAACGGCAAAGCTGTCCTCGGCATTGAATTCGGTTCCACCCGCATCAAAGCGGTATTAATCGGGGAAGACAACGCACCGATTGCATCCGGCGCGCATGACTGGGAGAACCGGTTAGAGGATGGAATCTGGACCTATACGCTGGAAGATATCTGGGGCGGGCTGCAGGACAGTTATACAAAGATGGCAGAAGATGTAAAGGCAAAATACGGCGCAGAAATTACGAATCTGGCAGCCATAGGTTTTTCTGCAATGATGCACGGCTATATGGTATTTGACAAATCCGGCGAGCTGCTTGTGCCGTTCCGTACATGGAGGAATACGATTACAGAGCAGGCAAGCGAGCAGCTGACGGAGCTGTTTGCGTATCATATCCCGCAAAGATGGAGTATCGCTCATCTGGACCAGGCGATTTTAAACGGAGAAGCACATACATCTAAAATAGATTATCTTGTTACTCTGGCAGGATATATTCACTGGCAGCTGACAGGGAAGAAAGTGCTGGGCGTTGGCGAAGCATCCGGCATGTTCCCGATTGACATTAAGACAAAAGATTACAATCAGCGCATGGCTGAGCAGTTTGATGCGCGGATTGCGGACAAAGGATTTTCGTGGAAATTAAGAGATATTATGCCGAAGGTGCTTGTGGCAGGCGAGGATGCGGGCTCACTGACAGAAGAAGGCGCTAAGAAGCTGGATGTATCTGGAAAGCTTCAGGCTGGAATCCCGGTGTGTCCGCCGGAAGGCGACGCGGGTACGGGCATGGCGGCTACGAACAGTGTGGCAGTGCGTACGGGCAATGTATCGGCAGGCACTTCTGTATTTGGCATGGTTGTTATGGAAAAAGAACTGTCAAAGGTTTATGAGGAAATCGACCTGGTAACGACTCCGACAGGAAATCTGGTCGGCATGGTACACTGCAATAACTGTACATCGGATTTAAATGCATGGGTAAATTTATTTAAGGAATTCGCGGAAAGCTTTGGAATGACTGTAGATATGAACCAGCTGTTCGGCACCTTATATAACAAAGCGCTGGAAGGGGATAAGGACTGCGGCGGACTGCTTGCTTATAATTATTTCTCAGGCGAGCATGTGACGAATTTCGAAGCCGGGCGTCCGTTATTTGTAAGAAAACCGGACAGCAGCTTTAATCTTGCAAACTTTATGCGCGTACATTTAATGGCATCGTTAAGCGTATTAAAGACCGGACTGAACCTGATGCTGAAGGAAGAAGGCGTAAAAGTAGACAAGATGTTAGGCCATGGCGGGCTGTTTAAGACAAAAGGTGTCGGACAGAGTATTCTGGCTGCTGCCATTGATGCGCCGGTATTTGTAATGGAGACAGCCGGCGAAGGCGGTGCATGGGGAATCGCGCTTCTTGCGTCCTATATGGTACATAAGGCCGAAGGAGAGAGCCTGGATGATTATCTGAATAACAAAGTATTTGCGGGACAGGAAGGAACAAGGATGGACCCGGACCCTGCAGATGTAAAAGGATTTGACGAATTCCTTGCGGTCTATACAGCGGGGCTGCCAATTGAGAGGGCTGCTGTAGACAGCCTGAAATAACGGTATAAACAATAGCGAAAACCCCTGATTACTGAGAGAAAGAGTCTTGATAATTGGGGGTTTGTTACAGGCAGCCAGAATAAAAAGGAGGTATGCATGATGCAGAGGAAAATGAAAGGCAGCACTTTTTGGAAAACGTTTTGCCTGGTGGTGTTATCGGCGGTTTTATTTATGGCGCTGCTGACAGCCGGATACCGGCAGAAGCCGCAGGCCGCGGAACGGCTGGACAATATTCTGGTGAAAGCGCCGGATGAGCATGTGACTGATTTTGCGCTCAGCGCTTCGTCGGTTGATTCTGTGACACTGACATGGACAAAAGCATCCGATGCGCAGACTTATTATATCAGCTACTGGGAGTCGGGAAAACCGAGCACATCCATGGACAGGGAAGACATCGGCAATGTATCGGAATGTAAAATAACAAATTTAAAACAGACTAAATATATTTTCCAGATTCAGCCGGCAAATAAGCTCCATACGGGAATCCCGCTAAAAGGAGCAATTGCTTCCACAGAAGGAGCCCCGTCGCCGTCTGCTCCGTCAAAGATAACATTCAATCATGTGAAACAGGGATACTGCTCTGTCAAAATAGACGGACTGGAGAAAATTTATCAGTCAGAGGCCGAGATTTACGATGCATCCGGCAATTTCATCGAAAGCAGCGAAGGAGACTATGCGGGCGCTGTAATCGAAGATAATGACATCCGCGCAAACGGGTTTTATGCCGTCAGAGTACGCGGGATATATGACCAGGCGGGCGGATACCGCAGCGAAGGAGAGTGGAGCAGCCTGAATTATATCGCTGCATCCATGAAGCCGGATATCAGATTTACACAGAAAAACGGCAGGGTAAATGCGAAATGGAACCAGGTGCAGGGCGCGCAGAGCTATACGGTGTCTGTTTCGAAAAATGCGTCCAGCGGTTTCAAAAAAGCTGCTTCCGTAAAAAGCCCGGCGGCTGTGCTTACGAAATACGGCAGTGCAAAGCTCAAACCAGGCAAGACATATTATGTAAAAATAACCGCACGGATGACACGGGATGGAGAGAATTACACAATGAGCTCTCCGGCTGTTAAAATTAAGATAAAGCAGTAAAGACAGCAGCCCTGCGCAGTCTGCATTTACATACAGCTTTTAAAGAAAGGAAGGATTTAAATGACTGAAGTAAATAAAGAAATGACATGGGAAGAGCTTATTAATCAATACAAAAATAAACGGGTGTCAGCGGTCATACATGATTATCAGAAATATGAAAATATAGAACTTCCGAATCATATTTTTTTAAACAAGGTATTTGAGCTGGATGAGGATTATTCAGAAGAACTGTGGAGGATTGTAAATAGCAGGGTAGAAGGCGAAGAATTATTTGTAACACCATTAGAAGTATTTCCTGTAAGTGCGAATCCATACAGCCCCGAGGTAAGTTTTGTATGTTAGATGCTGTTGATATGATAAAATCTTATACAGGCGCCAGGCCTATGATTCACATAAATAAGTTTACGGCACTAATTGATACGGGAGCCGATTTTAATGTCTGGCTGGGCTCAGACTGGCTGCTGAATAAAATTGCATGCAGACAAATAACAGGGAGTAAAGTGGAAGTGGCTGGTTTTACAGGACATTCAACAAAAGCATGGTTATATACAATAGATATTAATATTGGCAGGTTTTACTGGAAAAATGTTCATATTTTAAATCCGGAAATAAAACCTGGAAAAGCATTTCAGCAGATTATTCTGGGGGCATCGATGTTTAGGAGAGTTAATTTAGACTTAGACTTTGTACATCGCAGTGTAATTATAAATAATTATGCAAAAGACTACCAGTGTTATGATTCTGTTGGAAAGATAATGGATAACCATGGCGATGTGATTTATGAGTCTTATTTTCCAGATTCTGTGATGGAGAGTGTGCCAGCCACTGAATTCGGGACAGATAGCAGGAAATGAAAAGTATAAAATTAGGAAGAAGAGTATATGCGTAATATCAGAAAAATTTTTTTCAGGGATGTTAAAGCGCTTTTGAAAAATCCGTTTGCACTGATTATTGCAGGGGGATTATGTGTGATTCCGGCATTATATGCATGGTTTAACATTTATTCCAACTGGGACCCGTATGGAAATACAGGAAATATTCAGATTGCGGCCGTATCAAACGATAAAGGCTATACGGATGCGGACGGACATGCAGTCAGTGTCGCGGATACGGTCATGGAATCCTTAAAGGAAAATAAGAGCATCCGCTGGGTTATGGTGAAATCAGAAGAGGATGCCGTAAAAGGAGTCTATAACGGCAGCTATTATGCGGCAGTTGTATTTTCAGAAGACTTTACGGAATGTATGTACCAGGGATTTTTAAACGGACTGAAGCGTCCGCAGGTTACTTATTATGAAAATGAAAAAAAGAATGCTGTAGCGACGAAAATAACGGATACAGCGGTATCCACGCTTGAAAATAATATTAACGAGCAGTATATTTCGCTTGTAGTGCGTATGCTTTTTGACAGGCAGGGCGATATGGTCAGCGATATGGAGGCAGCTGATATCACCGATACAGTCTTATCTAAAATCCAGCGGGCAAAAGATACCGCGCAGCGATTTTCCATTATACTCGGTTCGCTGGTGCAGGCAAATGATAAGCTGACCGCGTCTTTGGACGGAGCGAACAGCGACCTTGGCACGATACGCAATAATCTCGACCATGCGCAGGAGGGAATTGCGGATGTCCCGGATATGCAGGCTCTGGCAGAGCGGCTGAATGCGGCAAACGCACATGCAGTCCAGTCGGTCAGCGATGCGCTGGCACAGCTAGAGCAGGCAAAGAAAACCGGCATTGCGCAGCAGAAGAATGCAGTCTACCAGCAGCTGGCGGCGAGTCTGTCCAGCGCGAAAAATTCCCTGGAGAGCCTGATGAATTCTCTGCAGTCACTGAATGCGGCGACCGTGAACATTTCCCGCGGAATCGTGCTGACGCAGCTGGAAAACCAGTCACAGGCTCTGGAGCTGATGATTGGGCGGCTGAGCAGCGGTGCTTCTGAAGACACACAGGAAAACGGAATTGTCACAGAAATGGAGCAGCAGCTGGAACAGCAGATAAAAGCCGTGCAGCAGTCGCTGCAGACAACCGTCAGCCAGTCACTGGCAATGCTGGGCAGCGATTTGCAGAAGGCTTCGGCAGAAATGCTGCAGGTCATTGGAAATATCAAAGAAGATACGCAGCTGCTTGGCATGATTCTGGAAAACGGCGTAACAGCTGTGGACCTTACCAATCAGAGCTTTTCCGGACTGGCAAAGGATTTAAATACAGTCACGGCAAAGCTGGACCAGATTATGGATGTGATTCAGGGAGTCAGCAATGCACAGCTGGCGCAGCGGTTTCTGGATTTTATGAAAGGGAACTCCGAGGAGTACGGGGCATTTTTTGCAGAGCCGGTAACGATTGAAACGCAGGCAGTTTATCCGGTAGATAACTATGGTTCCGGCGTAGCGCCTTTTTATACGACACTGGCGTTATGGGTAGGCGGCGTAGTGCTCGTATCTCTGATTAAAGTAAAGGCGCATACGGAAGGGCTGGAGCATCCGAAGCCGTATGAATTATTTTTAGGAAGATATCTGCTGTTTCTGGTCATGGCGCTTTTACAGGCAGCGATAACGGTATGGGGCAATTTCTATCTGCTGCATATCCAGTGCCTGTATCCGCGCAGGTTCCTTCTGGCGGCATTTGTGACAAGCCTTACATTTTCGCTGCTGATTTATGCGCTTACAATATCGTTCGGGGATTTGGGGAAAGCACTGATTGTCGTGCTGATGGTTATTCAGATTGCAGGCTCAAGCGGCACGTATCCGATTGAAATACTGCCGCAGTTTTACCAGAAGCTGTATATCTTTTTCCCATTTCCATATGCAATCAATGCGATGCGCGAGGCTGTAGCGGGGATGTATGAATATGATTATACGCTGTATCTGCTTCGGCTGCTGCTGTTTGCGGCTGCTGCGCTGGTACTGGGGCTTCTGATACGGCTGCCGTTCCGTAAGTTCAGTCATTTTATAGAACAAAGGATGGAAGATACGCAGATGATGTAAGCAGCGCGGGAGTAAAGCAGTGAAAACGCGGAGAGCGGGAAAGAGACATCGGACTTGCGGGAAAAAGCAGGCGCAGCAGACAGCGTGACAAAAGGCATCGGATTTGCTTAAAAAAGTATATGCAGCGGACGGTAGGAAAGAGGCATCGGACTTGCAGATAAAACAGTAAGGAAGTCTCAGCATGCATAGAATAAATCAGGCAGGATAGCGGGGTGAGCGGATGGATATAAAGAAAGAAGAAGCCTGTTACAGGCAGATGTTTCAGGAACTGGTTTTAGAGGAACAGCAGCTGCATACAGAAAATCAAAAGCGCATCAAAGCAGGCATCCAGTGCTTAATCTGGATACCGATGCTGTTTTTAATCCTTCTGTTTCTGACAGAAAGTGAAAAAGTAATTTTTCTTGTACTGTGGATTGTATCGTTATTTCTGACAGCCAGTTATTTAATTTATGTAGAATATACCGACTTTAAGGCACAGGAGCGGCTGCACAGGTATGAGTATGAGAACGAACAGGATAAGGATAAGGAAGGGCAGGAAGCATATGCGGGCCTGATTGGCGCTGATATGGAAGCCTTTGAAGAAACGGTGATGCAGCTGTTAAACCAGATAGATGAAAAGAAGACGCAGAACCGGCAAAGAATGCTGCAGATGATTGGTCAGCAGAGAGAACAGCTTCTGGAATCTGAACGAAAGGAAGTACATCATGACTAACATCATAAAAATAATGCTCAGAGATTTGAAAAGCATCAGCACAAATGTAACGGCTCTTGTGATTATTATGGGTCTTTGCGTAATACCGTCTTTATATGCATGGTTTAATATTCATTCCAACTGGGACCCGTACAGCGAAGCCTCCACATCCAATCTTAAGATTGCCGTCTTTTCCAAAGACCAGGGTGTCCGGGTCCAGGATATGGAACTGGCAGTCGGAGATTCGGTGGTGTCAGCGCTGCATGAAAATACGACAATCGGCTGGGTATTCCCGGAAGACGAGCGGACTGCGGTGAACGGTGTATACAGCGGGGAGTATTATGCGGCGCTTATCATACCGGAGGACTTTACCGAGAGCATTGCAGGACTCATTGACGGCAGGCTGGACGGCGGCAGGATTTTATATTATGAAAATGACAAGAAAAATGCGATTGCCACAAAAATCACAGGCAAGGCAAAAACAGCGGTTGAAACACAGGTGAATGCCACGGTATTTCGTACAATTACCGAAATAGCTGCGAAAATCGGCAGTGCTTTGGAAAATACAGACAGCAGCGCTGTCATCCGCCAGGTTATGACGCGGCTGGAAAATCTGAAAACGGATATTCAAAGTTTCCAGCATATGCTCGGCTCTGCAAAGAAAATGACAGATGCCACAGCCCAGACGATGACCGGAATCAGTGAGTTAAATGAAAAAATCATTGCGGATTTGCGAAATGATTTAAACTTCATTTCAACGGCTTCCGCAGCGTTTGGCACCTCGGGGATTGAAACGGCAAACGTCCGCCTTCAGGATTATATTTCCCTGCTCGAAGACGGAAAAAGCAGCCTGAATCAGATGCGCAGACTATTAAAAAATCTGTACAGCCAGGTAGAGGAATTAGAAAAGCGGCTTTCCGGCATCAGCAATAGCGAGCGTCTGCAGCAGATTGTAGAAGTGCTGGAAAATGAACCGGAAAAAATCGGAACCTTCTTTTCCACGCCGGTCAGTCTGAAAACCGAGCGGGTATTTCCGATTAAAAATTATGGCTCACAGATGGCTCCTTTTTATACCGTGCTTTCCATCTGGGTCGGCGCACTGATATTAGCAGCAATTATTCATACAAAAGTACATCCGGTAAAGGGCGTTGAAGATGTCAGATATTATCAGGAATATTTCGGGCGGTATGCGGTATTTTTCCTTGTAGGACAGATACAGACGCTGCTCTGTGTGCTGGGAGATGTATTTTTCTTAGAAATCCAGTGCAGGCACCTGTTTTTATTCTGGTGCTCGGCGGCGCTGGCCAGCTTTGTATTTACGCTGCTGATTTATTCTCTGACGTTTGCGTTCGGCAATGTGGGAGAAGCGCTTGCTGTCGTCATTATGGTTATCCAGGTAGCCGGGGCAGGCGGAACGTTTCCAAAAGAAGTGCTCCCGGATATTTACCAGCGGATTTACGCGTATCTGCCATTTCCATATGCAATGGATGCAATGAAAGAGGCAGTCGGCGGGATTTATGAGCATGCGCACCTGGACAGCCTGAAATACCTGGCGGCTTTTCTGCCCGCGGCACTGTTTATCGGGCTGGTGCTGAGCATTCCGTTCCGCAGGCTGAATGCCATGATAGAAAAGAGCAAGGAACGGTCAAAGCTGATGATATGATGCAGAATGTTATTCTTTCGTGCCGCGGTTTTAAAGAACAAAACCATTTTACATTGGTTATATTGTATATTTTAAAAATGCTGTTTTGTATAACATTTGCAAACGGCAAAAATATGTTTTGATAATTATTTTGAATTTTTTCATTTGTAGATTAATATTAGGAAAGCGGAGTTTAAAATATGGAAAATAAGAAAAAGATTATTCTGACAGGAGACCGTCCGACAGGAAAGCTGCATGTGGGACATTATGCAGGCTCCCTGAAGCGGCGGGTGGAACTGCAGGATTCGGGCGAATTTAATCAGATATTTATTATGATAGCGGATGCGCAGGCACTGACAGATAACGCGGATAATCCGGCCAAAATCCGGGAAAGCATTATGGAGGTGGCGCTGGATTATCTCTCTATCGGGATTGACCCTGCCAAATCGACGATTTTTATCCAGTCGCATGTGTCAGAGCTGACAGAACTGTCCTTTTATTACATGAACCTCGTAACGGTATCCAGGCTGCAGCGCAATCCGACCGTAAAAGCGGAAATCCAGATGCGGAATTTTGAAACAAGCATTCCGGTTGGATTTTTCACCTACCCAATCAGTCAGGCCGCTGACATTACGGCGTTTCATGCTACGACAGTCCCGGTAGGCGAAGACCAGGCGCCTATGATAGAACAGACAAGGGAGATTGTGCATAAATTTAATTCCGTCTATGGCGAAACATTAACAGAACCGCAGATACTTCTGCCGGATAACGAAGCATGCCTCAGGCTGCCTGGTACAGACGGCAAAGCGAAAATGAGCAAATCGCTTGGCAACTGCATTTATCTGTCCGATACGGAAGAAGATGTCAGAAAGAAAATCATGTCCATGTTTACAGACCCTGACCATATCCGCGTTCAGGACCCTGGAAAGCTGGAAGGGAATACAGTATTTACGTATCTGGATGCGTTCAGTAAGGAGGGCCATTTTGCGGAGTATCTGCCGGAATATGCGAATCTGGATGAACTAAAGGAGCATTACAAACGCGGCGGGCTTGGAGACGTGAAGGTCAAGAAGTTTTTGAACAGCGTGATGCAGGAAGAATTAAGCCCGATTCGGGCACGCAGGGCGGAATATGAGAAAAATATTGAAGGGGTGTATGAGATTCTGCGGGAAGGAAGCAGGGCGGCGAAGGAGATGGCGGCTGAAACGCTGCGGGAAGTGAAGCATGCGATGCGGATAGATTATTTTGAGGATGCGGCATTTCTGGCGGAGCAGAAGGGGCGGTTTTAACCCGGATATTAGTGATAAAGCTTTTGGCGTCATTTTGTGTCTGGCGGGACGGAATTATCTGTCCCGCTTTATTTTGTCTGGATGAATGATTCCGAAACCATATGAAACCATGCCGGGACATCGGGATATATTATCATTCCTTTTTTTGACTGATACACAGCAAAGCAGTTAAAAGATTTCGAATTATCGTAAAAAAATATGGTGTCACATATAGGTATCATGCATTTCAGATTGGAAAGAGATTCTTTATACCGCTTTTCAATGTCTTTATCGGGAATACCATGCCCGCCTCTTTTTACACGTTCTTTTACTCTTGATTTCGCGATATCAGGAGAATCAACCCCGACATAGTGTACCGTTATCTTATAGCCCAGATATTTAGCTTTATTTATATTGTTTATGATAGATTTTCCGCATAATGTTGTTTCTTGATTAAAAGAACGATTTTCTTTGAGATACTGTTGTAAACATTTTACTGATATTTTTCCAGCTGTTAGCATATCTGAAGGATTCTTCCAGCTGCCCAGTTTTCGTACTGTTTCATCAATATTAATTCTGGGCATATCCTTCAGATTATCTAAAAGGTGGTACAAAGTTGATTTACCCGCACCATTAACACCTGCAATTAAAATATATTCGGGCATTAAAATATATTCCTTTCAATGAGGCTCTTTTGTCCCTTTTGCAACAGGTAATTTCCAACAATACGATAGAAATTTCTTTGTTCCTCTGTTTCAGCCTGCACCATAAGCTGAAGAGTATCCGCAGGCGAAAGTGTATTTATCATTTTGTCATAAAGATTTTCATATGCTTTTATATCGCACATTGTATAGCATCCTCTCTTTATTAGAAGTTAATTTTGCTGATGTTTTACTGTGTAGGAAGTTGAAAAATGAATCAGGCTGTGTTTATCATTCGTAAGAAACAGTGTCTAAGGATTATTATATGTGAGGACTGTAAGGATGTCAATTCTTAAAGAGAAGCGTTTGTCACATTTTGAACATCATCTGGATAGTGTGTTAGATTATGCATGAAATACTTCTAATTGATAACAATTTATAACAAAATGTTATCTTCAAGTATTCTATATCAAATTCTTATTTTTTGCAACCCCAAAGATAAAATTGGCTATATTTCCTAATTTCGGTCGTATATAACTAGAATTTTTCAATCTTATTTATCTATATTCAACAAAAGTTTACCCAGAATCACAAGGCTGATACAGTTTTGGAAAAAAAGCAGCCGGGCAAAGGAAGGGTGGATGAAAATAAGCCGGCATTTTGCTGGAATGTGTACATTTCCTTGTAAATCGTGGCTTTTAAGACTTTTGCAGTCAAATTCATTAAAATAAAAAGCATAACATTTTGTTATAAATTGTTATGTTTTCACAGAACTTTGTACAGGGCAGAAGCCGGAGGGAATTTATGCAGGCACTGGATTATGGAAAAATGGGGATGAGAATCCGTCAGGTCAGGAAAGCAAAAGGCTGGTCTCAGAGTGAACTGGCAGAAAAATGCGGCATCAGCATGTCGTTTTTAGGACATATTGAACGCGGCACCAGGATTATGAGCATGGAGACATTTGTAAATATCTGCAGGGCACTTGAGGCTGGGGCGGATGAACTGCTCTGGGGCGTGGCGAATCCTTCTGATGCCATGCTGGATATGTGGAACCGGCCGGAGAAGGGGAGAGCGGGGAAGAAGGATGGCGGAAAGGCAGCAGGGAAGGAGCCTGACGGCGCGAAGGCGGACAGTTATGCGATGTATGTAAGGATTATGAAGTCGGTGGCTGAGATTATGAATGAGGCATGAGGCGGATAAATGAAAATTCAGATAACTGAAAGCTGAGATAATAAATAGAAAAATATTTGGATAGAAAATTCGGAATAGAAAATTTGGAATAAAAGATTTGGATAGGGAATTCGGACAGAGAATTTAGATAAAAAATTCAGATAAAAATTCAGATTGAGCATTTAGATAGAAAATACAAATAGAAAATTTAGATTTCAGAATAGAAATTAAGCAGTCTGGATGGAAAGACAGGTATTGAGATGGACAGGCAGGACTCCTGGAAAAGAACAGAAGAAATAGAGATTGACCTGGCAGATTTGCTGCATAGGCTGTGCATGCAGTGGAAGCGCATGGCGGTCTGCGCACTTGCAGCCGCTGTGCTTATGGGTGCGTATGTATGGCTGAAATCCAGGCCGGCAGCACAGAATGCTGTATCAGAGAAAACAGGCAGTGAAAGTGTGCTGACAGAAACGGAGGAACAGGCGGTTGCGGATGCTGTGATGCTTAAAAATGAAATCAGCAGTCTGGAAGAATATCTGGACAGCTCCGTGCTTATGCAGATTGATGCATACCATAAAAACAGAAATATCATGCTTTACCGCATTGACCATGCAGAAAGGCAGGAACTGCCCGTAATTACGGAAAATTATCTGAGTTTTTTAGTGAATGGCGGGGCGGCAGATGCGCTGCAGAAAACAGGCAGCGGGCGGCAGATGGATAAAAGCTGCCTGGCAGAGCTGATTACAGCATATCAGAAAACTTATAGTTCTCCTTATCAGGTGATTGTGCAGGATGCAGCAGTAAGCGGGATGATGGCGGAATCGCTTTTTTATGCAGAGATAACCGGAAGAAGCGCTGAGGAAGCACAGGAAATGGCGCTGGATTTGCAGAAGGTTTTGAAGGAATATTCGGATGAAGTGGAGCAAAATGCCGGAAGTCACAGGCTGGTGCTTATCAGCAGTATGGAAAGCGTAACAATGGACAGCGGGCTGCAGTCGCAGCAGCATGATAAGAAAGCTGCTTTGTCATCAAACCGCTCAAGCTTAAAAGCAGTAACAGATAATTTTAGTGAAGAGCAGCTAAAGGCTTATCAAAAGGAAACGGATGCAGTTCACGAAAAATCCGGGGATACAGATAAAGTATCTGATGATAGTGTTCCAGCTGCCATACAGGGAAGACTGGCAGATATGATAAAATATTTAGCTGCCGGTGTATTCGCGGGAATTTTTGCATATGGATGCTTTTTTTCAGGCCGGTATATTTTCAAAGACACAATAAAAAGTGTAAAAGAGATGAAAAGACGGTATACATTTCCTGTTTTTGGAGGAATTACAGAAGAGCAGACGTTTCATAGAATCAGGCTTGCATGTCAGAGAAAAGGAATAAAGAAACTGTGTGCAGCTTATGATTCGCAACTGAATGAAAAAGAAAGGGATTATCTGGAAAACTTAAAAAGACAGCTTTCCGGCATGGAAATAGGTATGTCTGTGGCCGGGGATATAGGCAGAGATACTGCTGAATGGGATAATCTCACTGCAATAGGAAATGTGCTGATGATATGTAAGGAAGGCGTTACGACGCATCGGATGATAGACGATGCAATGAGTTTTTATCTGCAAAATGGCATTTTCGTAATGGGAGCCGCTGTTATCTCGCAGAATGAATAAAACCGAACCTGATTATGAGAGTCTGAAGGCTGCATAACCGGGCAGGGGTTATAAAGAGCCGTGTGAAGCACGTATAATTGCCTGGAGCAGGAAAGGATAGAATGCTGGAGGGATGGCGAAGCCTGCCTTTTTGCATAAGATGAACGGATGAAATTAGTGCAGCTTTTTAAAATATACTGGCCGGATAATGGCGGCGGGATAGCGGCTGTGATGGATATGGTTTCTCATGCATTTGAATTCATAGCAAACAAACTGGATGACAGAGAATGCAGGCAGGAAATGGTTGTCTGCAGGCCGCGTCCGGGAATGCCGTTTCAACAGGATGAGTATCATGGCGTGAATGTTTACAGATGCAGAACCTTTGCAGATATTGCATCAACACCTTTTTCAGCTGAATTTTTAATAAAGGGCTGCAGAGCAGCAAAAGATGCTGACATTGTTGTTTATCATTTCCCGTACCCAATGGCTGATATTGGCGTATTGTTAAAACTATACCGGGGCAGGCTGATTGTCTGGTGGCATTGTGATTTCGATACACAAAAAGGAAGGATACTTGCAAAACTTTATAAGCCGCTTGCAGAACATACACTAAAGAAAGCGGATGCGATTATTGTTTCTGCAAAAGGGAATATAAAGGGTTCTAAGATACTTAGAAAGTACAAAAATAAATGCAGAGTCATTCCGTTTTCAGTCAGTGATGAAATGGCACAGACAGGAAGAGAATATTATGATTCACGAAAAAAGAAAACACCTGCGGATAAAGTATGTGTGCTTTTTATAGGAAGATTTGTATGGTACAAGGGGCTGGATGTTCTTTTAAAGGCATTTACAAAATTAGATGCCGAAAAGTATGAACTGCTTTTAGCCGGAGACGGGCCGCTTTATGATGATATCCGTCTGCTGGCAGATAATCTTGGTCTTAATAATGTAACTTTTGCGGGTACGGTAACACAGGAAGAGAAAATAAGAAAGATTGAATGGTGTGATTTTCTCGTGCTCCCTTCTGTTTCAAAAGCGGAAGCATTTGCGATTGTACAGATTGAAGCAATGGCATTTGGCAAGCCGGTTATTAATACATGGCTTCCAAGCGGGGTGCCGGAAGTATGTCCGCATGGTGAATGTGGAATAACCGTAAAGCCGCAGAATGAAAAAGAGCTGGCCGGGGCAATCAAAAAACTCGGAGAAGATATACCGCTTCGTGAGAAATACGGACAGAGGGCCATTGCACTTGCAGAGAGCAGATACAATGTTTCCTATATGATGAAGCGGTATATGCATTTATTTCAAAATGTATTGGATGATAAAACAAGAAGAAATCAGAAATGGAGAAGATGATGGTAAAAGTTCTTCATGTTTTTGCGGGAATGAATAAAGGCGGAGTTGAGAGCTTTGTAATGAATCTGCATAAAGCGCTTAAGGACAGCGAAATCAGATTTGATTTTCTGCTTAGAAGCAGAGGATGTGACAATAAAATGGTCCGTTATTTTAAAAATATAGGAAGCCGCATATATATAACAAAAGCCTGGCCATTACATTTTATTCAGAATTATTGCCAGATGAAATGTTTTTTTTCTAAACATGCAGATGATTATGATTACATACATATTCATGCGAATGCTCTGCTATATATGCTTCCGGTCAGAATGGCAGTGAAATATATGCGCGGCACAAAGATGATTATGCACAGCCACAATACGAGAACCAGACATTTCTTCGCAATGCCGGTTCATTTTGTAAACCGCAGAATTTTGAAAAAATATCAGACAATAAACCTGGCATGTTCTGATGAAGCAGGGAAGTGGATGTTTTCTGACCGTTATACAGTGATTCCGAATGGAATAGATGTGACAAGGTTTAAATCTGAGTCTGTTAAAAGAGCGTGTACAGATACAGTGCGGCTTGTGTCGGTAGGGAAAATTGAAAATCAGAAAAATTATTTCTTTATGCTGTCTGTAATAAAGCAGCTTAAAACAGAAGGAATGGAGGTAAAGTACCAGATAGCCGGAGAGGGAAGGCTTAAGAAGGACCTTATAAGGGCAGTCAGGGAAAAAGGGATATCGGACTATGTGGAACTTCTCGGAAATATAGAAGCAGTGGAACAGCTGCTGAAAAAATCGGATATTTTTTTAATGCCGTCAAAATATGAAGGACTTAGCATTGCATTTTTAGAGGCGCAGTGCAGCGGGATTCCCTGTGTAATTTCGGATAGGATACCTCAGACATCCGTGCTCTGTCCAAATGTATACCGTATTCCGCTTCAGAAAGAAAAATGGGTAAATGCAGTAAAAAAAATTGCAGCAGCGAAAAACAGGGGTTTTTCTGAAAAAAACAGTGAACTGATAGAACAGAGCAGGTACAGTCTGAAAGGGCTGGCTGTAAGCATGCAGAGCGTATATCAGTTATAAAAAGCCTGGTCTGAAAATATACAGAACCTGAATCAGTGTGAGAGGAATGTTAAATGGTAAAAATGCGGATAAAAGGACGGCTGGGAAATCAGCTGTTTATTTATGGGTTTGCCAGAATGGTATGTGATAAATATCATATGAAAGCATTACTGTATGACAGGACAGAAGAAAAAGATACAGTCTGGCACAGTCATCTGGACCGGTTTGTCCTGCATCCGTCTGTTTCCTTTACCAGCAAAGAAGAAAGAGTATTAAAAATGCCTCTGCCTGCAAAGACGGCATTTTTTATGGACAGAATACAGTGTAAATACCAGACAAACCGGCAGATACATGAAAGACAGATTAAAAAAATGCAGTCAAACTTGAAAAAGGGTCTGTTTCTTTTGATGGATGGTTATTACGAACTGCCTTTGAATCTGCCCAGGGAAATATTCTGTGATGGATATTTTCAGTCAGCCGCTTATTTAGAGCCGGTTAAAGATAAACTTTTAAATGAAATTGTACCAAAAGATAAGTTTACGAAAGAAGAACAGATATTTCTGGAACAGATAAAAAACTGTGAATCTGTCTGTCTGACCATAAGACTTGGAGATTATCTTGGGAATACAGTACATCAGGTATGTACCAAAGAGTATTATATGAAAGCAATGGATATGATGGTAAAAATGAAACCGGACTGCAGATTCTTTGTGTTCTCAGATGAAATAGAGACTGCCAGAAAAATGTTTCAGTTCCGGTATCCGGCTGTTTATGATTCCGGCAAATCAAAAGACAGCATATCACTGGCTCTTATGTGCCAGTGCAAAAATTTTATAATTTCCAACAGCAGTTTCAGCTGGTGGGCGCAGTACCTTTCCAGAAATCCAGAAAAGATTGTCATATCGCCAGACAGATGGTACGCACAGGACATTCCCTGTGACATTATGCAAAAGGAATGGTACAGGATTCAATGCTGAGGGACGGTTAAAGATGAATCGATGTATGATAATCATACCTTATTTTGGAAAGTTTAACAGCTACTTTCATTTGTTTTTAAATTCATGCAGACATAACCCGGATTTTGACTGGCTGATATTTACAGATGACCGCAGATATTTTGATTACCCGGAAAATGTAACTGTGAAATATACGGATTTTGATAAAATGAGGTCCTATATTCAGCAGCATTTTAATTTTAAAATTACATTAAAAAAGCCATATAAATTATGTGATTATAAAATTGCTTACGGGGATATATTCAAAGAATACATTACCGGATATGAATTCTGGGGATTTTGTGATACGGACCTGATTTTTGGACATTTGAAGCAGTTTATTACGGATGAAGTTTTGGACACATATGATAAAATCCTGTTCCGGGGACATCTTGTACTGATGAGAAATAATTCTGCATGCAGAAAGTTATATAAAACGAGAATGAGAGGCATGCCGGCAGATTACAGGTTTGTATACAAGACAAATTATTGCTGCCATTTTGATGAAAATGAAATGTGGCATGTGATTACAAAAAAGCGCGGCATCAGAGAATGGAATCAGGTAGTGTATGCAGATATAGACTGCAATTCATTTTCCTTTCATGCGGTACAGGGTACCTGCGGTAAGGCAAAACAAATATATTTATATCATAATGGAGCAGTGTACAGATTTTATATGGTGGGGGGGGGTAATGTGAAGAAAGATGAATGGGCATATATACATTTGCAGAAGCGGCATATGAAAGCTGAAAATATTAAGAATATAAATCATTATATGATTGTTCCGAATTGTTTTATAAATGGTACAGATGCAATGAATGCGGAATTTATAGTCCAAAATGCTCCAGAAGGTGTGCTTTATATAAGACGCAGAATTGAACGAATGAAAGAGATTGTTACAAATGTTAAAAATGGCGCAATTCGATACAGAATTCATCGCCGTATGAATGGTGGTATATGATAATGCAGACAAAAATTCTTGCAATGTATCTCCCACAGTTTTATGAGTTTGAACAGAATAATTTGTGGTGGGAGAAGGGATTTACCGAATGGACCAGCTTAAAAAGGGCCAGGCCTCTATTTAAAGGACACAGACAGCCGCGGGTGCCGTATAAGAAAAATTATTACTGCCTGCTGGATGAAAAAGAAATCAGGCGGCAGGCTGAGATGGCACGCAAGTATCATGTGTATGGATTCTGTATCTATCATTACTGGTTTGAAGGCATTCAGATGATGGAAAAGCCGCCGGAGATTTTGCTGAAAAGCAAAGATATCAATATCAGATTCTGTTTTTCCTGGGCGAATCATACATGGACAAAGGCACCGGGTAAAAAAGGTGAGAAAATTCTTATCAGACAGACATACGGCGGCGTAGAAGACTGGAAAAGTCATTTTGAGTATTTAAACCGTTTTTTTAAAGATAAAAGATATATAAAGATTGATAATAAACCGGTACTTGTTTTGTATGATGCAGCAGATATCAGCTGCTGGAACCGCATGTCTGCCTGCTGGAAACAGCTTGCACGAAAAGCAGGATGGGACGGAATTTACTATATATCAACTTTAAAGTCGCAGGCAGATATAGGAGCAGCTGAAAAACTGGGTTTAGATGCGCAGTTTGAGTATCAGCCGACGTTTGGGACAAGAAGAGAAGGATATAAACTGGATTATGGATTTTGGTATCATTTCAAATACAATGTATTAAATTTAAGAATTCATAATCATGTAACGAAGTTCAGCTGTAAAAAGGTATGGAGCAGTATACTAAAAAAAGAATATAAAGGCAGTGTCAAAACGTTTTTAGGAGCGTTTAGCGGCTGGGACACGACAGCAAGATGGGGACATAAAGGAAGTGTATACACTGGCGCTTCCCCGGAACTGTTTGAACATTATTTATCGATTCAGCTGTCTAAAAGTAAAAAACGAAAGAACGAGTTTCTTTTTATCACTGCCTGGAACGAATGGAGCGAAGGCGCTTATCTCGAACCGGATGAAGAAACAGGCTTCAGTTATCTTGAAGCATTGTCAAATGTAATGATGTCTTAGGCATATGGAGATTTTTATGCGGTATTTTTTTGATACAGAAAAAAAGTGCAGAAATCATTTTGTAAATAACATGTTTTCTGTTTTAATCTGCCTGTTACCTTTACTCAATGCATATTCTGTAAAACGTATTCCCGGGGCTTTGTCGGATATAGCGATTGTGTTTATGGCAGTAATGACAGCAGTTTCTTTAGTGAGAAATCCCAGAATCAGCTATTCCGGCTATGGAAATCTATTTCTTCCTTATGCAGTGGTTATATTTTTTAGTTTTTTATTTCATACAGAGCTATCCGGTGCAGTGACGGATTATCTGAGACAGTTTTTTATGCTGTTTATAGCTGTTTTTGGACTGAGCAGGTGTGGCAGCTTTTCTGCTGCATTTAAAGCCTTGGAAGTTACTGCTGTTTTTACCAGTATATACTGCTGGATGCAAGTGTTTTTTCTATATGTCAGAAATACAATTCTGCCGTCTTTTCTGCCTTTTTTTGAGCACCGAAGCGATTTGGACTTTGAATATCAGTATCTGAATCATAAAAGCTATTACAGGCCGCATTCTATATTTTCAGAACCTTCCATATTTTGTGAGTATATTCTGCTCTATTTCATATTGCTGCTGTTTCACGATATGTCAGGAAATCAAGCGGGGCTGTTATCGGAAGGAAAGAGTATCAGAAAATATAAAAGGAAGAAGTTTGTAAAAATTTTATTTATAACCGCAACCTGTTTTATTACAGGTTCAACAACGGGAATTCTTGGCTGCGTTATTTTTCTGGTGCTGTATTTTTGGAGAAGTATTTTAAAAGCAGATAATGTGCTGCAGAAAACAGGAAAATATTTCCCGCTTATAGCAGCAGCACTGCTTTGCCTGATGAATACGCCTATGTTTCGTATTTTTGTAACAAGAGTTTTTATAGATCATTCTTCCTTAAACTTAAGGTTCGGAAATATCGGATATATTTTTGATGGTGATTTTCTTTATGTTTTGTTTGGCAGAGGCTTTGCGTATGACGATGTTGTCCGGGAAATAGGCTGGATTCCCGGTTATGCGCTGGTGATTGTTTATTTTGGTATGGCAGGACTGGGTATTTTGCTGGCAGCCTGCGGTATTTTATATCACAGGATAAGCAGAAAAAACTATCTGGGAAAAGCGGTGTTTCTGTATTTTGTCATTATGAACTGCACAAGCTATCCGCTATTTTCCGCATTTTTTTTAACGGATTTATTCTTTATTTTTCATACAAAGCAGCATGGCCTTGAAAATATTTGTCAAAATACTTCGGCACTGGCAGGTGAGACGGCATGGAATCTTTAGGAAAATTAAGCGTTATTATACCAGTATATTGTAAAGAAGATACAGTCAGACGCTGCATAAAATCAGTAATAAAACAGGATTATAAAAATCTTGAAATTATCATGATTGACGATGGCTCTCCTGATAAATGCGGAGAGATATGTGACGAATATGCAGGCCGTTTTTCAAATATCAGGGTCATTCACCAAATGAATTCGGGAGTATCGGAAGCAAGAAACTGCGGTATCCGTGCTTCCTCAGGGGAATACATTACATTTGTGGATGCAGATGACGTTCTGTCTTCTGATTTTGCAGCCAGGCTGATGCCGTTATTCGATGAACAGACACAGATTGTCGTCAGTTCGAATGCTAAAGCCTCCTGCAGATTTCGATTGGAGTTAGACAGAGATGCGGCATGGAAACAGATGTTTGATGATGATAATTTTGGAGTAAATGTGTGGGGCAAGATATATAGAAAATCGCTTATCAGGCAGATATCTTTTCCAAGAGGGATTGGCATGGGAGAAGATATGTGGTTTTTGTTTCAGGCAGTTTCGAAAGCAGAAAAGATTCGCTATGTCTCAGATAATTATTATCATCAAATGTATTCCAGATACAATTCCTGTAATTTATCAGGGGCGAAGCAGTATTTTGATGCTTTAGTTATGACGCAGAACTGTCTGGAATTAGGAATGGAATATAAAGCAGATTATCAGACGCAGTGTGCGATTCGCAGAGGAATACTGAAAAGGGCTGTCTGGACAATGGATGTAATGGGAATGAAACAGGAATTGAATCTTAGATATGTGAATGCAAGTGTAGCGGCAATTAAGGACAGTAAATCAGCCATTTTGACAATGCCGTATTTACAGCGGATAAGAATGCTTACAGCTGTTATGATACCGTATATTTATATGAAAATCTCTCGGTTAAGGAAAAAGTTTCAGAAATAGTGTGTCCGCAAATTGAAGTATACTTCAGGTATGAAAGGAGTTGTATATGAAACCGCTATATAGAGCATATTGGAATAACTTTTTATGTATAAAGATTTTAGAGCGGTGTAAACGAATGATGCAAAAGCGCATCTGGATAAAAAACAATCCCCACAATGATACAGTTCCGGGAAATACATTTTTACACAGACTGGTAACAGCTGGAAGAGGCAGCTATGGAGTTCTGAATGTAATTACATATAATGACAAGGCAAAACTGAAAATAGGAAACTTTGTATCCATAGCCTCAGGCGTAACCTTCCTTCTTGATACCGAGCATTACACCAGTCATATTTCAACCTACCCTTTTAAGGTAAAAATGCTTGGCTCTAAGACACCGGAAGCGTTTGCAAAAGGAGACATTATAATCAAGGATGATGTATGGATTGGCCACGGATGCACAGTATTATCCGGGGTGACCGTCGGCCAGGGAGCCGTTATCGCAGCAGGGGCAGTTGTGAGCAGGGATATACCGCCCTATGCAGTTGCAGGCGGGGTTCCGGCAGAGGTGATAAAGTACCGGTTCAGCGGAGAAGTCATTCAGGAACTGATGAAGATTGATTATTCGAAGCTGACCCCGGAACTGGTCCGGGGCCATATCAGACAGCTGTATCAGCCGGTCACAAAGGCAGAAGACGTCTGTGCAATGGACTTTCTGCCGGGCATCAGTCCTGAGACAGGCCCGGTTTTCAGAAAGGAGGATAAAAAGGATGCAGGAAAACAGTCAGGTCATCATGACAAATAATCTTGGCAGGCAGTATGCGCTTTATGCACGGGAATATGAGAAAAAGGCTGTTCAGGTGCTCCGCTCCGGCTGGTATGTGCTTGGCAGAGAGGGGGAGCAGTTCGAAAAGGAGTGGGCGGAGTATACGGGCGCGAAATACTGCGCCGGGCTGGCCTGCGGGCTGGATGCGCTGCGGCTGAGCTTTCAGCTGCTGGGCATTCGGGAGGGAGACGAGGTTATTGTGTGTGCCAATGCCTACATTGCCTGTGTGATGGGGATTACGATGAACGGGGCGCGGCCGGTATTTGTGGAGCCGGATGAGTATGACAATATCGACGCAGATAAAATAGAAGACGCAGTAACCCCGCATACAAAAGCTGTCCTGGCAGTTCACTTATACGGGCAGTGCTGTGACATGACAAAGATTATGGATATTGCTGCAAGGCATCATTTAAAGGTGGTGGAGGACTGTGCGCAGAGCCACGGGAATCACTGGATGGGAAAAAAGGCCGGGACATTCGGGGATATCGGGTGTTTCAGTTTTTATCCGACGAAAGGCTGCGGGGCTTTTGGAGATGCGGGGGCAGTAATCACGGATGATGAGGAGCTCATTCAGAAATTCAGGATATACCGCAATTATGGCGCGGGCAGCCGGTATCAGCATGAAGCTGTGGGCGTAAACAGCCGCCTGGACGAGCTGCAGGCAGGCCTTCTGCGGGTGAAGCTGAAGCATCTGGATGAGCTGAACCGGGAGCGGGCCGGGATTGCGCAGCGCTACCTGAGGGATATTAACAATCCTCTCCTGCAGCTTCCTGAAATACGTCCCGGCGCAGACAGCAGCTGGCATCAGTTTGTGCTCCATGTGCCGGGGCACAGGGATGAGCTTGCGGCATATTTAAACGAAAAAGGCATACAGACGCTGATCCATTATCCGGTGCCGCCGCATCTTTCAAAGGCCTACCGGTATCTCGGGTTTCATAAGGGGGATTATCCGATAGCGGAAAGATATGCGGATGAGGTTCTCAGCATTCCTATTTATAACGGCATGTATCCGTGCGAAACGGAGAGGGTGGCGGATGCACTCAATGCGTTCAGAAGCAGCCGGCAGACAGGGCAGCGGATGCACGCCAGGCATTTGGAAAATAAAAGGAAGGTATTATGAGCTTAAAAGAAAGATGTCCGGTTTTAACATTTTCTGATCTCGGGGACGAGCGGGGAAAGCTGGTTGTAATCGAAGGAGGCCGCTCCGTGCCTTTTGAAATCCGGCGGGTCTTTTATATCTGCCAGTCAGATTCGAAGGTAATCCGCGGACAGCACGCGAACCTCAGGTCGGAATTTGTCTTAGTCAATGTCGCCGGCACCAGCAGGGTGCGGATGACAGACGGAAAAGAAGAAATAAGCGTGGCGCTGGACAGGCCTATGACGGGGATTTATATTCCGCGCATGATATGGAAGGATATGTATGATTTTTCCCCGGACAGCGTGCTCCTTGTTCTGGCAAGCACGCATTACGATGATACGGAATATATCAGGGATTACGGTACATATCTGAAAATGATGGGGGAGGGTGTCTGATGAGGCCGCTGATTTCTCTGTGCATGCCCACAAACGGGATTTCGGAGTGGGTATTTCCTGTGCTGGAGAGCATCTATGCACAGAATATAAAGCAGAAATGGTTTGAAGTGATTGTTGCAGATAATGGAAATAACCGGAAGTTTCGAAAAGAAATGGAAGCCTATGCTGCAGGGCATGAAAATCTGTATTACTATCCGTCCGGCACGAATGAATTTATGAGCGAGCCGGATGCTTACAGGCATGCCAGGGGGGTTTTTATTAAATTTCTGAATCACAGAACCAGGTTGACAGACGGGGCGCTGCGTTACTGGCTCCGGTTTGTGAAAAAATATGAAAGCGAAAAGCCTGTGATTTATTTTACAAACGGAGTGCTGAAAAGAAAAAAGAAAGTAACGACAGTGAAAGATTTTTCTTCGTTTGTAAGGGAGCTGGGCATTTATTCTTCCTGGTCGACGGGCATGGCGTTCTGGAAAGAGGATTTTGACAGGATTCCAGACAGCGAAAGGTATCATGAGCTTTATCCGCATACAAATATTTTATTTTCCAGAAGAGATGCGAAGACTTATATGATAGATGACAGCATTCTCCTGGATGAAATGCCGTCGGGTGACAGGCATAAAGGAACGTATAACCTGTTCTACGCGTTTGCTGTGGATTACCCGCAGATTCTTCTGGATTTAGTCAGGGACGGCGATTTAAGGATCTGTGATTTTGCGCATGTCAAAAAGAAAAACAGGGCATTTGTCCAGGAGCTGTATTATCAGTATATCGTAAAAAAGATGCCGTGCACGTATGATCTGAGCGGATATAAAAAGGCGTGCGGAGTATTTTATTCGATGGCAGCGGTAAGGATGGGTGTGCCGGGACTTTTGTTAAAAGATTCTGCCAGGCTTGCAAAGCGCATGTCTGCCAGTCTGTTAAAGGGAGTGTGAAAAGGAATCAGACCATGCATGAATATATAAAAAAATGGATTCCCCCTGCTGTGAGGGATTTGAAAAACAGGTTTTTCAGCCTGGAGAAGGTACTGTATTATTATGATTCGTATCCGTCCTGGGACGAGGCGCAGAAAGCGGCAGATTCCTGCGGGGGGGGGTATGAGCGGCCTGAGATTCTGAAGAAGGTAATTGCGGCCACGAATTCAGTGCGGCAGAATAAGGCGGCCTATGAACAGGACGGGGTGGCGTTTCTGGAAAAAAAGATAAACTACGAACTGCTCTGCTCGCTTTATTATGTTCATTTAAAGGAAAGCCGGCTGCATGTGGCAGATTTCGGAGGTTCGCTTGGAAGCATCTTTTTCCGGATACGGGAGGAAACCCGGGGACTGAATCTGGACTGGAGCGTGATTGAACAGAAGCATTTTACAGAGTATGGAAGGCGCTGTATTCCGGAGATTTCTTTTTATGATACGCTTGATGAGTGCCTGGAGCAGAAGGACTGCAGTGTGCTGCTGCTTTCGAGTGTTTTAGGCTATCTTCCGGATCCTTATGATATGCTGAGGGAATTTCTGGATAAGAAAATCAGATATGTAGTAATCGATGAAACCGCCTTTTGGAAAGGGAAGGAACAGTATATGCTTCAGCATGTTCCGGAATCCATTTATCAGGCAGTATATCCGGTATATTTATTTGAGCTGAAAAGGTTCAGGCATTTTATCCGGAAAATGAAATACAGGATTATTTTTGAATGGGATTATGACGGTTCGATACCGGTGAAAAGAAGGGCGGGATTTCAGGAGACAGCAGATAAAGGATTTCTGCTGGAAGCATGTAATGAGAGAGGAAAACAATGATAAGCATAATTGTATTCAGCCAGAACCTGAAGCTAGATTCTTTAGAGCCTGTCGTGCATAAAATAAAATCTGAAAAGGTTTTGTTTGTCACAACACAGCTGTTGTTTGATTTTGAGCGCAGGAAAATAGAACGCTTTTTTAAGAAGCCGGCAGCAGTCCGGTATCTGACATTTGCAGATTTTCTGACAGATGCACAGATGGAAGCGTGTGATGTGCAGGCATTCAGGCAGAATGTAAAAAACCTGGAAGAATATTATGATAAAATAAAGGAGCTGAAAAATGAGCGGATTGTCCAGAAGCTGAAACAGCGGTACGGGGACTTTAAAGGATATATTCTGTCCGATGACCTGGGAATCTGCCTGAAAACATGGCTCCGGCACGGATTCCGATACCGGAGGGGCAGGTACTATTACCGCAGGGGCACTGTGGAAACGGTGAAAAAAGCGCTGCATCAGAATGAATGGATGGCGGCTGCTTACCGGAGAATCAGAAAAGGATTCTGGAAAAATTCTGAAAAAGAGCAGAATTTCAGCCGGTACAGAGATAAAATTTTTACCGGACAGTTTCGGCAGAAAAAATATGTCTTTATGGGAAGGCTGGAACGGACCGGCTACCGGATGGATATCGAGTGGAAGCAGTCGGATGAAGAATGCAGGAAGCTGTTAAACGGTGAGTTTGAAGATGCTTCCCGCTGCCAGTACCTGACGGCGCTGCATGAGGCGGGAAACAGCCTTGTGCCGGATGACAGAAGGTATGATGTAAGATATATTCAGGACGGGTATCTTCCGCCGAATTATGCAAGCCGCTATCTGGCGTTTCATCCGTCAAATGTAAAGTATTATGCATGGGATGAGATGGGGGAGCAGATGTTTCGGAATATGGGGCTTGCGGTCAGCATCATGCCGTTTCGCAGAAAACTGTATCTTCCGGAGCCTGTGTTTCCGAAAAAGGTGCGCACGGTACTGATTGCGGCAAGCGGCTCCGGCGACTGGACGGCGCTGAAAAACAGGTCGGATGAGGACCGGATGGCTCTTGCGGTCGCGCATCTGGCAGAAAAATTCCCGGAAATCCGCTTTTTATACCGCTGTCATCCGGCCTGGGTGCATCCGCTGCACCAGGGAGTCAGTTCCATTCAGAGATATGCGCAGTATTTTTCCTCCCTGGGACTGCCCAATCTTGTATTGTCCGGCAACATTCCGGATAATGATATCAGCGATTTTAAACTGTCGCTTTCCAGGGGCAGCCTGCAGAAGGATCTGGAAGAAGCGGATCTGGTTTTTGGTGAGCATTCGGTTGCAATGGTGGACGGTGCGCTGACGGGAATCCCGTTTGCTTCTGTGAATATGACGGGCAGGAGAAATTTTTTCTGTGCGCTGACGGAGCTGGGGTTTCCGCATTTTGAGGATGTCCCTGGCATTTCGGATTTCATATCCCGGATTGCGGATGACAGGGAGCTTCAGGGCGGATATCTGATAGCGGTGGATAATTATAACAGAATGACGGATGCGGGATGAGCTGGAGATGAAAGAGATTTTAAAGCGGTATCAGACAGTTTCAGATGCCCTGAAGGCTTCTGTCTGGTTTGCGGTTTCGAATATTTTAGTCAGAGGGATTTCCTTTCTGACGCTTCCGGTATTCAGCAGGATTCTTACGACGGAGGAGTACGGGCTGATTTCCGTGTATCAGTCCTGGACTGGAATTTTTACCATATTCTGCACACTCACTATCTGGGGAGGCGTGTTTAATGTAGCGATTGTAAAGAATCCGGAAAAAATTTACGAAGTGGTTTCCTCCTTTCAGGGGCTTGCGGCAACGCTCACACTGGCGTTTTTATTTGTGACAGTTCTTTTTCTAGGGCCTTTCAGCAGGCTGCTTGGACTGTCAGAATTCCTGACAGTCTGCATGTATATTGAAATTCTGGCTCTTATTCCGTTTGCCCTGTGGTCTGCGGTGCAGCGTTATTTTTATAAATACAAGCTGCTGGTCGCGTGTTCCGTGACGACGGCTGTATTAAATCCGGCTGCCAGTTATTATGTACTGATGCATACGGAGTACCGGGCAGAAGCGAAGATTCTTGTCCCGCTTTTTATAAATGCAGTGCTGGGTGTCTGGCTTTTTGCGGCAAATCAGAAAAAAGGAAAGGCTTATTACAGCAGAAGGTACTGGACGTACGGGTTCCGGTTTAACGCGGTGTTAATTCCGCATTATCTGTCCATGCAGATTTTAAATCAGTCGGACAGACTGATGATAAACAGTATATGCGGAAGCTCGGATGCAGGAATATACAGCGCGGCCTATACGTTTGCAATGCTTCTGGGGCTTCTGACATCGGCGGTGCACTCGTCCTTTACGCCGTGGCTGTACCGGAAGATAAAGGAACAGAAATATGAAGTAATTTCAAAAGTTACAAATCTGGCTGTTGTTTTTGTTGCACTGGTTACCTTTCTGTTAATCTGCATCATTCCTGATGTGTTCCGGTGGATGCTTCCAGAAGAATATGAGGAAGCTCTCCGGGTAATACCGCCGGCTGCGGTGGCTTCCTTTTTCATGTTTCTGTATCCGCTGTTTGGAGCGGTTGAGTTTTATTATGAAGAAAATAAGTATATCACGGCTGCGTCGGCAGTAAGCGCTGTGGCAAATATCATTCTGAATGCGCTCTTTCTGAAACGATTTGGCTTTTGTGCTGCGGCATACACGACACTTGTCTGCTATGTGATTTATACACTGGCACATTATTATTTTATGAAAAAGATACTCAGGAAAAACGGGGTGCAGAGCAGCATTTATGATACGAAATTTCTGTCCGGGCTTTCTGCGGCAGCGCTGATTTTTATGATGCTTCTGACGGTGCTGTATCACGATACGCTGCTGCGGCGGGGATTTTTTATCCTGATGCTTCTGACAGCAGGGCTGTTTGGGAGGAGAAAATTTGCAGAAGCACTGCAGCTGCTGTCAGGCGGCAGTGACTGACAGAATAAAATGCGGAAGGAAAATCTGGAACAATGCAAAAGTATAAAACAGGCTACACAACCGGTGTTTATGATATGTTTCATATCGGGCATCTGAATCTTTTAAAAAGAGCCAGGCAGCAGTGCGAAAGGCTGATTGTCGGCGTCAGTACGGATGAGCTGGCAGAAGCTTACAAACAGAAGCATCCGGTGATACCGTTCCGTGAGCGGATTGCGATAGTGGAATCGATTAAATATGTGGATGAAGCTGTGCCTCAGACATCCATGGATAAAATGGAGGCATGGAACAGGCTGCATTTTGATGTCCTGTTTCACGGAACAGACTGGAAGGATTCTGTGATGTATCAGAAAATCAGAAAGGATTTCGAAAATACCGGAGTGGATGTTGTATTTTTAGAATATACGAAGGGCGTATCTTCGACGCTCTTAGCGGATGTTCTTCACAAAATTCAGGGCGGGGAAATATGAGGATTGTAAGCGACAGAGAATGCTGTGGCTGTGCAGCATGCTGTGATATCTGTCCGGAGGACGCTGTTTCCATGCAGGATACAGGCGGCTTCTGGCGTCCGGTGACAGACGAAGCACACTGTACAGGATGTGGCCTGTGCCGGAGAGTCTGTCCGGCACGAAAAAGCAGTCATGCCGGCAGGAAACAGGACGGATTCAGAGACAAGACGGACGGCAGGAAACAAAGCAGAACAGAGGACGTCACGGATGACAGGAAACAGGGCGGAATGTCAGACGGGACGGATGCCGGAGAAAAGAGCTGTCTGGAAGATATCGAAAAATCCAGGTGTTATGCTGCATGGAGCAGGGATAAGAAGAGGCATTATCACAGCGCTTCCGGCGGGCTGGCGGGGGAACTGTCTGAGGAAGTGATAAGAAGCGGCGGCTTTGTGGCAGGCGTTATCTTTGACAGCGGTACGGGTATTGCAAGGCACATCGTGACTGACCGCGTATCCGATATCCCGCGGATTTCAAAATCAAAATATGTGCTCAGCAATAAAACAGGCGTTTACAGGGAAACGGAAAAACGGCTCGCAGACGGGCAGGAGGGACTTTTTATCGGTGTTCCGTGTGAAGTGAACGCTGTATATGCATATCTGGATGCCAGAAATCCGGGATTGACCGGGAAGCTGATAACGGCGGACCTTTTATGCCACGGCGGAAGCTCCCCGCGCTGTCTGCGCGAGCATTTAGCATATGTCAGCAGGGGAAAGCATGTCCGGGATGTTACTTTTCGCGGCGGAAGATTCGACTGCAGGCTTACGGCATGGTCTGAAAACTGGAGAATTCTGTATCAGGGGTTTCAGTATCAGGATGCCTATTTTAAAAATTTTATGCGCCACTGTTTATTTCAGGAAGCATGTTATGTCTGTCCGTTTGCAGGCGGGCACAGGCAGGGCGACATTACGCTGGGGGATTTCTGGGGAATTGCGGAAGCAGTCGCAGCAGAAAATCCGTTACAGGGAATGAATATGGTGCTGGTAAATTCCCGGAAAGGCAGGGAATTATTTCTTAAAATAAAAAGCCGGACGGTGTGCTTCGAGCGGGACAGACAGGAAGCAGTCCGGGGCAATGATACGTTAAAGGAGCCGACTGAAAAACCGGAGGAATATGATAGGCTCTGGAGGATAATTCCGGAGAAGGGGTTTGATGCGGCGATGAAAAACGTATACGGGGAATCTGAATTTTATTTATACTGGAAAAACAGGTTTATTTATTACATACAGAAATGCAGGGGGATGATTCGCATGGTTTTAAAATTCATAAGCCGGATTTTGCAAGGGGGGGGGTTAGAACTCTGTTCTAAAACAGCTTGCCGGATTGATGTGTGCGGTTTACCGGTATCCTTTGTCAGTCTGCAGCAGCATGGGGGAAACAGAAATGTATGCGGATGAAAAGAATATTCAGATTCTGACAGGGGTTTTAAAAGAAAGCCGGATAAGAAAAGCGGTTTTATCGCCGGGAGGAAGCAGTGCTCCGATTGTTCAGTCTTTTCAGCATGACAGCTTTTTTGAATGTTATTCCGCTGCCGATGAGAGAAATGCCGTTTACTTTGCAGCCGGGATTGCGCAGGTTACAGGGGAGCCGGTTGTCTGCGTATGTACTGCAGGAACTGCTGCATCGAATTATCTTCCCGGCATGACAGAGGCTTTTTATCAGAATCTGCCGGTTGTGGCAGTGACCGCGGACAGCGCTCCCTATCTGCTCGGACAGCTGGAGCTGCAGAAGATAAATCAGGAAAATATCTTTGACGGAGTGGTGAAGAAGCATGTGACTTTGCCGGCGGTACTGAGTGAAACGGATGCGTGGGCATGTAACCGGATGGTGAATGAGGCGGTTCTTGCGCTGTCGCATCACGGCAGCGGCCCTGTGCACATCAATGTGCAGATTACACAGACGCTTGCATGCAGTACACGCTGTATTCCAAAGCAGAGGGTGATCAGGCGGTATCAGGTGCCGGAAGCGGATTATGAAAGCCTGCATTTAAAACTGTCAGGGAAAAAGATTATGGCTGTTGCAGGGCAGGGGCTTAAGACGGATGAGAAGTTTCTGGCGGTGTGCGGCAGGTTTTATGAAATGTATGACTGCATGTTTGCCGTGGAAACAGTTTCAAATCTCAGGTGCCCGGGAGCGGCTGCAGTTTATCCTCTGATAGAGACAGGGGCAGTGGGAGAGGGAAGGGAGTTTGTGCCGGATATCGTGATTTCGATTGGAAACCATATCGCGTCTTATCAGCTGAAACAGTTTTTAAGAAAACACAGGGAATCCGTTGAAAGCTGGGTGGTGCATGAAAGCGGCGAGGTAAGAGACCCTTTCTGGTGCTGCAGCAGCATATTTGAAGGAGAGGCCGGGGAATTTTTTGAAAGGCTGCTTGCATGCGGCAGCAGGCAGAATCCGCAGAATAGACATCTGTACTGCAGGAGATGGAAGGGACTGTATGACCGGTGTGATTTTCAGGCAGAAGTTTTTTCAAGCCTCAGCATTGCACGCATTCTTTCCAAAACCATGCCGGAAGGGGCGCTTCTTCATACGGCAGTGCTGAACAGTACCAGGGTGATGCAGTTTTCTGATTATCTGGAGCATCAGAGGGTACAGTATTTCTGCAATCTCGGGGCCCTTGGCACTGACGGATGCATGGCGGCATTTATGGGCGAAGCAGCTGCGGCGGATTCCCTGGCTTATCTGCTGACCGGGGATCTGAGTTTTTTCTATGGAATGAATGCGGCCGGGATGCGGGGAATGAAAAACAATATCAGAATCGTGCTTTTAAATAATGGCGGCGGAGAAGAGTTTAAAATAAAAATGGATTATCCGGATATGGAAGAGTTTGTGTGCGCCCGAAACACGCTTAGTGCGAAAGGATGGGCGCTGGAATGCGGGTTTTCTTATTTTACGGCTTCCGGGCATAAAGAGACGGAAAAGATTCTGGAGGCCTTTTCCAGACCGTCTGAAAAGCCCATGCTTTTAGAGATATTTTTAGACATGGATAAAGATGCGCAGGCGATTCGGGAAATGTACCGCAGAAACAGCAGGAAACCGGGCCGGGGGAAGCATGGCCTGAAAAGCGGCATCCGATCTGCTGCAGGAAAGCTGCTTTCCGGGAAATCGCTGAAAAAGGCAAAAGAGATTTATGAAATAATCAGGTCCTGATTTCTAAATTCAGGGCATGAGCAGAGGGAGGATATATGAAAATACTGCTGATAGGAGGCACCGGGGCAATGGGAAAGCCTCTGGCCCGGATACTGTCCGAGAAGGGGGAGGAGGTCCATATTACTTCCAGAAAGCGGAGAAATACGGATGGAAGAACGGATGGAAGAATCCGGTACTTTCAGGGAGACGGCCATAATCTGCAGTTTCTGGAAGGTATTTTATCGGCAAACAGCTACGATGCCGTGATTGATTTTATGACCTATGAGCCGGAGGCTTTCAGAAATAACATTCCTGTACTGCTGAAAAGCACTGGCCGGTATTTTTTCCTGAGCTCCTGCAGGGTATATGCACAGTCAGAGCTTCCCCTGACAGAAAAATCGCCCAGGCTTCTGGATGTCTGTACGGATCCGTCCTTATTTGAAACGGAAAAGTATGCCATTCATAAAGCTGCGGAAGAGGATATCCTAAAGAGCTGCAGAAGCAGGAACTGGACAATCATAAGGCCGTATCTTACTTATCATAATTACAGGCTTCAGCTGGGATTTTATGAAAAAGAGCACTGGCTGTACCGGGCGCTGAATGGCAGGACCGTTCTTTTTCCGTCCCGGATGCTGGATAAAAAGACAACGCTTACATATGGGGAGGATGTGGCGCAGGCAGTGGCCCTGCTGACCGGATGCACGGAGGCATGCGGGCAGACGTTTCAGATAGCGTCTGAGGAATGCCTGAGGTGGAGGGATGTAATAGAAATTTACAGGCATGCGCTGAAAGAAATCTGCGGCACAGAGTTAAAAGTTCAGGAAGCAGAACAGATATCTGATTACTATAAATACTGGCCGGATGCGCTTATAAAGTACGACCGTATTTATGACAGGCGCTTTGACTGTTCCAGATTAAAGGAAGCAGCCGGGAAGGACTGCGTGAAATTTCAGAAGGCAGACAGCGGGCTGTATAAATGCATCAGGGAATTTACTGCGAATCCGGCATGGGACGGGTTTTACCATGCGTATGAGGCCTGGGCGGACAGGAAGGCCGGAGAAATAACACCGGTCTGGCAGATACCCGGGAAACGCGGAAAATTAAGATATCTGGCTGACAGGTTTTTGTGACAGATGGAATAAACAAGGGAAAGCTGCCCTGGCATATCTGCGGGAGCAGTGTGCTGTGTAGCTTTCACCCTCAAAACCCCAATTTAGACAACATGCCGGCTATTGTCTGGAGCCGGCTTTTCATTAAATTTTCTTTCAACATTTTTTGACCCGTTCTTTTGGTATTTCTTTTCGTTTATGCAGATAATTTTCCATTTCTTTAATATATGTAATTCTTTCATGCTCGATTGCTGGTATAATATCAGTCTCCTTATCATTAGAATATAAATCAGACACTTGCTTTTGTTTTTGCATTTTTCTAAAAAAGGAATAAAAAATATAAAATCAGGAAAAATAATTGAAATAAAGCAGTATTTGTGATAAAATTATCCATATGGAGGCAGAAGATTATGGAGAGCATTGTAAGATTATCTTCCCTGAAGATTTCGAATATTAAAAATGTTAAATCTGGACAGATTGTTATGCCAGATACCTGCCAAAAGCAGCTGACTTATAAACGTGCGGAGGTATTAGGCTTATATGGTCAGAACGGTTCAGGAAAAACAGCTGTTATTGATACATTGTACTATTTACAGAAAATAATGACTGGCAGTACGATTGAGACTGAAATAGGGGATTACATTGACGCAGGCAGCAGTCAGGCAGAGATAACAGCTGATTTTAATATTTTTATAGGAGCAGTCATCTATGAAGCAAGCTATAAAATTATATTACAGAGAAGCGAAAATGGTGCGAATATTGTCCGGGAAACACTAAGCTGTGCGATAAATGAAAACCATTCCAGAAGTAATAAAACAGTGTTTATGGATTATCAGCGTTCGGAGCGGGAAACAGTGTTTGCTCCGAAAAAAAGGCTGGATGAGGTTGTAGAAGCGAATGCAGAAAATAAAACAGATTTGATTGTAGCAAGGAAAATTGCTGAGAAAAGTAATTATTCTTATATTTTTGGAGAGAGCAGCAGGGAAATTTTCTGTCAGGCTTATGAAAACCATTTTAAACATTATTCAGATATAATAAAGGCATTATTCCAATTTGCTTTAAAGGATTTGTTCGTAATCCGTAATACACATTCTGGTGTGATTTCTGCAAACTTTCTGCTTCCCATGGCATTTAAAATTGAACAGAATGAAATCGGAATGAAAGGGGATTTTGCTGTTCCATTAACGGAACCAGTTGTCTTAAACGAAGAAAGAAAAAAAATCTTAGATACGATTACAGAGCAGATTAATATGGTTTTGTTTACGATTATTCCTGGAATGAAAATAGATGTCTATCATTATGGCAGGCAGCTGACAGATAATGGAGAAAACGGATATCGGGTGGAGCTTGTTTCTGCTCGGGAAGGTATGCCGCCGATACCTATCCGAATGGAGTCAGAAGGAATTATTAAGATTATTTCTATATTAAATGCTTTGATTCAGGCGTTTGGAAATCCTTCCATCTGCCTTGCAATAGACGAACTGGATGCAGGAATTTTTGAGTATATGCTTGGAGAGCTGCTTGATATTTTTAACAAAAATGCAAAAGGACAGTTAATTTTTACGTCCCATAATCTGCGCGCTTTGGAAATGCTGGATAAAGAAAATATCATGTTTTCTACGGTAAATCCGAAAAGAAGATATATCCGAATGAAAAATATTAAAGCATCAAATAACTTAAGGGATACTTATATCAGAGGGATTACGCTTGGCGGACAGGATGAGGTAATTTATGAGGAAACAGACAGTCTGAGAATTGCAAGGGCATTTAGAAAGGCAGGCAGAACGATACAGCATGAGTGAAAAGAAAGTGGTTGTGTTCATAGTGGAGGGTCCAAGTGATGAAGCTGCACTTGGTACGATTATGAAAGATTACTTTTCCAATCATGAAGTGCAGTTTGTTATTGTACATGGCGACATTACATTAAAAAACTGTGTTTCCAGGGACAGTATATTGAAAAAGATTAATGAGCAGATTGAAGGTGTGAAAAGCAAGTATCGATACAGGCAGAACGATTTTTTAAAGATTATCCATATTGCTGACATGGATGGTGTTTATATTTCAGAGAAGGATATTTTAGAAGCAGATGTGGAAGAGATTCAATATTATGAAAATCATATTGAAGCAAAAAATGCGGGTATAATTGCACAGCGAAATAAAAGAAAAGGGGATATGCTGTATAAGCTTAGGAAAACAGGAAAAGTTAATGGTATACCATATCGAATTTATTTTAATTCCTGCAATCTGGAACATGTACTATATGGTGAATTAAAAGGTTATTCGGATGAGGAAAAGCAAAGGCTGTCAGATAACTTTGCAGACAAGTATGATGGAAAAGCAGGCGAGTTTGTAGAATTTATTTTAGCTTCGGATGCTGCCGTGCAAGGTACTTATCAGAAGACCTGGGACTATATCGAAGAGGACAGAAATTCTTTAAACCGGCACACGAATATGCACCTGATATTTAAGTAAACCACAGAAAGCATTTCAGGCTCTGAAAACCATTGCATTTATGATTCATTTACCGGGCTGTTTTACGAGAAACGTTAAAAACAGCCCGCTTCTTTTCACTTCTTCTCAGTTCCAGACTAAACAGAAACATCTCCTACACACAAAATTCACACGAAATTCATCCCAAAGTGATATAATAAAAACAGAATCATACACCACCCCAGGCCTCCCGCCCGCATCACCCAAGAAAGGACCCCAGCCCATGCAGTACCGCATTCTGTTTTTAGAAGACGAACCAACCATCCGCGAAGTATTAAAAGAATACATGACCATCTCCAGCTTCCATGTAACACCAGCCGTCAGCGGCGACGAAGCCATCACCCTGCTAAAGCAGCACCATTTCGACGCAGCCGTACTAGACATCATGGTACCCGGAGCAGACGGCTTTGAAGTCCTTCGCCGCATCAGAAGCCAGACCCCGGAAATGGCCGTTATCATGCTGACCGCCTTAGACGATGACAAAACACAGGTACAGGCGTTCAACCTTTATGCAGATGACTACATCATCAAGCCCGTATCCCCCATCATATTATTAAAGCGCATAGAAACCGTACTGCGGCGCACAGCCGGAAACATTCAGAAAAAAGAAGAAGCGCAGCGCCGAGGAATCTATCTGCACCAGGAATCCTACAGCGCCTATTATGAAGGAAACAAACTGCCGCTGACATTAAGCGAATACCTGCTTTTCCAGGCACTTTACGAAGCGCCGGACAGAGTATTTACAAGAGAGCAGCTGATACTTCGGATTTTCAATGAAGATTACATCGGCAATGACCGCATTATAGACGCACATGTAAAAAACCTGAGAAAAAAACTCCCGGTACCGTGTATCAAGACCGTAATCGGAGTCGGCTATCAGTTCGACAGGGAGGCGGTACAATGAAACAGCTTGGAAAGAAAAATCTGACTTACAGCATGCTGCTTGCATCCGTGATGGTCCTGCTGCTGGTCGGTTATTTTATATGGATGCTCCCGTCCCTGTACGTATCTTACGTGGAAGAACAAAATGTAAAAGCGCTGAAAATCCAGCATGAAGCATTTATGAAAAACGGCTCCTACGACGGTGTTCCGGTTAAAAATCCGACAGCATGCGTTTCTATCAGAATCCCGCTCGAAGAGCATTACATCGAACTGGCCTCCAAAATGATTTCCATGAAAATCACAGCATCCGATGCGCAGACAATCCGGCTGATGGACGAGCTGCAGCAGCTCATACGAGGCATTGACATAAAAAAGATAAAAGACGAAACCGTAAATTCCCCAAAAAGAATACAGACACCGGCATCAGAAAGAGCATCAGAAAAGAAAGGCACAGAAACCGAATCAGATATAGCAGCTGGAAACAATGCAGAAGAAAGCATAGAAATCCGCAGAGAAACACAGAAAGAATCCATACAGAATGCAGACTGGAAAGAGCAGTACGAGAAATTCATACAATACTGGAATGAGCTTCAGTCTCAGCAGGACACCCGCATAAAACTTCCGGTCCGCATAGAAATACTCCGCTCGGAACACGCAGAAGAACAATACTACGGCGAATCCTGTCAGGTACATGAACTTACGCAGCACAGAATCATTATGGAATCTTCTGTAAGAGATGCCGGCAATCAGTACACCAATTATCTCGCAGCAGAAAAAACAGCCGGCAGCGTCGTATTTTCTGTCCTTCCCGCGATTACGCCCCAGATGGGAGAAATCAGGCCGATAGTCCTGCAGAGCCTTCCGATGATATGCGCAGTTATTTTCATGCTTGTCCTCATTTTTTCCCAGATTTATTCAGAGGGAATCGTACATCCCGTCTATCGGAAGCTGCAGGACATCAATCAGCATCTGAAAGAAGAAAACGAACGCCAGGAAATGTTTTTAAAAGCCTCCTCCCATCAGCTGAAAACGCCTGTAACAGCAGCGCTTTTGCTTTTAGACGGCATGATAAACCAGATTGGAAAATACAAAGATACGGCAGCCTATTTACCCAAAGTCAAAGAACAGCTTCTGTCTATGCGCAGAATGACAGACGAAATACTATCCCTGAATAAAAAACGGGAATCCATCAAAAATGAAGAAATCCGCCTGTATGACCTGCTGCAGTCTCAGCTAGCCGCATACCGCGTCACGGCATCAGACAGACAGCTGGAAATCATCCTCGAAGGAGACCGGGATATCAGCATCCGTACAGATGCCGATATTCTTGGAAAAATATTCGACAGCCTTTTGTCAAACGCAGCAGCATATACACCCTCTGGAAATAAAATACACATACAGATAGGGCAGCATTCCTGCATCATCCGTAACGAAGGCACCCAGATTCCAGATGATATCCTTCCACATATTTTCGAGCCATTTGTACGCGGCAGCCACGAAGTACCCTCACACGGGCTTGGACTATATATCGCATCATACTATGCAAACCTCCTGAACGCAGAACTGACAGTCTGTAACAAAGCTGAAGGGGTAGAGGCCATTTTCTCATGGAGATAAACCTCCTAAATAAAACCTTCATAACACCTGCAACAAAAATTCATCCCAGATTCATTCCAGCTTCACATGCAGCGTGTATGATAAATCCATCCCATCCAGCTTCCCGTTCCATCAGCGCAGAAACGGATGCATCTGGAAAAGGAAGAAAGCAAGTATGTAACGCTTTCCCAAAACGGCCGAAAGAACGGGTATGTAACGCTTCCCAAAAACCAGCCGGGAGAGGGGATTTGCACGGTCTTTCTGCGGCATTGGAAGAAT
>CANDJC010000014.1 GCA_947384955.1 uncultured Eubacterium sp. | reverse complement strand
TCCGTGGCCACAGCGTAAATGCAGAATGCTTAGGGATTCTTAACATTCCGGAGCCGTCCCAGGAAGCCGGTGCATCTTCCCGTCACCCGGCGTCCGAGAGGCCATCCCGTCTTCCCCTTACGTCCTGTCCGCAATTAAAGATTCTGCAACCTTCAAATCATACGGATACGTAATCTTAATATTATAAACCTCACCCTGCACCAGCCGCACTTCTTCCCCCTTAATCACAAATATTTTACACGCATCCGTTAAAATTTCTTTCTCCTGCTCTGTCAGTGATTCATAAACCCGCTTCAGTTTTTTCGCCTTAAAAGACTGAGGCGTCTGCCCCTGATACATGACAGAGCGGTCCGGGATATCGGATATGATTTTGTGGGAATTGCTCTGTACAATCGTATCTGTCGCAGGAATAACCGTATCGCAGGCCCCGAATTCTTTTGCCGCCTGTATATTTTCTTCCAGTATGCGGTGTGTGACAAACGGGCGGACAGAATCATGGGTGACAATCACGGTATCCTCATCTAAGAGGTTCTCCTTTTCCAAATACCGGATGGAATTCATAATGGTTTCATTTCTTGTATCCCCGCCTTCTAACACCGCAATCCGCTCCGGCTGCGGTATATATTTGCGGATTAAATCCTGCGTGTAGCGAATCCACTGTTTGGGAGACAGGACAAGCACCTGGTCGAATCCCGGGTGAACCGCAAATTTTTCCAGCACAAGAATCAGAACCGGTTTTCCCCCTACCTCCATAAACTGCTTTGGTTTTTCCACATTTCCCATACGGGCTCCCACTCCGCCCGCTAACACAACGCCATAGACGTTCTTTTTTTCTGCCATTTCTTATCACCCTGCCGCTTTCTGTTTATCAATCAAATTTATGCTCCCATAATATCTGCCAGCCTTTCGGTAACCCTGCCATCGCAGCCCGACATATAAGCATCATAAAATGCCTGAACCCGCTTATCTTCTCTTCCTTTTGAAAGCGCTTTTAAGACTTCCTGCAAAAGCTGTTCTTTTTGTGTTACAATCGTTCCCGGCAGCTTTTTGTAATCCAGATAAAAACCGCGCTCCACACCGTATGCATCCATATCCGGCGCATAAAACAGCATCGGTTTTTTATAAATGCAGTATTCAAACAGAATCGATGAATAATCCGTAATCAGAAGGTCTGTCACCGGAAGCAGCCGGTCTGTCGAAAGGGTGCTGTTATCATAAGGATACTTCTTCGAAAGATGCGGATGCACCTTCATCACCAAAAATACCTCCTCCGGCAGCTGGTCACGCAGCGATAAAATATCCTCATACTGTGGAAGCTGCGGGCTGGCAGGACTGCCGCGGAAGGTCGGCGCCCAGAGTACAATCTTTTTTCCTTCTGCATCCGGATGCTTTTCATAAAACAGCTTCCTGCATGCCCGGTTATAAGTATCGCGGAAAAATTTATCCGTACGGCAGACGCCAAGCGGCCGGAATACCTTTTGCGGCAGACGCATCGCGCTTTGAAAATGCGGCGCGCACCCGGGCGCACTGACCGTTACGATATCATAATTGCGGTAGACATTTCCTTTATAATACGCCGGAATATCCCCTGTTGTATCATAGCCGAACTTTTTAAATGCCCCGCACCCATGCCACAGCTGAATCACCGTCGTTTCTTTTCGCTTCCTGCAGGATGAAACAGGCAGAAAATTATCACAGATGACAACATATTCCGCCCTCGCATAATATTTCATAAAAACAAGCATCCTTTTTAGCAGCCGCGGAAACGAAATATGCTGATAATCGTCATAAATCTGCACAGCCCGCATGTTTCCCCGCCTTTTCACTTCTTTTACAAGCGGCGCCATGCTTGACGGCACATTCTGATTATGTGCGTCTGCAAAAACAACAAGCCCTTTTTCTATTCTCTTCGGCTTCTGAAGCTGGTATACAAGCGGAAGCAGGAGATTCTGCACAGCCATTTTTGCATACTGCTTTAGGAAAATTTTTATATCTGTATTTAACTTCATCGTTTCACCCTCTGTCTGATAACAACAGTCCAGCCTCTTTCATACCGTCCGTTGAGTTCTTCCGGTGAAAGATAAGAGGTGGCAATCCAGTCCGCGCCCAGCTCCAGCGCATGTAACACATCGGTATAGCGGTTATAGCTGAACAGACAGGTCTTCAGCTTCTGTTTTTTTAAATATGCCATTAATTCTTCATCCAGCGCCTCTTTTGCAATGGATACCCACTGAATGCCGCGCTTTTTGCAGAATTTTCCGATAGAATCGAGTGTCAGATTCTTTTCTTCTCTCTTCTGCTTAGGCGGTACATAATACATCAGCTGCATGGGCAGGCCGGAAAGCTGCACCATTTCCACATCGTATTTTCCCTGCAGCCGTATCATCAGATGCTCCTGCCAGTAATCCGCGGGAACGCACAGGCTGCGCAGCGCTTCTATCATATCGGAAAGCACTTCCTTATTCGGCTTTCCGATATCCAGAATCAGTTTCCAGCTGCCTTCCTCCTGTTTCATGCGTGCGAACAGCCCCTCCGCATCCATGGTTTCATATACTCCGTACATCCGGCATTTTAAAAACGTATCATAGTCTATGCCCTCTTCCTGCTGCGCGGGATTTACGCCCAGCTTTTCATACGTTCCCTTTGACCAGCCGTTCACACAGACAAGCCGCTTATCCTTTGTCATGCGAAGGTCTGCCTCCAGCAGGCGGAATCCATGCTCCAGCGCGCCCTCCAGCCCTTTTGGCGTATTCATATTCGTATAGCGCATATGGATGCCGCCTAACGCTGCAGCGGCAAGCCGGTCCGCCCAGTCCTGCGGCTTCGGCACAAAATCGCGCCTGTGTTTTTTCCATGCCAGGGAGGCATACTCGCGGATAAAACGCTGCAGCGGCTTTTCAATACCGGCCTTTAAGCTTTTCGGGCAGGGTTTCACGCCTTCTTCCATGCTCTCTGCCAGGCAGCGCACAATCTGCTCCGGCTGAAACTGATGGCTTTTTAGGAAACGCTGCGGATAGCCGATGCGTTTTCCCCAGAAGACCATTTTGTCATTCCATACAAGACCGATGCTCGGGACTCCGAGCGCATACGCAATAATATTCGCATGCATCCGGCACGCAATGATGCCCTGAAACGAAGCAATCGTTTCTGCAAGCTCCCTGCTTTCCACCGGCCTTGGCACTAAATACTGCTCTGCGTTCCTGCCCATCGCTTCCAGAACCTCCAGCGCAAAATCATAGTCAGACTTCAGGCCGTTGACAAAAAACTTCCACTGATATCCGCCCGCTTCCAGTTCCCTGACAATTCCCTGCCACATTTCCAGCTGGAATTCCCTCGTAATTTCCAAAATGCCGTAATCTTCAAAAATCCGGCTGCGCACAATGCCAAGCCCGATGACACCTGTACGGACCTCTTTTTTTATGCCGTACACCTCGGGCGTAAACACAGCCGTATCTGCCGAAGGAGCTGTAAAAGCACGGCCGGTTTCTGTGCCTAAATCTAAATCCGGGATTCCGCTCCCTGGGTTTTCGCGTATCAGCTTTGAAATTAATTCCCGGTTTAAATAATAATTCTGAAGCGTATCCAAATCATCCCGCACGGTAATCCCTTTGACACACCCGAAATTCAAAGCGCGCGCAAGACGCAGGCAGCGCTCGTCTGAGCCGTCAAATCCTTCCACGCCTACACAGTTAAAATACACCGGTATCTCATGTTCCCTGGCACATTCCAAAAGCGCGGGAACATAAAAATGAAACTCTTCCTGACGGTATTTAATCAGCCCGCCGCCGCCGAAAATCATCAGGTCAGCCTCGCGCACCATTTCATAATCTTCGCTCTGAATATCATAAAGCTGCAGCCTGCAGTGCTTTTTCATATAATACGGCAGCTGCCTCTTAACCAGATAAGCGGCATTATCTGCAATGACCGTATCGCCCAGATTCCGGTTTACAATCTGAACAAGCAGAATATTTACTTTTTTACGGTAAATAATTTTCCTGTAAGGTCTTTTATACATAATCTTCCTCACTGCCTGTCATTCGCATGTCACATGATGCGGCAGCCTTTTATATTAAAACTACATGCCATTTAAAATGCTGTACCAGTCCCAAAACATCTTTCACAAAATCAGGCGGGAGGCCGGTAACGTAACATCGGCCTCCCGTATCATAATCCAGCCGTTTTTACATATTGCCTGTTCTTATCACAGTCACCGTGCCGCTGGACATCCCGGATGCATTAATCAGACGTATGGAAATCGTCTGCTCCGCATAAGCCGCCGGCAGCTGCAGTGTATAGACATATCCGTTATATGCCTGGTTATAAACGCCTGTCTGTGACGTATAATCCACGCCGTCAATATTCATCACAATCGTACCGGATTCTTTTGCAAGCACTTCAATCTGCTGTGTATACAGATTGATATCGCTTGTAAGCACGGACGGTGTTTCCGGCGTAACGACAACCGGCACGTATTCTGTAACGGTCATTTCTGCAATTTCCGCAATTTTTCCTCCGCTTCTGGCAACAGCGTATACTTTTTCTCCTGCCATAAGCGGCTGGCTTAACGTATGCGTAAACTGGCCGATACTGTCAGTCGTAACCCTTGTGCTCCTGCCGCGTACAATGACACTGACCGCATAGCCTGTCAGCGTGCTGCCCTTAATCTCCAGGCTGTTTGAATAAACCGGCTGCAGCGTAGTATCTGCCATGGAAGTAAAATCAGCATTTGACCGGACGCTTACAGACGCTGCCAGACTGGTCCTGGATTCTCCGTCTTTGATATCGCTTGCGGACACTAAAATTTCCTGGCCTGCGCTGAATCCCCCGTCTGTCTGTACCGCAAATCTGCCGTCTGAGCCAATTTCACCGCTGTACTGACGGCCTCCTGACATAATCGTTACCGTTCCGGATTCTTTTACATTCGTAACCTGCCCGTAAACAAAATCTTCCAGGTCGCAGATTTCTTCCACAACCGGCACATCCGGCGCGGCATCCTCTGTCTGAATGGCTGCCGTAGCGCTTCTTCTGCCGGCTTTATCGAGTGTCAGAAATTTTACGGATGTTCCTGCGTTCTGCACCGGAAGCGTCATTTCAAAGTTCGTCCCGGTAATTACAGAATCTACAATCTGAAGCTCCCTTGCCTTGCTGTACGCATCTGATTTCATATACAGCGCCTTGTCTGCCGCAGAACAGTATACCGTCGTGCCCGCAATCGCAATCACGGCTGCGGAAGAGCCTGTGTAGCGTCCTGTGACCTTCAGTGATTTATTTGTAATCGGGTCAATGACCGGCATGTCCGGCCCGTTTTTAAATACCGTGATAGAAACCGTCTTGCTCTGCTTTCCGTTTTCGTCGGTACAGTAAGCAGATATCGTCCTTCCGGCTGGCAGACGTTCAATCGTACAGGTGTATGTGCCGTCTGCGGATGCTTCTGTTTCATAAGTATTTCCGTCTGCATTAATATGAACTGTCGTTCCGTATCTGGCAGTTCCTGTCAGGGCAGAGCCTTTGTTGCTGATTTTATTAATGGTAGGCGCCTGCACCGCATTCGGATTCACATTCGATACTTCGATATATTTCACGCTTACATTGCCATAGGCATCTTCTGCCCTTACGGAATAAATCCCGTTTTCTGTAACCGTAAAATAACCGAGCGTCACCTCCTGCGCTGTTTCCCATGCTGTGCTGTCTGCCGCTTCCTGGCCCTTTGTCCATTTTATCCGGCTCACACCGGAGCGGTCGCTTGCCTGCACCTTGATATCAACCGGCTGGTCTGTTTCTTCTGACATTGCAGACGCGACAATCAGAAGCGGTTTTATCGTATCCGTCTTATCTGTCTGGATAAATTTTGCCAGGTAATAAGCAAATTTGTCATTGCTGCTTAACAATCCGTTAAACCATTCCTTCATCAGCGCGTCTGTCTGTGAAAATGCGCTTGCCCGCACGATATATTCGCGGTCCGCGTCAAATACGACGTTCCAGTTCTGGTCCGTATCTGATTTCAGGTCTCCGAATTTCTGCTGCTGTCTGATGTAATTCATCAGATGCACATATGCAAGGTCTGATTTGCCGAGCACCTTCTGCGATGAAATCGTGCCTGTGGCGTCTGCGTTCGGAATCGTATGGCTGACAAGTATGAGCTTTTGATCATCCATAACCGGCTGTCCGTTGTGTGTCAGACTGATGACACGCTGCGAATAGTCGTTTTTCAAATCCCCCGCCTTGGAGTAGCGCGGCTGCCTTGTCGCGTCAATGGTATACTCAATTCCGTCAAATACCGCAAAGCTGCTCCAGTCATCCAGCCATTCCGCTCCTGCAATCGAAGACGCGCCTCTTTCTTCGAGCATCTGCTCTAATACCTCATCGGAAGAAATGCTGCCGTCTGCGGCTGTATAGACACTGGCTGACCACTCAATCAGCTCTCTTAGCTGCGCGCCGGTTACCCAGTAGACAATGTTGTTATTATGGTTATCCTGCTGCATATTCAGGATATCTTTCATTGTAATTGTACCGTTTAAGCTGATATTATCCTCGGCGGACTGGCTGCCGCTTAAGGTATATTTCGTCGTCGCCACAACCGGGCAGCTGCCGTATTCCAGCTTTCCAGCCCCTCCGGTATAAGCCAGCCCGTACTGAAGCTTCGATTCATTTACGAGCTGAATCGCATAATTATCTTCTAACAGTGCAAAATAGCTGTTAATCTTTTCATCCGCTGCGAGCGTGCCGACTACTTCTTTGAGCGACTCGTTCACTGCGCCTATTTCCGGCTCCTGAGAATCTAAAATAGCCGTACTTGAAGGCGTGTCCTTCGTTACCATGCGAAGCTCTGCCGAAGAGCCTGTAATTGCAATTTCCCCGTCTTCGTCTATTTCCAGATTCAGGTCAATCACTCCCATGCCGGCTCCGTGGTCTTTTACCATCGTAACCGGTTTGCCGTTCATAAGTCCGGTCTTTTTATCTACATTCGGCAGATTATAATAAGAAGCAGAAGCCTTGTCAGACGACGGATAGTTTTTATGGCCGTGTCCTGCGGCTATGGCATCTACATTTTCAAGCTTCGTCAGAGCATAGACCGCATTGTCGCTGTCCGCATCCGGATTTGCGTTCCCCATAGAGGAATGCGCGATAACAACGACAAAATCCGCCCCCTGGGATTTTAACGCCGCTGCCTGCTTTTCTACAGTACTTACAATCGGAAGCGCAATCAGGTCTTCTTTGCAGTTTGAGTAAGAAGACATGGAAGGAATCGTAATGCCGATGACCCCGACTTCTACAATGACAGATTTATTTTTATCCGTCCGCAGTTTTTTGGTAATCATTTTGGATTCGTTCCAGGCCGTCTGCCCCGTATCCGCCCTTATGATATTAGACACTACGCATTTCTTTTTCAGCCCGGATAATTCCAGCTGTTTGTCAATGTACGGATATCCGTAGTCAAAATCATGGTTGCCAAGTGCAATTGCATCATAATTGACAAGCGCCATCGCTTTATAAATCGGCTGTACAGTATTTTCCCCGGATTTATCCAGGATATAATCTGCCGCATAGCCGTATACAGAATCTCCGGTATCAACGGTCAGCGTATTGCCCGTCCCGGTTTCCTGCCTGGCTTCCTTAATCAGCGTATAAATCTGGGCCAGGCTTCCCGGTTTTTCACTTGCATTATCATAATGTGTCGTTGATACCTGGCCGTGCAGGTCCGTCGTAGATATAATCCGCAGAGTCGCTTTCTGAATCTGCGGCGCTGCAGGCTTTTTCTCTGTCTTCGCATTCGCATTCATCATGGGGCATGATAAGAATACCAGAATGAATACCAGCATGAAATTCAAAATGCTGCGAAACGTTCTTCCGTTTTTCTTTACTGCTTTACTCATTTTACTGCTTTACTCCTATTCTATGTTAACTGCTCTTATTTCACTGCAAGCCTGCTGTTTTTCCAGGAAGCAGGAAGCAGGCGGCGGGCAGTTACTTTTTATGCCGTTTCATGCATGCTTTTGCCCAGTCCTTAAGCGTGATATCATCCAGCTTTTGTTCCAGCTTTTGAATTTTATCCAGCTCCTCAGGCAGTATGCCGCCATTTCCTTTCTTCAGGCGTTTTTCCAGCGTGGCCGCTTTCTTTTTATATTTATTGCGCTCTTCTAACAGTCCCCTGTTCTGGTGCAGCCATTTTTCCAGTGTCCAGTGCATCAGCTCATTCTGCCAGCGGCGGGCCTGCTCTTCCGTATAAGAGGTCTTTTTGATTTCTCCGATTGGAAGCCCGCAGTCCTTTGTCTCATCAATAAACTGACGGATGCTGTCTGTGAGCGCGTTTCTTGTCGCCATATGCTCCTGCTTATTTGCCGGAGGATTGTTAAAGTCAAAATTAATATTCCCGGAAATAAAATCCTGATCTGATATATTGTGTACCCAGTTATAATACGGGGCCCATCTTGTTGTATTTCCGGTATCGTTCATATTTACAATCGACAGTACCGGCGTTTCCATCGCAAGGCATGGCAGTGATACATGCAGACGCCTCGTAACGACAAAGCGTGCGTTCTGGTACTGTGTCAGAATATCCTCCACTGCCTCAAACCGCTGTTCCATGGAAGCATCCGACTTTCTGTAATCACAGTGATGCGTCAGCACACGGATTTCCAGGCCGCTGTCCTTTAACCACTCCCTGGCGGCTTCTTCAAGCTGCGGCTTTAAATCCACCAGGCATACATACGTGCCGGCATCCGGCGTTTTCTTCTGTTTCGGCAGCGTCAGCGTAATACAGCCGCTGAAATAACAGTCAAATCCGCGCTCCCTGAAAAAATCCAGTGTCGTCTGGTCCCTGCAGCCCACCGGGCCGTTTGCACGGAAAAACTCCCCGCCAATGCCTTCGAGCCATTCATCCTGAATCGGAGACGCTTTGCGGTAAATCGTATAATTGTTCATATGCATGCTGACCAGCTTCGGCACAATGCACTCTGCAGGCGGCCAGTTCCATTTCTGCCACATCCACCAGGCACTCATAATCACGCCTACCGGCTCATTGTCTTTCGACTGAAACGAATCGATATTTTCCCGCTCTACCATATAATCAATATGCGGCAGAAACTGGGCGGAAGCATAGGCCTGAATATCATCTCCCAGATTCATTGTCGTCTTATGCATCAATACTCCATATTTCATCGTACTCTCCATTCTGCTGCGAAAGCCTTCCTTCTCATGCGGGCCGCACAGCCTTTATAGTCAGTGCCGTCTGGCAGCTGCATCTTAATTCCTGCTGTTTTCCATGCTCGCAGCCAGCCTTTGAAACATTTCCTTTAAGTTCACCGCCGGCTTCCATCCAAGCTCCATCAGCCTTCCTGCATCCAGCGCGATGACCATTTCCGGGTTATATCCAAACGAAGCCACATCCTTTGGCATATCAAAGGTCACACGGATTCCGGATTCCGGGAAAATATCACAGACAAGCTGCGCCATATTGGCAATCGAAATCCTTGTGTCCATATTAGTTACATTATAGGCGCTCCCGGCTTCTCCTTTTACCAGAATCAGCAGCATCGCCGCAGCCGCATCCCTGGTATAGCAGTAGCTCCGCTCTGTTTTTCCCGCCGTATGCAGCACAATATCTTTTTTCTCAATCGCGCATCTTGCAAACTCCGCAAATACACGCCCGTCGTCGTATTCCACCCCGGCGCCGAATGTCTGGGAAAGCCTTGCGATTTTAACCGGCACCCCGTACTGCGACGCATAGGCCGCGCAGATGCATTCCGCCATCCGTTTGCCCTGGGAATAACTGCTGCGCACGGCAAGCGGGTCAATGTAGCCGCTGTAGGACTCCTCAATCAGTCCGGCATCCGCTGCGGGCGTTCCGTATACTTCCAAAGAAGACAGATACAAAAAGCCCTTTACCTGTTTCTGCTTTGCAAATTCCAGCACATGCACCGTTCCGTCTACCGCGGTTTTAATCGTTTCGACCGGATTGGATACAAAATATCTGGAGCTTGTAGCGCTCGCCCCGTGCACAATATAATCGACCGGTTCTTCGCATGTAATTTCCGCGTTCACATCCGCATGCACCAGTTTAACGTCTCCCCGATTCAGCAGAGAGCCGAATACTTTTTCCGCTTTCTGGCTGTTTCTGGCCATGGCAAGAATCCGGATACCGCTGCCCAGCAGGCGGTTTGCACACGCAAGCGCTCTGACAGTCTGAGAACCTAATAAACCCGTAGCGCCTGTGACAAATACGGTCTTATCTTTCAGCATATCAAACGGAACAGACGGATTTTTTATAAGCTGTTCCAAATCTTCCTGGAGAATCGAATCCTTCGGGCTTTCCAGTATCTGGTCATTGATTAAAGCTGCATTATTTTCCATACTTACCTTTCCTCCATTCTGTATGCTTTATTTGATACGGTGCTTATTCATGCGCGTCTCTATCCGGTTGGTAATGCCCAGCCCGAATGCCTGCTCATTTTCCTTATACTGCAGCAGCGCGCGGAACATATAAACATCCTCCGGCGTCGTAACTTTGATATTCCCCCGGTTTCCCGGTACCATATGCGCCTGTATGCCCTGGCTGCGGATAATCGTACAGGCGTCCACCATATTTTCATACCGCTGCGGCCTTTTGCGTATTTCGTCATGGGCCGCGATAATATCTTTCAGATAAAAGCTCTGCGGCGCCTGCGCTGCAAATGTATCCTTGCGGTACGGCACCGATTCCACGCTCTGGCCGTCATGGCTTAGCAGAATCGTCTCGTAGCAGGCCGTACAGGTAATTGCATTGCCGTTTTCCTTCACGCCCCTGATATTGTTCGAAATCACCTCATAAGACACAAACGGACGCACCCCGTCATGCAGCAGCACAATCGAATCGTGCGGGTTTTCCGATTCCGCTTGTTTCAGTGCGTTATAAATCGAATCCTGCGCCGTATCTCCTCCCGGAATCACTGCCGCCGTTTTATTCAGGCGGTATTCATCCACCAGCTCTTTCATATAGCCGATATATTCCTCCAGAACCGAAATATAAATCTTATCAATCTCATCGTGATACTGAAACAGCTGCAGCGTATGGATAATCACCGGCTTTCCGTTAATTTCCAAAAACTGCTTGGGAATGCCCGAGCCCATGCGCACACCGCTGCCGCCAGCAAATATAATCGCGATATTCATACGCTTTCCTCCTATTTCCCGCTGTCTGCCGGTTTAAAATCCAGGGTTTCTAACTCCTTATTTACCGCAGCATCCGCCGCAAGGTCTTTTTTTACCGAATCCGGCAGCTGGCCTAAAATAATCCAGTCAATGACGCGGTCGCTCGAATGGCTGTCAATATAGTCAAAATGCTTCTCTACATACTCCTCGACCTTTGGATAGTCAAAGTCTTTCTGTTCGACAGCTGTTAACACTTCATCAAACGTATGGCAGACCCTGCCAGGCGCCGATTCCTCATACGGCCTGTGGAAGCCTCTCGAAAACGAATACTGGATTTCATCAAACGCATAAAAAAGCATTGGCTTTTTCATCAGAGAATATTCAAAAATATTGGAAGAATAATCCGTAATCAAAAGCTCTGTAATATAAAATAAATCATTGATATTCGGATATCTTCCCGCATCCGCAAACCTGTCTTTATACTTATCCGGAACCGGAACCGGCGCGGCAACCCACGGATGCATCTTAAATAAAACCGCATACTCGTCTCCGCAGACCTCATAAAGCCTGTCAAAATCAATCAGCTCGTACGGATAATGGGCATTTGCCTTATTCGTGCCCCGGTAAGTCGGCGCAAATAAAATGACTTTCTTATCCCTGCAGACCGGATATTTCTCATACAGCTCTTTCGTTTTCTTTTCACGGTGCTCTTCGTCTAAAAATTCGTCAATTCTCGGCATCCCTGTCGGCAGCACCTGGGAATCATTAATCCCCCATACTTCCGAAAAGAAATGCGCGATGTTCTTCGAGCCGGAAATGCCGTATTTATACTGTCTGTGACAGCTGTAAGGCGCCGGACAGCCGATATGCCCCCATCTGCTGTATCCGGAGGACTTAAACCCTGCCCCTGCATGCCACAGCTGAATAATCGTCGTATCCTTGTCCACAATCAGCCAGTCTAGCATCGGCGCATGGTCGTCTAAGAAAATAAAATCCGCCATTGCCATTTTCTTTAGCGTATCCATCCAGCTTTTAATTCCCATGCGCGGATTGGTTACGGAAGAGCGGTATGACTCCACAATCACATAATCCTTATCCATGCCGCGGGCAAGCATGCGGTCTTTGACTGCTTTTAAATTGGTGCTGATTGCCGTGCTCTGTTCAGACATAAACATCACAACCGGCTTTTTGCTCTTATGCTTATATTTTTTCCGATATTTCCAGTACATATCCACTTTCAGCGGTTTATTAATCTTAGAATATTTCTTTTTCAGCGCTTCTTTCGGATGAAAACCTTTTTTCTGCTTTACCGTCGGAGCGCTGATGCCTGTCCTGCCGCCGGCAAGCACATACATAATAAACGGAAGCCCCTCATCGCCCTCCGTTACATAAAACGTAACCGAATAAACCTTCGCCCTGCCGCCATAGAGGAAATTCCTCGAAGCGCTGCTCATATCCTTTACCAGAGACTGCGCAATCTCTGCTTTTGCCATCTGGCATTTTTTCTGGCAGATAATCATGGAATACGTGCCCTGCGGCAGGCATAAGCTGGTGCCCGGATTCGTAATATTTACCTTCAGGCTGTACAAAACCTCCGTTTTCCCGTCTGTTTCCGCGCTTTCCTTCCTGCTCTTAGTCCCTGTTATTTTAAGCTTTGCTTTCGGCTCATACAGGCCGTTAATCAGATAAAAAGAAAGCGGGCTTTCTGTGTCTGCACCTTCGGCAAATGTCACCTTTACTTCCAAATGAAGCCAGATGCGTTCCCATGATATCTTTGTAACCTGGGCAGTAATCTGCCTTTTGTCTATCAGATTCTCCATGCTAGTTTAATCTCCTTGTGTTAATACTTCATTAAATCATTTGTGTGCATCAGTCCTGCGTCATTCTGCGCGGTAAAACTGTGTGAAACTGAGAGGAATTTCTTATTTTTAAGTATTGCCCGGTTTATCGGTTTTTACATAATCGGGTTTATTATAACAGATAATGAACGGTTTAGCAATTAGGGAAAAAAATTGAAATTTCAAGCCAGAAGAAAACCGCCAGCCCCAGCCAGCGGTTTTAAAGCTTTTCCAGGCAGTTTATCCAGTTGCCCGCTCAAAATAACTGTCAATATTCTTTTTAATATCCAGCGGCTTCGCACTCTTTACCAGATACCCCTGCGGCTTTAAAGGCAGCACTCTGTTCACGCTTTCTTTATCAACCTTTCCGGTCAGAAAGAATACCGGAATATCCGCAAATGCCGTTTCCGAGCGAATCATCTGCAGTATCTGCGCACCGTCACAGACCGGCATATCATAATCCAGTAAAATGAGGTCCGGCCTGTCAAGGGTAATGCTTCTTATGGCAGAAATCCCGGAAGCAGCCACGGCAGTCTGATAGTCATCCTGCAGCAGGTTTTTCATTGCATGGCGCACGGTCACAGAATCATCTACCACAAGCAGCTTCTTTTTCCCGCTGTTCTTCTCCTGTTCATTCATCCTCAGATAGTTCTTTACATGTGTTATCTCGCTTTCTGTATGCAGTTCATCGCTTTTTTCTGATACCTGCTGCGGCATAAAAGAACAGAATGCAAAATAGCCTTCCCCTGTGTTATATAAAAGGCTGTAGCGCAGATGTTCCTTTTCGATTGCTTTTTGAAACTGCTCATAGGTCAGCAGATGCTCGCTCTTTAGCGTATAAAGCTCGGTTTTGGAAAAATGCTTCTTAATGCGCTCTGTAAACTGCATGGCCGCATACCGCGAAGCATTGATAAGTGTCACGTCTATTTGAGACGGGTGGCTGCTGATTAGCTTTCCGACCGTTGCAAGCAGGAGCTTTTCTTCAAAGATAAGAATAATTTCACGCTGTCTGCCGCTTTCGGATGCATAAATCAGCCTGTAATAAACTCCGTTTCCAAACCTCTCTCCCCCGTAGCACTCGCTGACTGCCTGTGCGTCCAGCTCGAACATGTCATACAGCAGATTCCGGATTGTCTGCTTTACAGCTCCCTGCTCCTCTTCCGGGAGAAACTCGGACCATTTTGTCTCTTCGTTTCCCACAATTGCATGGTCTTCGGTCAGCGTGTGCCCTATCAGCCATCCGGCACACACTCCCAGAAAATGGCTGATGGCATCCTGGGCAAAATCTGTCTTTTCCAGTTCCTTTTCTAACGCCGGAAGCGTCCGGAGACGGAAATCCTCGTGAAGGCGCTTATGCATCTCAAGGCCCGGGTAAGCGATGCTTTTCATGTAGTCTTCTTCTTCCGAAAAATGCCTGATGGCATGTTCTTTAAAATATTTAATGCCTTCCCGGCAGAACCACTGGCTCTTATCTTTATTTTCATTTGCCGTAAACAGCTTATTCATGATTTTGAACAGCTTTTTGTGCTCCTTATCGATATTTTCTATTCCAATATTAAATCTGTCATCCCAAATCAGCTTGTTTCCCATAGTTTCCCTCCTCACTTTGCTGTAACTGCCTTATATTTAAAATCGGATTTTTAATCGGAATTTTCAATTGGATATTACGTCCCATAAGATTTTCATGAAATTATCAGTCAGGATATTTCATAATGATTTACTGCTATTTTTATTCCCATTATCAGTATATGCTGTTACAGCCAGACTGCTTCCTTTTTATGCAGCCGCCCTGAATGGATAATCTTTTTCCATTCAAAAAAGCAGGCACAGAGTCCCTTATTTTCTGACTCTGCACCCGCTCATTCTTTTTCAGCTTCACGCTTTCAGGCAGTCTGTTTCGCTCAGCATTTCACTTTCTCGCTCTCAGACACTTTTTTCTAAATTTTCACTTTTCTGCTTCCTCTTCTCCGCCAGCTTTCACCTTTGCACCCTCAGGCTCCTTTTCCGCTCAGCTTCTTATATTCTCCAAGCCTGATTTTCGAATCTTCTTCTGCCTTTTCGAACAGCTTCTGCGCATGCTGCGGGAACTGTCTGGCAAGCGCGGAATAACGCACCTGTCCCATAATATATTCCTGGAAGCTGCCCTCCGGGTCTTTGGAATCCAGCGTAAACGGATTTTTCCCTTCTTTTATCAGCTGCGGATTGTAGCGGTACAGATGCCAGTAGCCTGCCGCAACAGCCTGAGCCATGTTTTCCATGCTCTTGCCCATGCCCGTGCGGATACCGTGGCTGATACACGGTGCATAAGCAATGATAAGAGACGGCCCTTTGTAGCTTTCCGCCTCGCGGACGGCCTTTAATGTCTGATTTTTATTCGCTCCCATGGCAATCTGCGCCACATACACATTCCGGTAGGTCATCATCATCCGGCCCAGGTCTTTTTTCGCTGATTTTTTGCCGGAGGCTGCAAATTTAGCTACTGCCGCGGCCGGTGTGGATTTGGATGCCTGGCCGCCGGTATTGGAATAAATTTCGGTATCAAATACAAGCACATTGACATCCTCGCCCGAAGCAAGCACCTGGTCAAGACCGCCGTAGCCAATATCGTAGGCCCATCCGTCGCCGCCGATAATCCAGATGGAACGCTTTGCAAGATAATCCTGGTTTCTCTGGATTTCCTGATATGCCTGCAGTTCCTGCAGAGATTTTTCTGCCGGATTATCATCCGAAAATACGCTGGCAAGCTCCGCACGGACTGCTCTGGCTGCCTGCAGCGATTCTGCTCCTTCTTCCCGCACCTGTATCCAGTGTGCAAACGCTTCCTTCAGGCTCTGCGAAATGGAGCCTTTTTCCATCAGGAGTTTCATGTTCTGTTCCAGATTGTCGCGAATCTGGCGCACGCCCAAAAACATGCCGTAGCCAAACTCCGCATTATCCTCAAACAGAGAGTTGGCCCAGGACGGCCCGTGCCCTTCCTGGTTACAGGTATAAGCCATGGTCGGTGCGGACGCGCCCCAGATAGAAGAACATCCCGTGGCATTTGCAATCATCATGCGCTCCCCGTACAGCTGCGTAATCAGCTTGATATAAGCAGGCTCGCCGCAGCCGGCGCAGGCTCCCGAAAATTCGATTAACGGCTGCTTAAACTGGCTCTCTTTCACCGTCTTTCCTTCAAACAGGCTTCCTTTATCCGAAACCCTGCTGACTGCATATTCCCAGTTTGGAACCTCGGACGAGGTCTGCGTCGCCAGTTTTTTCATCACAAGCGCCTTCGGGTCAGCCGGACAGATGTCCGCACAGTTGCCGCAGCCGGTACAGTCCATCGTGCTAATCTGGATACGGAACGCATAATCCTCAAGCCCTTTTCCTTTTGCAGGCTGTGTGCGGAATGTCTCCGGTGCAGCCTCCTTTTCAGCCCCGGTCAGAAGTACCGGACGTATACAGGAATGCGGACAGATATAAGAGCACTGGTTGCACTGGATACAGGTATGCTCATTCCACTCAGGCACATTAACCGCGATGCCGCGCTTTTCATAAGCAGACGTGCCGCATGGAAACGTACCGTCTTCGATTCCCCGAAAAGCGCTGACCGGCAGCGAATCTCCTTCCTGACGGTTCATCGGACGCATAATCTGAGCAACAAATTCCGGCTCCTTTACAGCAGAAGCCCTTTCCGGTTCCTGTATGCTTAACTCCTTCCAGCTTTGCGGCACATTGATTTTTACCAGGTCTGTAAACCCGTGCTCAATGGCTTCATGATTCATCTGGATGACTTTTTCGCCTTTTTTTCCATAGGCTTTTAACACAGCGTCTTTTAAATACTGTTTCGCCTCATCCTGCGGCAGAATATTAGCCAGTTTGAAAAAGGCTCCCTGCATAATCATATTAATGCGGTTGCCAAGGCCGATTTCTTCTGCCAGCTTTATCGCATTGATGCAGTAAAAATCAATCTCCCTTTCCGCGATTTCACGCCGCATTTTCGCCGGGAGCTGTTCGTCGAGCTCACTGCTGTCCCATAGGCAGTTTAATACAAACGTACCGCCGCGCTTTAAGCCTTTCAGCAAATCATAGCTGTGGACAAACGACTGGTTGTGGCAGGCAATATAATCTGCCTCGTCAATTAAATAAGCCGACTTAATCGGATGATTCCCAAACCTTAAATGCGAGGTCGTAAGTCCGCCGGATTTTTTCGAATCGTAAGCAAAATATGCCTGTACATACTGGTCTGTGTGTTCTCCGATAATTTTAACCGCCTGCTTATTTGCGCCGACCGTTCCGTCCGAGCCAAGTCCCCAGAATTTGCAGCGTACCGTTCCTTCTTTGGCCGTTACAATTTTATCTGTGTGCGCAAGAGACGTATGCGTCACATCATCTTCAATGCCCACGGTAAAGTTCTCCTTTGGAGTGACACTTTTTAAATTATCAAACACGGCTTTGATGTCTGCAGGCGTTGTATCCTTCGAGCCAAGCCCGAAACGCCCGCCGATAATTACCGGTGCGTCCTGCTTTCCAAAATAGCAGTTTCTTACATCCAGATAAAGCGGCTCCCCGGGCGCTCCCGGCTCTTTGGTACGGTCAAGCACGGCAATTTTTTGCACCGTCTTCGGCAGGGCATTTACAAAATGGCGCATCGAAAACGGACGGAACAGATGCACTTTTAATACCCCGTATTTTTCTCCCTGCGCATTGAAATAATCCACCGTTTCTTCTATGGTATCACAGACAGAGCCCATTGCCACAATGACATACTGCGCATCTTTTGCGCCGTAATAGTTAAACAGGCTGTAGCTTCTGCCTGTAAGCGTGCTGATTTGTCCCATGTATTCTTCTACAATCGGAACAATCTGTTCATAAAACGGATTGCAGGCTTCCCTGGTCTGGAAATAAATATCCGGATTCTGAGCCGTGCCCCTTGTCACCGGATGATTCGGGGACAAAGCCCTGTCGCGGAATTCCTGAAGCGCCTTTTTATCGAGCAGGCCGGCGTAATCCTCATAAGATAACACTTCGATTTTCTGCACTTCATGAGACGTACGGAAGCCGTCAAAGAAATGGATAAACGGAAGCCGCCCTTTTATCGCAGAAAGATGCGCGACCGGCGCTAAATCAGCCGCCTCCTGCACAGAGCCGGATGCAAGCATGACACAGCCCGTCTGCCTGGCGGCCATTACATCCTGATGGTCTCCGAAAATACTAAGCGCCTGAGCCGCGAGCGCGCGGGCACTGACATGAAATACCCCGGGCAGCAGCTCTCCGGCTGTTTTATACATATTCGGTATCATCAAAAGAAGCCCCTGCGACGCGGTAAACGTCGTCGTCAGGGCACCCGCCTGCAAAGAGCCGTGAAATGCTCCCGCAGCGCCTGCTTCTGACTGCAGCTGCGCGACTTTTACAGTCTGTCCGAAAATATTTTTCCTTCCGCCTGCCGCCCATTCATCTACGGCTTCTGCCATTGTAGAAGAAGGCGTAATCGGATAAATCGCTGCTACATCGGTAAAGGCATAGGCTGCATAAGCCGCAGCCGTATTGCCGTCAACGGTCATTTTAATTTTTCCCATTCCTGCGCCTCCTTACAGCCTGCTTCCGTTATCGGTCCATTCCTTGGCATGCTCTACGGCACTGCCGCCCGGAATCGATACGTTCGATTTTGGTTCATGGTGGTCTGTCCCCATCCATGCTGCTGTAGACTGGCTGTCAGACTGGGATTTTTTGGTAAGCCTTCTGTTATTTTCACCGGTTAGTGCCTGGCTTTTTGGGTCAATCATGTAATTTTCCTCCTGATTTCATTTTTATTACATGTATTGTAACCCATAAGGCTTAAATTATTCGTCATAACGCAAGAGTTTCCCCCTGCTTTTGCTGCTTTCAAAGCGTACTGCTTAATCCGATACCGCATCCAGCGCCCGCAAAAGGTCTGCGATTAAATCTTCCTTATCCTCCAGTCCGCAGGACATCCGGACCAGTCCCGCCGGTATGCCTGCCTGGGCTAACTGTTCATCGGTCATCTGGCGGTGAGTCGATGTCGCCGGGTTCAGGCAGCAGGTTCTCGCATCCGCCACATGCGTCTCAATCGCTGCCAGCTTCAGGTTTTTCATAAAAGTCTCCGCCGCGGCCCGTCCGCCTTTCAGCTCGAAGGATACAACGCCGCAGCCGCCGTCCGGCAGGTATTTCTGCCCGAGCTCATAATATTTATCCCCTTTCAGCCCGGAATAATTTACAGCCATAACCTTCGGATGCTTTTCTAAAAATTCCGCCACTGCCTGGCCGTTTTCCACATGGCGCGGCATACGCACATGCAGCGATTCTAAGCCGAGATTTAAAAGGAATGCATTCTGCGGCGACTGAATACAGCCAAAATCACGCATCAGCTGCGCCGTACATTTCGTAATAAACGCGCCTTCTTTTCCGAATCTTTCCGCATAAGTGATACCGTGATATGATTCATCCGGCGTGCAGAGCCCCGGATATTTATCCGCATGCGCCATCCAGTCAAACCTGCCGGAATCTACAATCGCACCGCCGACAGCCGCTCCGTGCCCGTCCATATATTTTGTCGTAGAATGCGTCACAATATCCGCGCCCCATGCAAACGGACGGCAGTTTACCGGTGTCGGAAACGTATTATCCACAATCAGAGGCACGCCGTGCGCATGCGCTGCTTTTGCAAATTTTTCAATATCCAGCACCGTCAGCGCCGGATTTGCAATCGTCTCGCCGAATACAGCCCTTGTATTTTCCTTAAAAGCCGCATGCAGCTCTTCCTGTGTGCAGTCCGGCGATACAAACGTAACCTCGATTCCCATCTTCGCCATCGTCACCGATATCAGGTTAAAGGTTCCCCCGTAAATCGAGGACGACGACACAATATGGCTGCCGCATTCGCAGATATTAAACAGTGCAAAAAAATTCGCCGCCTGGCCGGATGAGGTCAGCATAGCCGCGCTGCCGCCTTCTAATTCCGCAATTTTCGCTGCCACATAGTCATTCGTCGGATTCTGCAGGCGTGTATAAAAATACCCCGATGCCTCTAAATCAAACAGCTTTCCCATTTCTTCGCTTGTATCGTATTTAAACGTCGTAGACTGTACAATCGGAATCTGGCGCGGCTGCCCGTTTCCCGGTGTATAGCCTGCCTGAACGCATTTTGTATTGATTTTATAATCACTCATTTTCTATCTTAATCCTTTCTGATTCTTCTGATTTATTCGAACTGTTTCGCTGGAAGCTGTTTATCGCTTCTCCATCACGCTCATATATGCCGGCCTGATAATCTTATCGGTGCAAATCAGCTCTTCAATGCGGTGCGCACTCCAGCCGACAATCCTTGCTACCGCAAACATCGCCGTATACAGTTCCTGCGGAATTCCGAGCATTTCATAGACAAATCCGCTGTAAAAGTCCACATTCGGGCTGACATTCTTATTCCGGTTACGCTTGCTTCCAATTAAAAGCGGCGCTAAATCTTCCACATTCTGATACAGCATCATATCCTGCTGTCTGCCCTTTTCCTCTGCCAGCCGTTCCACATACTGTTTAAATACCCGTTCTCTCGGGTCAGAAAGTGTATAGACAGCATGTCCCATTCCATAAATCAGCTTTTTGCCGTCAAATGCTTCCCCGTCTAATATTTTAGCCAGATACGCGGACAGCTCTTCTTTATCCGCATAATCTTTTACATGCGCACGGATATCCGCCATCATTTCCATTACTTTGATATTTGCGCCGCCGTGCTTCGGCCCTTTCAGTGATGACATCGCCGCCGCAATCGTAGAATACGTATCCGAGCCAGATGACGTAACCACCCTGGTCGTAAATGTGGAATTATTTCCGCCGCCGTGCTCCATATGCAGCAGCAGCGCTGTGTCAAGCACCTTTGCCTCCACCTGGGTATACTTTTTATCCGGCCTTAACATCCGAAGAATATTTTCCGCCGCAGACAAAGACGGCTCCGGATTATGAATAATCATGCTGGATTCATTGACATAGTAATTATAAGCATTGTATCCGTATACCGCAAGCAGCGGAAACTGGCTGATTAGCTGGATGCACTGGCGCAGGCTGTTTGTAACGCTTGTGTCCATTGCCCGCTCGTCATATGCCGCCAGGTTCAGAATGCTTCTGGTCATCGTATTCATAATATCCGCACCCGGTTTTCTCATAATCACGCCCCTGGTAAAATTCGGCGGCAGCGTGCGGCATTCTCCAATCAGCTGATAAAACTCCTGATACTCGCCCTCCGAAGGCATTTCTCCCATTAAAAGCAGATAGGTTATTTTTTCAAACCCCATTTCGGTATCATCCAGGCTTTTTATCAAATCTTCCACCCGGTAACCGCGGTACCATAACTCCCCGTCACACGGTATTTTCCGTCCGTTTTCAAATTTGGCGGATACAATTTTGGATATTCGTGTCAGCCCGGTCAGCACCCCGTTTCCTTTTTCATCTCGCAGGCCCAGGTTGACGCCATACTCCTCATACAGCCTCGGCGAAATCATATCGTTTTTCCGGCATATTTTTTCTTTATTTTCTGCATAATTATTCAGCTGTTCCATCCGGCTACACCTCATTTCCTTCCATTGCTTTAAACTCCGCACTCATAATGGACTCTAACTGCTTCATCAGCTGCAAAAGCTCCATCAGGCTGTCTTTGCCGAATTTTGCAAACACACTCCCGTAAAACTCTTTCAGCACGTCTTCTTCCTCCGCCAGCATTTTTCTGCCCTCCTGCGTAATCGAAACATATGTACCCGCGCTCCCGTCGCCGTCATGAGACCATGCAATCATCCCGCGCTCCTGCAAAGCCTTGACCATATGAGAGGTCTGGCGGACTGTCCTTTGCATTTTTTCCGCAATGCCTGTTAAATAAGTCTTCCCGGAATCTTCCTCCATCTCGCTGTCGTTAATAATATGCAGCGCGAGATATTCAGGAATCGTCAGTTTCTGGAAAAAACTGCGGATTTTGCCGTCACTTAACAAAAACCTGCGGTAAGTCAGCTCATGAGATAATTTTATAATATCAGCGTCCTGAATCTGTTCATTCCCATTATCGCTCATTTTCGTCTGATTCATTTCTGCATCGCTGATTCCTGCATTGTTAATTTTTTCACGTTGTACCATATAAATCCTCCTTTTTGGAACATATTTCTGATTCATACTACCGTTTCTGTTTCAGGCAAAATTTGGAAAGTCTGCAAGCATTGTATTTTACTATAATTAAGAAACGCTGAAATCATCAGTTGCTGAGAAACAAAAAGAACATTGACGGATTTTTATCAGACAGATTAAAATTCGACACAATTCTTGGTAGCACTCTGCGCATGTGAGTGCTAATACAGGATTAAAAAAATATGCTTCTGATACAGAAGCACCTGGAACTTTATGACTGCCTGTATGAAAGTGTTTTACTATTTTATTTATTCATTATAGTGCATATTTTTCAGATGTCAATAGATTTTATATTTTTTTAACAAAAGATGGGGGGAGTGGTTCTTTTGGGACGCTGGACGGAGCAGTTTTTTCCTTCTGATGTTCCGCTTCCAAAAAGTAAGAAGTTCTAAGTTTTCTGCGCAAGGCTGTGGCTGCGGACGGACCGGCGCCTGATGCCCTGGCGTTACTGGCAGTTCTAAACAGTGGCTTAGGCAGGCGCCTTTTGGGGCTTCAGGGTTTTATCTGGGAGCAGGCAGTGAGCCCCAAATCCTGGGTGCTGAGCAGAAAACTAAGAACTTCTAACTTTTTTCCAGAGTCACATCAGAAGGAAAAAACGGCTCCGTCCAGCTGGTTTTGGCTGAATTTACGTTTTTCGTCCGGCTGTAAGTTTTTATTTTATGTAACACCAGTTTATGGCTTTAGATTTTGATATATTTTTATAATAATCCATGCGGTATCTTATATTTACTTCATCGGTTTACAAGTTTTTGATTTCATACCATATTATAGGTTACATCGGTTTATAAGTTTTTATTTGAGAACAAGATATAGTTTGAATTATGGAAAATATATACAACACATAGTTTGAGTTTATCCAAAATGTATCAAAATCTGAAAACTTGCAAACTGATGTTGTATATATTCGCTTCTTTTTAATCTGTATCTTGTATTAATACCGATTTGCAAGTTTATGATTCTATGCCATAGCCTGACTATACAATTATAGATAAATACAATATATAGTTTAGATTTTCGCAATAATACATCAAAATCAGTAAAGCTGTAAAACAGTATTGATACAAGATATAGATTAATATGGAAGCGAATATATACAAGATATAGTATTGATTATTACAAAAATATATCGAAATCTGAAAATTTGTAAACGGGTGTTTTATGTAAGATACTGGCTGTTTTGAGTTCTGATTTCAATTTGCTTCTGCCAGAAATCAGACACTTCTATGTTCACCAGCTAAATTTCATACATCAGAAAATTCATGCAGCAAATTACACGTAAATAAAGTTCTCTTTAAGCTGATAAAATGTAAATTAACTTCCATGATGTAAATTCTGCCATCGTAAATTCAGCCAAAACCAGTCGGACGGGGGAAATGTTTTCCTTCTGATGTGACTCTGGAAAAAAGCTGGAAGTTCTTAGTTTTCTGCTCAGTAACCAGGATTTGGGGACACAGTATCTATCGGCTGATAAAACTCTGAAGTCCCCAAAAGGCGCCTGCCAGTGCCACCGCTTACAGCAGCCAGTAACGCCAGGGCATCAGGCGCCGGTCCGTCCGCAGCCAAAACCTTGATGCAGAAAACTTAGAACTTCCTGCTTTTTGGAAGCGGAACATCAGAAGGAAAACATTTCCCCCGTCCGGCGTCCCATCAAAAGCAACGCATAACCACCACTTATCCATCACCCCGCCCAGAAGACTGCATTCCCATCACCCAGTATCCAAAAGACCAGCATATAATCCCCTGTCTAAACTGTTACCAATCCGGAAAAGACAGCGGCATCCCTGCAAATTTTATCTTGCATTTTCTCAAATCATGCTGTATACTCTACCCATGTCTGCTGATAAAGCAGCATGCTTCCGAATATGAAACGGACAGTTCGAGACCATCCTGTCATTAAACAAAACTAGGGACAGCTGTAACAATATAAGCTGTTGTGCATTTATTTGGAGGTGACTATTATGATTGATAAAGATATGAGCAAAGTACAGAAACTGACGTTTTCTGCCATGGTAATCGCACTGTATGTAACGGTGCTGTATTTTACCCAGAGTTTTTCTTTCGGAGCTTATCAAATCCGAATCGCTACGGCGCTGTATGCTCTTTCCTATCTGTTCCCTTTTTTGGTAATACCCCTTGGTCTCGCAAATTTCATCGCAAACATGCTGTTTGGAGGGCTGGGCATTCTGGATATGTTAGGAGGATGCCTTGTTGGCATTGTGACTGCTTCGCTCATCTGCGGCATCCGTTCTATGCATTTAAACCGGTGGCTGATTGTCATTCCGATTATCCTGGTCCCGGGAATGGGCGTTCCCATCTGGCTGTCTTATCTGCTGAAGCTGCCTTACCTGCCGCTGGCTGCAAGCCTTAGCATCGGACAGATTATTCCGGCAGTCTGCGGCGTGCTGCTGGTAAAAGCCTTAGGACAGATTACCGCTGGCAGACAGGCGAACGTACGCAAAGCATAAGCGCTTAACAGTTTCATAAAAACATATCATGCTGTGAAATACAGCAGACGAACTCTTATCAGGCAGTTTTACAATATCTGCCGCAAACATACATCTGTACAGGAGGAATATCAGCATGCAGGGAAGAACCAGGGAAGAATTAGAAGGCATCTCTTTTTTAGGAAACCAGCATACCGCATATCCGGATGATTATGCGCCGCAGGTCCTGGAGACTTTTGCGAACAAGCACCCGGATCATGATTATTTTGTCAAATTTAACTGCCCGGAATTTACCAGCCTTTGTCCTATGACAGGCCAGCCGGATTTTGCGACAATTTATATTTCCTATGTGCCCGCAGAGCGAATGGTCGAAAGCAAGTCACTCAAGCTGTATCTGTTCAGTTTTCGAAACCACGGAGATTTTCATGAAGACTGCGTAAATATTATTATGGAAGACTTAATCCGCCTGATGGACCCGAAGTATATCGAGGTCTGGGGGAAATTTACACCGCGCGGAGGAATTTCCATAGACCCATACTGTAATTACGGAAAGCCGGGCACCTGCTGGGAACAGGCCGCGTTCGAACGGCTGACCCATCATGACCTGTATCCGGAAAAAGTGGATAACAGATAACACCTGCCCGTCACGAATTTTATAAACACGCGAAAGGAACTTTTATGAAAGAAAAAGCAATGGTATTATTCAGCGGCGGTGTCGACAGCACCACCTGTCTTGGTCTTGCCATCAGGCAGTATGGAAAAGAAAATGTCATTCCTCTTTCCATTACCTACGGCCAGAAGCACAAAAAAGAACTGGAAGCGGCTGCGCAGATTTTAAACTATTACGGGCTGGCCGGAAAAGAGTTCGACCTTACACCTGTTTTTGCAGAAAGCAGCTGCAGCCTTCTGTCTCATTCCAGACGGGAAATTCCAAAAGAATCTTATGCGGGCCAGTTAGAAAAACAGCCGGACGGCCTGGTATCTACTTATGTGCCGTTCCGCAACGGTCTTTTCTTATCCTGCGCCGCAAGCGTGGCTCTTTCTATGGAATGTACCTGTATTTATTACGGAGCCCATCAGGATGATGCAACAGGCAGCGCTTATCCTGACTGCAGCAGGGCATTTTTTGACAGCATGAACAATGCCGTTATGGAAGGAAGCGGAAAAATACTTCGCATAGAAGCTCCTTTTATCGGCTGCAGCAAGGCTGACGTTGTGAAAGAAGGCTTGAAGCTTCAGGTTCCCTATGAACTGACCTGGAGCTGTTATGAGGGCGGTGATTCTCCGTGCGGCCGCTGCGGCACCTGTATCGACAGACAGAAGGCTTTTGAAGCAAATCATGTCAAAGACCCGGCGCTGCAGTCTGGCCGGAACTGACGCTCTGCTTTAAGAAAGTGTCAGCCGGGCCAGAAGAAAATCCAGTCTGTAAACGAAGAAAAAGGAATTTTTACCATGCTGCAAATTGCTATCTGTGACGATGAACCGCTTTTGCTTGCGCATATTGAAAACCAGGTTCGCCGGTGCCTGGAAAAACAGCATATTCTGCCTGATATTCGTTCGTATCAAAACGGCGGACATCTGCTGTATGCGTTAGAGGACGGGGCCTTTTTTGACCTGGTGCTTGCGGACATTGAAATGCCAGACCTCTCGGGCATGGAACTGGCAAAACAGATTCATAAAAAACTGCCGGCTGCGCTGATTATATTTGTCACAGCCCATTATAAATATGCCGTAGATGCTTACGAACTGAATATTTTCCGCTACGTGCCAAAAGACCAGCTGTCCGGGCGCCTGGCGCACGCGCTGCTTGATGCCGCCTCCATCATCGAAACCCAGCGCACGGATTCTTATCTGATTGCAAACCAAAACCGCATGGAGCGGATACCGCTCAAAGACATCCTCTATCTGATGCGCGAGGGAAAGAACTGTATCTTCCATATGAAAAACCGGACAGAAACGATTAAAATCCGCAAATCACTGGCTGAGGTATACAAAGAACTTCCTGACGGTGATTTTGTTTTTATCGACAGAGGATGCATTGTCAATCTGCGCCACGTCTGCGCGGTTGAACACGCTGACTGCATTTTAACGGAGCATATCAGACTCCCGGCTGCCCAGAGCCGCCTGCCGGACTTAAAGCAGAAGCTGAATAAATTCTGGAGCAGCAGAATCTGATACGCTGTAAAATAAACAGCCGGTTATCCTTTGCCGGATAAATTTTTATCAGTGCACGGCAAAAACAAGACGTGTATCATGGAGTTATAAACAATGAAGAAACTACAGACGGGATTTATGCTTAGCAGAATACGGTTTTTAGAGCTGAAAAATGAACTGCTCGAGGAAAACCACCGCCGGCTGAACCGCGTTTACGGTGAAAATGCCAGACTGTATCATGACATGAATCATCACCTGCAGATGATTTACTGCCTGGCACAAAAATGCGGGTGTACGGAAATTATGGATTATGTTACTTCTGTCAGCGAACCAGTCAGAGAGCTCCCGGATATTACATGGAGCGGCGTGGATATCGTAGATGCTATTTTAAACCATACCCTTGCCCAGGCACAGTCTCTTGGCATAGCGATGGACTTGAATGCAGAGTTTCCAAAAGAAAGCAGTATTCTGGCTGACGATATCTGCGTAATTTTATTTAATCTGCTGGATAACGCTCTGGAAAATACAAAAAAATACTGTACTTCTGACGGCTGCAGCGCTGCGCCTGTTATCTCGGTGGCAATTCGTAAAATTGAACGGTTTCTTATCATTAAAATAAAAAATCCCTGTGGCGAAACGCCAAAAAAACGATTTGGGAGGTTCTTTTCTACAAAAAAGGACCCGAAGCATCATGGTATCGGGCTTGGAAATGTGCAAAAAACGGCTGAAAAGTATGGAGGGAATCTGGAGACGGAGGTTAGCGGAGGTATGTTTACGGCTTCTGTGCTGCTGTTTTTATAAAATGAATTTCTTATTTTGTGCAAATAATGGGATGTGTAGTATGTGGGAGGGTTTTTGGGGGACGGGACGCCGGGCGGGGAAAGGGTTTCCTTCTGATGTTCCGCTTCCAAAAAGTAAGAAGTTCTAAGTTTTCTGCGCAGGGCTGTGGCTGCGGACGGACCGGCGCCTGATGCCCTGGCGTTACTGGCAGATGTAAGCGGTGGCACTGGCAGGCGCCTTTTGGGGACTTCGGAGTTTTATCAGGCTGGAAGTAATGTGTCCCCAAATCCTGGGTATTGGGCAGAAAACTAAGAACTTCTAACTTTTTTCCAGAGTCACATAAGAAGGAAACCCTTTCCCCACCCGGCTGGTTTTGGCTGAATTTACGTTAGCAAGATTTACTGTATAGTATTTATTTTACATTTTGCAGGTTTATCAGGATAATCAGGGTAACAAGAAAAGGTTTGGAATTATATAAATGAATAAATAAAGAGAAAAATTTCTGCATTCATATCTTTAATAACACCAGTTTATAAGTTTTAGATTAGGTACAAGATATAGATTCAATTATTATGACTATGTACAATATCTGGCCTGGATTTTATTAAAAGATACCAAAATATAAAAAATTGTAAACTGTTGTTTAATAAATATTTTATCATAATTTACAACACAGCATATCCTACGTTTTTCCCGCCTTATTTAAAGAAACTCAGATAACTTACATTCTTGCTCTGATACGTAAATTCAGCCAAAATCAGCCGGGCGGAGCAGTTTTTTCCTTCTGATGAGACTCTGGAAAAAAGTTAGAAGTTCTTAGTTTTCTGCTCAATACCCAGGATTTGGGGACACATTACTTCCAGCCTGATAAAGCTTCGAAGTCCCCAAAAGGCGCCTGCCAGTGCCACTGCTTACAGCTGCCAGTAACGCCAGGGAATCAGGCGCCGGTCCGTCCGCAGCCACAGCCCTGCGCAGAAAACTTAGAACTTCTTACTTTTTGGAAGCGGAACATCAGAAGGAAAAAACTGCTCCGCCCGGCGTCCCACCCCCCCCCAAAAAAGCCATCGTCCCAATCACACAAACCGCAAACTCCCTCGGCAGTTCAAACGGAAGATTATGCCCTCCAGGATAATAAATCGGCTTCCTCCCGATTTCTTCCGCCAGACGTACAGCCGCGCGGGCATAAACCGTGCCGGCCTGGGTACTTCTCTCCCCTGCCGCAAACGTAATTTTATCTGCTAATGCTTTCATTTTCTCCATATCCGGCTGATACTCCGCCATTCCCGGGAACTCCTGCGTAAGTGCATACACATGGTTTTCCATTTCGCGCTGGGAAACCTCAGGAGATTTTTCCGGCGCGCGTTCATCCATCGGGCCGATATGCTGCGCAAAACGAAGAAGCGCTGAATTGAATCTGCGCTTTGCAACGGTCTGTTTCATTTCTTCTATCCAGGCTTTTAAATTTTCATCATCCAGCAGTACCCCCAGCATGGCGGGCTCGTATGCAATCAGGTGATTTACCCGCTCTGGATAACGCTGCAGAAAATACTGCCCGATTACGCCGCCCGCACTGACCCCTGCAAAATACGCCGTTTTCACATCAAGGGCATCCATCAGGTCTTTGATATCTTCTATCTGATCATCCATGCGAAAGCTGAGATTCCCTTTGCATCTGCTGCGTGAATTCCCCCTGCGGTCATATAGAATCACCTGGTAATATTTAGAGAGCAGCTTTGCCGCCTCCCGGTACAAGTCCGCATCCACGATAACTCCATGAATCAGTATGAGCGTATCTCCTTCCCCATGTACTTCATAGTAAAGGGATACATTTTCTTTTTCCAGATACATCTTATTCCTCCGTAAATTCTATATTTTCAGCAGTCAGCCAGCCATTAACAGCCATTTATTATTTAAAATATCATATACCATACACATTGTAAAGCGGTTATTTTACAGTTTCCGTTTAAACGGATTAAGCAGCGTAACCATTCAGACAGTCCTGCACATTTACTGTGCGGGACGCAGGAAATGATTCAGAAGTGCAAAAATTCCATCGCGAAGCGATTTAAATGGATTTATAAAGCACACTCACAGCAGATATTTATCCATAAATTTAGCGGTTATGCGGCTTTGTAAACAAGAGACTGGAGAAAATGGGAAAACGCAGGTTAAAATAGATATTGCTATCATGCGCATTCTATACTATGATAATAAAAAACCCAAAAGGAGCCGCTATGCCTGTTATCTATTATACTTATTATACCCCTGCATCCGAATCCATCCCTGCTGTCAGCAGACAGGAGCATCTGCTCGCAAGAGAGCTTCTGCAGAAAGGACTGAGCCGGCTGTATCACATATCCCTCTCCCAGGAAGCCCTCGCCTCCTGTATCGGCACAGAAAAAAACGGGAAGCCCTTTCTTACAGACTATCCCGAAATTCATTTTAATATCAGCCACTGCAGCGGACTTGCGGCATGCGCTTTCTATAACAGGCCGGTCGGGCTTGATGCAGAGCTTCCCGGATATTTTGCCCCGGTTCTGATTTCAAAAGCGCTCTCTTTTGAGGAACAGGCTTTCCTGAAAAAGGCCGGCAGAACCCCTCTTTTGGAACAGGAATGGTTTTACCGTTTCTGGACACTGAAGGAGGCTTATGTAAAACAGTCAGGAACCGGAGTGGACACTGATTTAACCGGATTTTCCTTTTCTTTTTCTGATGCCGCAAATGCCCCTGTTGTACAATGTTCGGATTCCGGCATCTGCTGTTATCAGAAACAGCTTTCCCGCGGACACATTCTCTCGCTCTGCTATCCGGGCGTTCCAGAAAAAGTGACACTGCTGCCGGTCACATCTTCACTTTCTTTCTGGCAGACGTCCGCTGAATAACTGAGATAAAGCCTGGATTACATGAAAACCGGAATGAGGTAATGATAAAATGATTAACAAAAAAGATAAGCTTCTTACAATCGGCCAGTTTGCAGCCATGCACGGCATTAACAAAAAAACTCTGATGTGGTACGATGAAATCGGCCTGTTCAAACCGGCTGTCATCAATCCGGAAAACGGATACCGCTGCTACAATTACTATCAGAGTCCTGTTCTTGAAACCATCCTTCTTCTGCGGGAACTGGATGTTTCTATCCGTGAGATACAGGATTTTATGAATAACCGGTCTGCCGGCAGCTTAAAATGCCTTCTGGAAGAAAAAATCGCAAGCCTTGACCTGCAGCTCACCCATCTGCAGGCAGTCCGGGCCACCTTATGCTCGCTTCACCAGAATATGGACACTCTTCTGACGATGGACTTATCTGAAATCCGTATTGTTGAAAAAGAGGAACACTGTCTGGTTACCGTAGACATAAACCCGGATACCTCCTTTGAGCAGCAGGTAGAGCTGATTACCGCTGAAACCGAAAAATACCATCTCGGACGTCTCCACAAAGCCTCCTATGGCTCCATGATTTCCGCTGACAGCCTGCAAAACGGCCGTTTTGATGATTACAGCAGACTTTTTATTGAAATTCCTTTTCTGCCGTATGAAGCCGGCCTGCATGTCATGCCCGGCGGGAAATACCTGAAAGCCTTTCATAAAGGCAGCTGGGACGGAATCCCAAAACGGTATCAGGAAATCCTCGCCTATGCCAGAGAGCAGAATCTGACGCTCCATGGATATTCTTACGAAATGGGCATTAATGAAAATGTGATTGACCGGATTGAGAATTACATTGTACAAATCGAGATTCCTGTTACCATGCCTGACACAGCACCATAAAAACAGAAAGGACTGACAAAACAGTCCTTTCTATAATTACTATAATTAAAGCATTTATTAATCAAAAATAACCGCTTTTCCTGTTCTTGCAGACTCATAAACCGCTTCAATCACGCGCACTACGGTCACTGCCTGCTCCGGGAGGACTGCCGGTTCACCGTCGTTTTGAATCGCGTCAATCCAGTGGAAAATATCATATTCATTCATGTTCACCGGCTCATCAATTTTTTCTGTCGTCGTAGTAAGTTTGCCGTCTGTCATCTTTGTCGTGCGCACATGGTTCTCAAAACCAGGTCCGACCATGTCCGCACCAGCTTTATTTCCGCCGATTTCTGCCACAACTCCCGGCGCCGGCTGCTGCAGATTGGTCGCCCAGGCAGTTTCCATGTAAATGACCATGCCGTTTTTCATCGTAATCATGGCTGCCGCCGTGTCTTCTACATCAAACTTCTGCGGGTCCCATGGCCCGAGGTCGTTGCCTTCCGGGAAATTTTTCATTTTGTCAAATGTGACGCCGTAAACACTGGCTACGTCATAATTGTCTGTCAGCCACATCGGAAGGTCAATGGAGTGCGGGCCGCCGTCTAAAAGAACACCGCCTCCGTTTCCTTCTTTGCTTGTATACACGCCGTAAGCCGGAAGCCTTCTCGGGCGCAGCTGGGAAGATTTTACATAATAAATATCGCCGAACTCGCCGTTTTGTACCATCTGTTTCATTCTCATCGGAGCCGGATTATATCTCCACTGCGTGCCGCTTGTCAGCTTTAAGCCTTTTGCTTTTGCGGTATCCGCCATTTCTTTTGCATCCTGATAGGTAAGCGCCAGCGGTTTTTCGCAGTGCACATGCTTGCCGTGATTCAAAGCCAGCATGGTAATATCATGATGCGAAGTATTTGGCGTGCATACATGGATGACATCAATATCCGGGTCTGTGCATGCTTCTTTATAATCTGTACAGACTTTCGCATCCGCGAGTCCGAGGTCCTCTTTTGCCTTCTGCGCCTTTGCTGCGTCAATGTCGCAGATAACCGTAATTTTGACATCCTCTCTCTTTAAAAGAGCCGGAATATGTTTTGTAGTCGCAATGACACCGATTCCAATCACACCTATGTTTAATGTTTTCATTTAAAATTCCTCCTGTTTTCTTTATTCTGTTATGTTTTTACAGTTTTACAGATTTTCCTGTGTGTCTGCCATAACTGTCTCAGCTTTATATTCTGTAAATTTTTATCAATCCTTTTTGTCTTCTGTACTTCATTCTTTTATTTACAGCTGTTCCATAAATTCTTTCAAAGCCAGCACGCTTGCTTCCTTTTCCATCAGCGGCAGATATTCCAGCCCGGCATATCCTTCATATCCCAGCTTTTCAATCTCGCGGAAAATATAAGCGTAATTCAGTTCCCCGGATGTAATCTCATTCCTGCCAGGATTTCCTGCCGCATGAAAATGGCCGATTTTGTCTATATTCGCTTTGATGGTTTCTACAATATTTCCCTCCATTATCTGATAGTGGAAAATATCATACAAAAGCTTTACATTCGGGCTTCCGGCTTTTTCAATAATCGAAAACGGTTCCTTCGAATCGGTAAAATATCCGCCGGAAATCGGTTCCAGGATTAAGGTTACTCCTGCTTTTTCAGCTAACGGCGCCATTTCCTTAAGACCTGTCACAATCGAAGCCTTTGCTGCCGCCCGGTTCACATCCGGGCTGTCTCCCGCGGTTACAATAATGTTTGGACAGCGGAATTTTTTTGCTATGTCTATGGTTTCTTTCAGCCCTGCCAGCGCCGTTTCCCGCGCAGCCGGATTGTCCAGATTTCCGCGGTCTTTCGCACAGAGAGCTGTCACCTCAAGGCCGCATTCTTCTTTCTTTGCTAACAGCGCTTCCCAGTCCCTGCCGTACCAGTCCCAGAATTCGACTGCCTTTAACCCTGTTTTCTTTGCCAGGTCCATGCCTTTTAATAATTTGTCCGTATCCGAGAATACCGGGCCGCACGGGCCGAATTCAAGATAAAATAAATCGATGCATAAGCTGTATTTCATGTCAGATTCCTCCTTGTCTGTACTTGTTTTTGATGATTACAGTATAAAAAAAACGGGCGCGGTCTGCGCCCGAAGGAGAAATCGAATGTTTCATAAAAATAGATTTTGGTTCAGAATCTGAAACCTGTCAGTCTGCCGGCATATAGAGATTCAGATATTCGCAAACCTTGTCCATGAACTCTGCATACTGTGCATTGTCATTTTGCAGGCCATGCCCGGAATGCTCACACACTATATATTCGTGCGGAATGCCATACTGCGTCAAAGCCGCGTCTAACCGTCTGGAAGCGCCAAACGGCTGCACTTTGTCCCATGCACCGTACGCAGATACAGACGGAACAGAATTTTCATCTATCCACAGAGCCGGCGAAATATCTTTTACCTGTTTCACATATGTACCGTCTGCAAGCATATCCGCTGTAATCTGATTCCCTGACATGGCATAAAACAGTCCGGCAATACCGCTGTAATCTGCATCCGGGTCAATAGAATGCGGCCGGGCCGGGTCTGTCCCCATATTAATCCAGTCTTCCAGATAAAAACAGGAGGGTCCGGCTGCGCCGAAAACCATTTTCACCGGAACAGGCGAACACGCGGCGTCACGGTATGCATACAGCATAGCAAGCGTATGCCCCGCCGAACCGCCCGCCACCGCCATCTGGTCAATGTGGTATCCTCGTTTTTCGGCTTCCTCAATCACAAAAGGAATGCTCTCCCGTATTTCCACAGACTGTGTATACACATTGGCATCGGGATTTTTTTCGCTAAACAGCGTATAGTTAATGCCGGCCGCTACGTAACCTTTGGCACAGAGCCACTGCAGCATCTGCGCATCGCCGCTCTTATCTCCGCTGGTAAAACCTCCTGCATGGAGATAAACCGCCAGTCCGCAGCTCTCTTTCCCGCTTCTGGCAGGTACATAAAGGTCAAATTTATTCGCCTCCCCGTCCGCATAAGAAAGGTTCTTATAAACGGTTCCCACCGAGCTGTCCCAGTGCGGCGTATATTTTCCGCCAAACGGATCCGCCTTCATTTTTACAACTGCAGAAACGGCAAAAGCCGCAAGAAAAGCTCCTGTATAAATCAATCCCCACATCAAGCGCCCTCTCCTTTTCTTTTTATCTTTCACTTTATCGTGCCTCATAAAAAATTTCCTCCAGACAGCGTGCCTCCCAGCAGCAGATTCAGGAAAATCCGCACTGTGAAACGTCCGGAAACGGCACCAGTCAGAATGACTGCCGTTAGTATCAGAACACGCTTTTGTATTTTTGTCATTTTCATTCCTCCCTTGACAGTATGTCTGTTCTGTGCTAATCTGATTCAAATGTATCAGCAGTACAACTGTAACAGCAATAATCCTGTTTGTCAATGAGGCAAAAGAAAATGGAACAAAAGCCGAAAAATGTATCACCCTTCAGCAATCAAAACCGCAGCGCTTATGTCACCGTTTATCCGCATTGTACAAAGCAAGCATTTTTCTGTTTTTCCAGTGATATTTTGTAAAAGACTTTTTAATCAAATTCACAGTAAATTTACATTTCAGTACAAAAAATAAGGCCAGGAACCTGTTTTTCAGATTCCCGGCTTATCAGCTTTACTTATGATTCCTGGCCCGCAGTTCTGTTTACACTGTTCTTTCGGCTTTCAATTTCTTTACTTCGTCAAGAGAAAGTCCAGAAATATTTGCAATTTCTTCCAGAGCATATTTTCCAGCTGACAGCATACGAAGAGCAACCTCTTTTAAAGATTCACTTCTCATATCTTCCATAATTTTACACATCTCGCTCACTCCTTTCGGGTTCTCTTTTAGATACCGTGTCCGGTCTGCCATCAATTCAAAATTCATATCATCTGCTTTGGTACAATTAAAATCGTGCATGAGTTTTCCCATAACAGAATCACCACGATATTCACCATTCACATAAAGAATATGCTCTCCATCTTCAAAAGATTTACCCGTTGCAAGGTTGATTCTCTCAATCGGATAAACTGCCTCGCCCTGACCGTAAAAATCTTTTTCTATGATAAAAATTGTATATGTGTCCGGCAGCTCTTTAAATTCCTGACCGGAATGAAGATTCTCTATATCCATTACGCTTGAATGGTATCTTGCCCTGTGCGGGTCTGCTCCCTTGCCCTGTCTTTGGACTTCTATATCATATTTTTTTCCAGCCGAATCCATTCCATATGCGTCCAGGCAGATAGAACGTGCCCCGGCCAGTCTTTTCATATCTTTCTGTGTTTCACATTCAGTAATCATTAAATCAGGTTTATCAGTGATAATGCGTAACACAAACTCAGCCAATGGAATGTTATCTTTAAAAAGACAACGCATAAAGTCATCATCGATTGGCCTTAACAAACGCAAACGCTGCAAATCTTCCTGATGCTGCTTATCCGTTACCGTCAGTCTTCCCACCTGCTTTCCCACTCGTTTTCGTATTTCAATACTACCATAAACCTCCTGATTTTACAAGCCGCGAGCCAGCGCATCAGCTCTGAAAGCCTGTGTTTGGTATGCTTCTGCCGAAACGCGCCTTCATTCCTCTCTTGACAGCACGAGCAGCCTGTGCTAATATAACACAAACGTATCAGCAGTACAAATGTAGCAGCAATCTTTTTCGTTTTCAATGAGGTAAAAGAACATGGAACAAAAGCCGAAAAATGTATCACCATTCAGCAATCAAAACCGCAACGCTTATGTCGTCGAACATCTGACGGATTCTCTGCTCACTCTGCTGGAAGAAAAGCCGATGCATGAAATTTCCATCAGTGAATTATGCGACGCAGCCGGTGTAGGCCGCGCATCTTTTTACCGTAATTTTGAAACAAAGGAGAATATTTTGAAAGCGCATATTGAGCATCTGTTTCACAGCTGGACAGACGCATGGGAGCAAAACCCGGGACTGCCTTTAAGCAGACTGATTTATCAGGTATTTTCCCATCTCGAAACAAACCGTGATTTTTACAGTCTGCTCAATCAAAGAGGATATATTTATCTGTTAAAAGACATCCTATTAGATATGTGCGGCTTTAATCCAGACCAGGAGCTCATCCCTGCCTATTCTTCTGCTTATGCCGCCTTCTTTTTATATGGCTGGATTGAGGTCTGGTTCAGGCGCGGGATGAAGGAAACGGCTGCTGAATTAGCCGGATGCCTGGAAAACGCAGCTGACAGCACTGCATGACTTTCACTCCAGATACATTTTACGAAACACCTCGCTTAAAGCCAGGATATACATTTCAAACCGGACCACGCTCTCTAACGCGGAGCCTCCCTTGGGTTCTGCGCACAGCTGCTGTTTTACGTATTCGTCATAACGGCTCTCACTGCCTGAAAAAAGCACCGTATACGCCCCATGCTTCTGCAGCCGCTCAAAAATCTCTGTCATATCCTGTGTCTCCGCATGCTCAATCGTCATGCAGAATACCACGCAGCGCTCCCCCATCGTTTCCGAGCACGCCAGCATATCCGGCAGCAGGCATACAACGTTTGTCTCCACACCCGCCATTGCCAGATTCTGCTGAAAAGACCCCATCGCCGGCGTCCGGTATGGAAAAAAGAAATAAAGCCCGTCTGATTCCATAATGCGCCTGGCTGTTTTTTGTATCTGCTCCAGATTCAAATCCTGTTTTACATCCCGTACCGCACATTCCAGACGGCGCTCTGCTTCCTGGATAATATCTTCTTCCGTATGCATGCGCGAGACTGGAAGAATCCGGTTATAATAAGTATAATGCCCGACCGCCTGCTTTAAGGCATAATGAAAATCGCCAAACCGCTCATACCCCATCAGCTGAAGCATGCGCCAGACGGTTGTGCGGGAGGATTCGGTAAGCGCCGCCAGTTCATAGACATTCGCATCTGCTGCCTCTTTTAAATTCATAAGAATCTTTCTGACAACCGAGCGGTACGTGCTGTCTGCAGCCAGATGGTCATATAATTCTATCAGATTTTGCAAAACATTCATGCCGTCATCCTTCCTGCAAATGCAATCCATTTCCCGGCAAAGCTCTGGCCATCGCACACTGCAGACAAAGCTTCGATTTCTTACAGCCCGACATTGCCGCTGTTCATTCCGCTGCCGTTTTCTTCCGCAGGCAGCCATTCGATTCCTTTTTTAATATAAGCATCCCAGAAATCCCAGTCATGCCCTCCCGGTCCTTCTTCGTAAAAAACTTCTGCCCCGTTTTCTTTCAGAAAAGACGCAAATTCCCGGTTCACGCCTTTTAACCCGTCCTCGCTGCCGCAAGCCATATAGATTTTAGGAAGCGGCGCGCCCTGTTTTTTGAGCTGTTTTACGATGTATTTCGGATTTACGTCACTTTCCAGCGCCTGTTCCAGGTTTCCAAAGCATTCCTGTGCATAAGCTTTGGAATTTAATAAAAAGCTGTCGTCTTCTGTTCTTTGCACTGCTTCTTCTAACACCAGCGCCGAAGACAGCACAAGGATATATCCAAACGTTTCCTGATACTTTAAGCCGTTGCGCAGCGCCCCGTAGCCGCCCATGGACAGCCCTCCGATAAAGGTATCTTCCCGCCTTTTGGACAACGGAAATATTTTTCTCGTCAGACTGACCAGTTCTTTTCCGATAAACTCGCCATAGTTATCCCCGCGCCGCGGATGGTCTAAATAAAAGGCATTATCCCCGGACGGCATTACCACCGCCAGGTCATGCTCCTGTGCATAGCGCTGGATTCTGGTTCCGGTTATCCAGTCCGTATAATTTCCGAAAACCCCATGCAGCAGATATAAGGTCTGATAAGGTTTGTCCTCTCTTTGTTTCATTCCCGGAAACAGCATTTTATCCGCGGGCAGGATTACATTTACCGGAACTGTCCGCATGAGTGACTGGGATAATAAATTCATCTGTATCAATGCCATTTTTTTCTTCCTTTCTGATGGCTGAAGCTGGATTACGCCTGGTCTGCAGTATTGATTCTTACATCATACCACTGATAAATCATCTATGCAATGCCTTTTGTATTTCCCTGCGGACAGGATTCGTCTATCATCGTTTCTGAAATGGAAAACGCTGATTTTTGTACTGCAAAACTCAATTTTTTCTTGCAAATGTATTCCTATTATGACATAATCAATGTAAGAAATTCTTACATGAAAGGAGCACAAGCAATGAGTATGCAAATATTAACGGTTTCTTCCAAAGGTCAGATTTCCCTGCCAGTCAGCATCCGCAAGCTTTTGTCTATTGATGCCGGCGATAAACTTGCATTGTACACTTCGGGGGATGTTATTATGCTCAAGACATTAAAACTTCCTTCCGCAGAAGAATTCGAAGCCTCATTGGATGAAGCCCAAAAATGGGCAGCATCTGCTGGTTACGTTGAAAGTGATGTTGACGAGATAGTCAGGTCTGTCAGAAGGAAGAGACGGGCATGAAAATTGTAATAGATACAAACGTCCTGATTTCTGGTGTATTTTTGGGCGGATTTCCAAGAAAAATTTTAATCGCTGCCGCAAATCGAAAAATAACTGCATGCGCTACAGCCGAAATCATTAAATATCCAAATCATGACAGCCAGAGATTTTTGCGAGAAATATTTTTCTGAATTCCAGAATACCTAACATTTTTTGCTTTTTTAAAGGAGGACAGAAGATTAGATTCGTCTCCTCTCCCGGCCTCCCGCACTCACATTCTCAGTGCTTCTTAAATTTCCCAACTTTTGTCAGCCTGCCCGGCAGCTTCGGCAGCTTTCCGGAAGTCTGAATCACAGCCCCTTCCTCACATGCCTCGATACACTTGCCGCACTTGGTACACTCAAATTCATCAATCATATGAATATATTTCGCTTTGCCCTCGATACATTCTGCCGGGCATACATCTACACATTCCCCGCACCCGCTGCAGGTCTTCGGGTCGATATAAATATGTACAAACGCGCCGCATACCCCGGCCGGACATTTATTTTTCTTAATATGCGCTTCGTATTCATCCGCAAATCTGCCCATAGCGGTTAACGCCGCTTTCGCGGATACCTGCCCCACGCTGCAGAGTGTGGAATCGCACATTGCTTCCCCGATTTCTTTTGTCAGGTCTGCATATCCGGCCTTTCCTTTTGCCGCAGCGGTTTCTTTCTGCATATATTCTAACTGAATCAGGCCTTCTCTGCAGAATACGCATTTTCCGCAGCTGGCCTTTCTGTCTTTTAACAGCTGCTTTGCGGTTTCTGCCACAATGCAGTCTTTTTCCGTCAGCACACGGATGACCCCGTTTACGGCATCCCTAGCAGACAGCTCTTCTGCTTCCTTCGGCGTATAATACTGATAGCCAAGGTATACCGCCTTTGCCCCGTCCAAAGACACCAGCTGCGGCACTTTCGTATCCGCCGGGACCTTTTTCAGGCTTCCGTCTTCTCCGGCAATGTAAACGCCCGGTTCATAGGTATCTGCGATGATATCCGCAAGGTCTGCGGCCGCTGCGATATGCAGCAAAAGGTCCTCTTCTGCTTCTCTGACATTGATAATATCACTGACTAAAATGATATCATGCGCCTGCACCTCGCTGCGAATCTGGTCAGCGAGTTCTTGTTCTTCTTGCGGCAGATACAGATATTTTACTTTCGCGCCTGTAAGCATTCCGGCAATTTCAATTCCGGCGATGACTTTTTCCAGATGCTGTTTTAAAAGACCTAGCAGCACACCGTCTGTATCTGCATTATTTAAGCCCGCATAAACGCGCACGTCTGTTTTCTTCGCATTGGCCCGGTATACTTTTTCCATAAAAGGCTCTGGATACAGGCCGTATTCTGTCAGGGAAGCTGCATTGATTTTGTCCGCGGCTGCCGCATACCCCATTGCTTTTGCAGTCTCAAAGATTGTCATTTGCTCTCCGCCTCCTTTGCAAAATCGCCCCAGGTTCTCGGGCTTGAAATACACAGCCTTAAGTCACACTGCAGACAGCGTCCTGCCTCGCATCTGGCCAGTTTTTCATCAAAGCCTTTGTCCATCGGGCCGCATTCCTTCCAGTTTTCCACTCTCTGCGGTACCGGTACGACCTGCGGCTGCGTGCGCGGAATATCTGCAAACCCCGGGATGCTTCCGATATAAGGGTCTTTTTCCTGTTCCGGTGCAAGCGATTCCTCGATATTTCCGTCTCCGCCCAGATATTTATCTATCGCGGAAACTGCTTTTCTGGCCCCTTCGATGCCCTTGATAACAGAAGAGGTTCCGGTTACGCAGTCGCCGCCTGCCCAGACGCCTTCTACGGATGTCTCGCCGTTTTCGCCCTTTGCGGCAATATAATTGCCGTGCGTTAACTCCAGTCCGAATACTTCCGCATCCATCGGAATTGCCGGCCGCTGTCCTGTTGCGAAGATAACCGTATCCGCTGCAAGAATTTCATTCGTTCCTTCCATCTTGTCAAATACCATGCGTCCGTTTTCTTTGCGGAAGTTTCCGACGCTCTGGATTTCTACGCCGGTGCAGTGCCCGTTCTCGCCGAGTATCTGCGGGAATGTCTTTGAATTGTGCAGTACAACGCCTTCCTCTTCTGCCCAGGTACGTTCCTCGTCTGTGGCTGTCATTGCATCGTATGCTTCCAGACATGCCATATCCACGCTCTTTGCACCAAGGCGGAACGCTGCACCCGCACAGTCAATCGCTACGTTTCCGCCGCCTAAAATCACGACTCTTTCGCCTACAGATGCTGTTCCTTCTTCAAATGCCCGCAGAAAATCGGTATTGACCTGCACGCCTTCTAAGTCGCTGCCCGGCAGCGGAAGCCTTGCGCCCTGATGCGTTCCTGCCGCTGCGTAAACCGCGTCAAATCCTTCTTTTAGAAGCTGCGGCGCATTTTCTATCTTTGTATTCAGCTTAACCGTAATATCCCCTGCCTGCAGAATATCCGCAATCTCTTTATCCAGCACTTCCCTTGGCAGGCGGTAAGAAGGAATGCCGTAGCGGAGCTGTCCGCCTAATTTGCCGCTTTCTTCAAACAGCGTCACGGAATGGCCCAGCTTTGCGCCGTAATAAGCCGCTGTAAGGCCGCTCGGCCCGCTGCCTATGACCGCCAGCTTCTTTCCGGTAGCCGGCTTATGGAATGCCCGTTTCTTCCATTCCCCGTCGTCATGCTCTGCCGCAAACCGTTTCAGGTTGCGAATGGAAACCGGCTCATTTAAGTGGCTGTGCTTGCATTCCAGCTCGCAGCTGTGTACACAGATATATCCGAGACTGTGCGGGAACGGCACCTTCTCGCGTACCGTAGCGTTTGCAGCCGCAAAATTGCCCTGACTGATAAAACGGATGTAGCGCGGGATATCAATATGCGCCGGACACCCGGTTCTGCACGGAACAACATAGTCTTCCTTGCGCACTTCGGAATCTGCCAGCTTGTCGCGGATGGTTCCTGTCGGACAGACTTCCACACATGCCTGGCAGAAACGGCAGTCTGCGTCCTTTAACAGCCGCTCATGCAGTGCGCCTGTATATACTTCCATATCCTTTTTCTGATACTGCAGTACATGCACGCCGCGCAGCTCGTTACAGGCACGCACGCAGCGTCCGCAAAGCACGCAGCGGTTCATGTCGTGCAGAATCAGCGGATTTCTTTCATCTGAGGCAAACCCTTTCGAACGCATTTTCAGCCGTCCCGTTTTCGGCCCGATGTACTGAATCAGCATCTGCAGCTCACAATTGCCGTATTTCGGACACGTCGAGCAGTCTTCCGGATGCCCGGCCAGCAGAAGCTCCAGCGCCAGCATGCGAAGCCTTGTAATTTCCTCTGTCTGCGTCTGAATCACAAGACCTTCCTGCGCTTTCAGCGTACAGGACGGAACCGGTTTTTCTTCCCCGTTCACCTGCACGATACACATCCGGCAGGAACCAAGAGGCGTTAAATCCTTATGATGGCACAGATGCGGGATATAAATTCCTGCATCCAGCGCACATTCCAGGACATTTTTCCCTTCCGGCACCTGAAGCCTGGTGCCGTCGATTGTAATACTAACCATACGAACTCCTCCAAATTTAAGAATCTTTATGCACAGAATCCGGCATCAGACGAACGGACGCCTGATGCCGGAAAACAGCATACTGTCTGTCAGGCACGGCTAAGCAGCGCCTTTTCCAGTATAATCAGTCTTCGTCTTCTACATATTCCGCAGCTTCCATGCCGGCAATACGTCCTGTATTGACTGCAAATCCCATGGAATTGCCCGGCAGCAGGAACATATAGCTGTCGTCGTAAATGTTGCATGCATCCGCGCCTGCCGCATACAGTCCCGGAACCGGTTCAAATTCGCTGTTTAAGCACTCGCAGTTTTCATTGATGCGGATGCCGCCGACCGTGCCGTATCCGCCTGGACGTACAGCTGCTGCATAGTAAGGCGCTTTTGTGAGCGGACGCAGATATTTCTTTCTCTTAAAGAATTCTTCATCCACACCGTCGCAGTAGTCATTGTATTCATCAATTGTCTCTTCCAGGTTTTCTGCGTTGATGCCTGTCTTTTCCGCAAGCTCTTCAATGGAATCTGCCATAAACAGTCCCTTGTTTCCGGTTTCCTGCGCGATTTTTACGCCGTCGATAAAATCAGATACATCCGGGTTAAAACGTACCATGCTGATTTCATCTACGCCGTTTTTCATATAATATTTTACAATCGAGCTGTCTACGATGCTGAACAGCACGCGGTTTTTCTGATGCGAAGCCGCATTGCTTAAAAATGTCGTATTCTGCATCTGCTCTTCATCCATCACACGTTTTCCGTCCAGATTTACTAAAAGGTTCGGCTGCATCAGGATATTTGGAACGCTCTGCGGCAGCTCGTCAATGCCTTCAAAGCTGGCTGCTTCTTCAATGCGCACTCTTGTTTTGTCCACGCCTGCTTCCCATGCCATTTTAATGCCGTCGCCGACATTGCCAGGAATTGCAAAGTTAAACATATCTTCGCCGAACTTATAGCCTGTCTGCTCTTTAATAAATTCCGGATTTGCCCCTGCGCCGCCTGTACAGATAATGGCAGCCTTGCAGGCGATTTCAATCTCTTTTCCTTCCTTATTGACAGCTAAAACACCGCAGACCTTTCCTTCATCGTCCTTTAAAATCTTCTTTGCAGGAGTTTCCAGCATAATCTTTACACCCAGCTCCTGAGCCTTCTCATACATTGCCCTGTTCATAAAGGAAGCTGCTCTCGGCCCGATGCCCTGGTCTGTTTTAACGATATGCCAGGTAGCTTCAGACTGTGTAAAATATTTGTATGCCCCTTCAAACTCTACGCCCATGTCCTCTAACCATTCAATGGTTTCTGCGGACTGTTCGAAATAACGCTTTACCAGACGTCCGTCAATATTGTAATGCGAGTATTCCATAATCATCCGGTAAGCCTTTTCAACTGTCAGGTCAATCATCTGGCGTTTCTGGATATGCGACTCAATTGCAAGCGGGCCCATTCCCATATTTGCCGCTCCGCCGACTGCCGCATTCTTTTCTACAAGAATTACCTCTGCTCCGTCCTCTGCTGCCTGAACTGCTGCCGCAAGTCCCGAAGGACCTCCTGCAATTACTACAATCTGTGTTTCATAATCTGCCATATTAGTCTCCTTTCCCATCACAGGTTTTCCCTGTCTGACTTTGTAAATATTTTATGCCGTCAGTCTTCTTAAACGGCCTTATCTGCCCTTTGGCCCGGTCTTTGCTGCGTCTTTACAGCTCACTGTTTCATAAATTTTTCCGCGTAATGGCAGGCTACCGAATGCCCCGGCTTCATCTCGCGCAGAACCGGTTCTTCTGCCAGGCATTTATCTGCCGCATACGGACACCTTGCTGCAAAACGGCAGCACGGCTTCGGGTCAATCGGGGATGTCAGCTCTCCCTTTAATACCATGCGCTCTTTTTTTACATGCACATTCGGAATCGGAATGGCTGATAAAAGCGCCTGGGAATACGGATGGATGGTATCTTTAAAGATTTCCTTCGCATCGCATTTTTCAATCATCTGCCCTAAGTACATCACCGCGATATCATCCGAAATATGTTTTACAACCGACATATCGTGTGTGATAAACATATACGTCAGCCCGCGGTCTTTCTGTAAATCCTGCAAAAGATTTAAAATCTGCGCCTGAATCGACACGTCTAATGCCGATACCGGCTCGTCGCAGACAATAAACTCCGGGTGCAGGGATAACGCCCTTGCAATCCCGATACGCTGGCGGCGCCCGCCGTCTAATTCATGCGGATATGCGCCCTCGAGACGCTTTGCGAGTCCTACCAGTTCCATCATATCCTGTGCGTTTTTGGTCACCTCGGCTTTTCCCATCGAAGGATTCTGTACCTTAATCGGCTCCTCGACCAGCTGCAGAACGCTCATGCGCGGGTCTAAGGAAGCATACGGGTCCTGGAAAATCATCTGGATATTTGAACGGTAATTTTTCTTAAATTCTTTAATCGGCATACTGGCAATGTCGCTGCCTTTGTACATGACTTTTCCGGAAGTCGCCGTATGCAGGCGCATCAGTGTTTTTCCAAGGGTTGACTTTCCGCACCCGGACTCTCCTACAATGCCGATTGTTCTGCCTTTTTCGATATTAAATGTGACATTATCCACCGCATGGAGCGTGCCCCTTGGAGTAAAAAAGTATTTTTTCAGATTACTGACTTCTATCAAATTTTCCGACATTTACTTTCCCTCCCATTCCGGTGTATACTGAATGCAGCTGACCACATGACCTGACTCAACATCAACCGGCCATGGTTCAAATCTTTTGCATTTCTCACATTTTTCAGCGCATCTGTCATAAAAACTGCAGTAAGGCGGCAGATTTGCAGGGTCTGTTACAAGACCCGGAATTACTTCCAGCCGTTCCACATCCCGGTCTAACGACGGAATCGATTTGTAAAGCGCCCTGGTATACGGATGCTTCGGATTGTCAAATACCTGCTCTACACTGCCAAATTCAACGATTTTTCCGGCATACATCACCGCGCAGGAATCGCACATTTCTGCCACAACGCCCAGGTCATGGGTAATCAGAATCATGGAAGTGCCGTGGTCTTTCTGCAGGCCGCGCATCATATCCAGTATCTGCGCCTGAATCGTTACATCCAGCGCCGTCGTCGGCTCGTCTGCGATTAATAAGTCCGGCTCGCACGCCAGCGCAATCGCAATGACAATTCTCTGTTTCATGCCGCCGGAAAACTGGTGCGGATATTCTTTATAACGTTCCGGGACAATGCCGACCATTGCTAACATATCCTGGGCACGCTTTAATGCCTCTGCTTTGGAGCAGTGACTGTGTAAAAGCACAACCTCTGCAATCTGGTCCCCGACCGTCTTTACCGGGTTTAACGCCGTCATCGGGTCCTGGAAAATCATGCTGATTCGTTTTCCGCGCACGCTGCGCATTTCGCGGCTGGATTTTTTCAAAAGGTCTTCGCCTTCTAACTTAATAGAGCCCTGAATCACATGGCCTACTTTCGGAGGAAGAAGGCCCATGATTCCAAGCGCAGTCGTCGTCTTGCCGGCCCCGGTTTCCCCTACAAGGCCGATAATCCTGCCTTTCGTTAATTCCAGCGTAATTCCGTTGACTGCCTCTACAACTTCCTCGTCCGTTTCATAATGTATGACAAGGTCTTTAATCTCTAATATTTTATCGCTGCTCAACTCTGTTTCCCTCCCTGCCTATCGCTCCTACTTCAGCCTCGGGTCGAATGCGTCGCGCAGACCATCGCCCATCAGGTTAAATGCAAAACATGTAATCATAATCATCAGCGCCGGAAACAGCATCATATACGGAGCCTGGGTAATATAAGGCTTGCCGTCATTTAAGATAAGCCCCCACTCCGGTGTCGGAGCCGCAAGGCCTACGCCGATATAGCTCATGGAAGACATCATCATAATCGATACTGCCAGGAAACCAACGAAATAAATAATCATAACGCCGACCGCATTCGGAATCATATGCTTGATAATCATCTGCACCTGTCCGACACCGATTGCCTCTGAAGATTCGATGTAGTCATTCCCGCGCACTCTTAAAATAGCCGCACGGTTGTTCCTTGCCATGGTAGGCATCGACGCAAACATAATCGCCGCTACCAGCTGCGGAATGCCGTTTCCTAATACCGCAACGATACACATCGCCATCATAATCATCGGAATTGCCTGAAAAATATCCATAATACGCATAATTACCGTATCGACCTTGCCGCCAAAATATCCCGCAATGATACCGAGCAGGCCGCCGCTGAAAAATGCCGCAATCGTACAAAACAGAGCAATAATCAGAGAATATCTCGTACCATAAATACAGCGGCTGAAAATGTCACGTCCAAACTGGTCTGTTCCAAACAGGTGCTCCGCACTCGGTTTCTGCATCATTGCCATATAATCCTGCACCTCGTACTCAAACGGGGCGATAAAATCTGCAAAAACAGCAACCAGAATCAGGATGCAGACAACCACAAGTCCGATTAATGCGGTAGGATTTCTTTTAAAACGCTTCCAGGATTCATATGCCGGCGTAGATTTAACCGGTTTTTTACGTTTTGCATTTTTTCTTTCTATCTTCTCCATTGCGGGAGTATGCATTTTTGCCATGTTTTTTCCCTCCCCTTACGCTGCTTTCCTGGCAGGTTTTTTCTTAGCCCCGCCTGCAATAATCGTCGTCTTTAATCTCGGGTCAATCAAAACGAAGCTGATATCCACCAAAAGGTTAATCACCGTCAGCACAATCGCAATAATCAAAGCCCCTCCTAACACAGACGGATAATTTCTCTGTGTAATCGAATCTACAATGTACTTTCCAACACCCGGCACGCTGAACACCGTCTCTAATACCATAGCGCCGCCGATGGAGTTGCCAAGATTGGTACCAATCGACTGTGCAACCGGAATCATCGCGTTGCGCAGTGCATGGTGATAAGTAATATTCGCTTCGGTCTGGCCCTTTGCCCGTGCCGTACGGATATAATCTTCTCCTAATACCTCGAGCATGGAAGAACGGGTAATACGCGTATAGCTTGCTACCGAAGCAAGGCCCGTACACGCCATCGGAAGGATATATCCCTGAATCGTATCAATACCGGTTGCCGGCAGCAGATGCAGCTGTACCGCAAAAATCATAATCAGCACAAGCGCCACAACAAACTCCGGCACAGACTGAAACAGCATGGATACAACGAGCACAACCGAATCAATCCATGTATATTTTTTTAATGCCGAGATAATCCCAAGCAGCACGCCGATAACAGCGCCGATTGCAACTGCGCCGATGGTAATCTTCGCAGATGTCCCAAGCCTTGGAAGAATCTCAGAAAGCACCGGCTCGCCGGTACGGTAGGAATCGCCGAAATCTCCTCTTACGATTCCGCCTATGTAACGGAAATACTGTACAATCACCGGGTCATTTAACCCCAGCTCTTCCCTCTTCGCATCCACCTGTTCCTGTGTTGCGTCATTTCCTAAAATCTGCCTTGCCGGGTCGCCCGGCGTAAATGTCTTTAAGGCAAAAATAATAGCAGAAACGCCAAGAATAATCGGAATGAGCAGAAGGAGTCTTTTAATGACATACCTTAACATAGTCAAACCCTCTTTTTCATTATATGCTGTCGTTGAATGGAAACGGATATAAAAAGGCACTGTGGAGGATACCCCACAGTGCCGGAGATTCCCTCGGAATCACTTCATCACAAAGTATGTAAATCTGCTGTTACAGCTGTTATTTATAGAAGCCAGTCGGGTCAACAAAACCTCTTTCAATTGTGTTATAGCCTTTCAGTCCTTTGGAAGTAACTGCTGCATGCATTTCCGCATAAGTATTGGAGAACCACATTTCATCTTTCCAGGTTTTCTCTAATTCAGCTGCCATATCCTGAGCCTTTTTCTCATCTTTTTCTGCAATAAACTCGCCAATGGCATCGTCTACTTCCGGTGTTGTATATTTCGGTCCGCCGATACAGAAGGTATCAATATTCATCTGACGGAAAAATGTCATCATAGCCGGATATCTTGCGTCTACAAGGTCGCCTACATGAATTAAATCATAGTCTCCGCCGTTAGCTGCTTCTACGAACTGCGGCGTATCTACAATGTTGATTGTCAGATTAATGCCAGCCTGCCTTAAGCTTTCCTGCATAACCGTAAAAATCGGATTCTGATCCTGCATGCCGACAATGGTCAAATCCAGACCGTCTGCATAGCCTGCTTCTGCTAAAAGTGCTTTTGCGCCTTCTAAATCAACTTTACGCTCTTCTGCTGTAAAAGTTTCGTTATAATATTTGCTTTCGGAATCAAAGTAGCCGTGTACTTCCGGTACGGTGCCTGCTGTACCAACCATAGCGATTGCATCAAAATCCAGTGCTTTGTCAATTGCCTGGCGTACTTTAATGTCTTTCGTAGCGCCTGCTTTCGGCCCCATATTGTAATATAAACGTGTATTCTGTCCGAATGTATGCATAATTACGTCAACCGCATCGCTTCCAACATATGTATTTACCATGCTGATTGGCATATCATAAGCTACGTTTAAGTCGCCGGACTGTACTGCCATCGCACGTGCAGCCGCATCGTTTGTAAATGTAAATACGATTTCTTTATAGTATCCGGCATAATCTTTGTCATAGTAATCGTCGTTACGTTCAAGTGTAATGGACTGTCCGCTCTTCCATTCTTTGAACTTATATCTGCCTACGCCGACTGTCGGATTTTTTGCTGCTGCTTCCAGGCCGCCTGCTGCCTTTACTTCATCTTCGCTGACAATCGCAAAATTCGACCATGCCAGCATGTTCATAAAGTCTGGAGCTGCTGTATTAAATTCAATCGTAACGGTATGCTCATCTGCTGCTTCCACGCCTTTTAAATAACGCCCGGTATCTGTATTCGCACTGGCATCCATCCATACGCCTACCGAATATACCACATCGTCTGCTACCAGCGGTGTCCCGTCAGACATCGTAACATCATCGCGCAGTGTAAATGTACAGTGTGTGTCGTCTGCCCATTCCCATTCTGATGCAAGCATCGCATAAACATCACCTGTATTATGGTCTACATTTACGAGGCGGTCCATAATCGCGCTGTTTATTATCTGTGCTTCGTTTTCTACCTTGCCGACTGCAGAACCCCAGAGTGTAGATGGTTCTGCGGACAGTCCGATGCGGAGTGTTTCGTCAGTCGTCTCTGTGTTTGGAGCGTCTTCGTTTGCGCCCTTTATTTCGCCGGATGCGCCTTCGTTTCCTTCATCCGGTGCATCTGCCTCGCCGCCGGCTCCGTCTTCTTTCCCCGCGCCATCATCCGCTTCTGTTTTTGCGTCATTGCCGCTCTGCTGTCCGCCTGTTTCTGCAGCCCCATTGCCGCAGCCTGCCAGAAGAGATACCGACATCATCGCTGCCACACCAAAACTAATCACTCTTTTCAAACTCATACCTTTTCCTCCTTTTGCTTAAAAACTTTGTTGATACTATTTATATCAGTGCCCGCCATACCGGCTTTTCACTGCTATATACATCTTTTTAGGAACGGTTTGCAATTGCCGTTTCGAAGTCTTTAATCCGCTCTTTCATATTTTTATCTAACATTTCTTTATTTGCCATAATCTTCGGCCCGCAGATGCCGCCAAAGCTCTGGATTTCCGTCGTATGCTCCCGAAGCCCTGCAAATGTGCCGCGCGCCCGGTTCTGCTGCTCTTTCGAAAATTCCACTTCGATTCCGCCGTTCTCAATCCGAAGCTCGCCTTCAATCCCGCACACCGGACATTCCACCTTCGTCGTGCCTGGAACTACTGTAATCAGGTTCTGGTGGCATACCGGACAGACGCCTTTCGGCTTATTTTCCGGCTGGAAGAATTCTGCCGTATCGTCGTAATAGCCTTCCACTGTCCGTTTTCCCATCTCGTGCATATTGTCAATCAGCTGCCTGTCTATGTATGGATTTCCAATCACGCCCATGCCGTTCGCATTATAATTGCCCATGACCTTCATCATCGGAGGGAATCCAAACAGATGCAAGGTAGCCGTTCCCATCGAAGTCCAGTTCTCCGTAATCGCGCCGCCGACTGAAACATAGCAGACCGTCCTCTTTTTCAGCCTCTCCATTGGAAATGCATCCGCGTCGCCCGGCATTTCCCCGTTGCGGCGTTTGTCTAATACCCAGTTAATCGCTGAATTGTCATGTCTGCAGCTGAAACGGTCTACAAAATCCTTAAACTGCCCCACAGGCTGCAGCACGTAAACCGGAGCCCCTACAACCAGCACATCCGCCCAGCGTACTTTATCTTCCAGTTCCTGAAAATCATCCTTGAAAATACAGACGTTATCTTTCCCTTTCTCTAACTGTGTCGAACATGCCCCGCACCCGCGGCACCGGCCGATATTCAGGTTGCAGGTGTTTACAAAACGGATTTCCGCATCCGGGGAAGCTTCACGGCATCCGAACAGCGCTTCCTTTACCAGAATGTCCGTGTTGGCATTTTTCTTGCCAAATGAAATACCAAGAATATTCATACTTTTCCTCCTTTGTCAGTATCAGACAGGTTCCTGGCAGCTGTCTGACCGCTGTTTATTAAGTAAGTTTATTATAACGGAGCGCCAGGGAAATGGCTTTCCTGTAGCATACGCTTTTCTTTGCCATAGTTAACCTGTTCACGGCATGCTCTGTGCTGCAGGTCAAAATATGCCCGCTGATTCTGACCCGTGGTTTTTGCAGATGTGTTACTGGCAGAAAGAAATACCTTGATATTATTCACCGTTGAGAATATAATAGATATCACAAAAAAAGAAAGACGGAGGTTACGGATATTGGCTGTTCCAGCTAATATACCCTCATGTTACGAACCCTCATAAGGGCAAAAATAAGTGAAAGAAAAACCTGTAACATACAAGAAATACTTGCTGCTTTGACGGATATGTTTTACGGATAGACTGCGAAAAAGCGCAGGAAGGATTAAAAACAACACCATGCTTTAAATGCTTGGCAATAGACAGCCCTCTTGATATGAAGCGCTGTATCTTAAGGGCTGTATGCAGACATGGGCAGATGCAGAAAATTCATTAGAAATGTGGTAAAATCACTTTAACATTTACTTAAAGCATTGCCAAAGCTGTTCCAAAGCTGAAACAGAGCATTAAAACAGCTTTGGGGAAATTCTACTTTTTGATTTCCCAATATCCAAACCTTTTTCCGCCTTTACGTTCTATTTTTCCCTCATTTACCAATTCTTTCATATTTTTTTGTATGTGTGTCCTTGTTTCGTTGAAAGCTTCCTGCAGCTCCTTTTGCGTTGCTGCCGGCTGATTTTGTAAATATTCCACTATTTTAATCTTTAAAGCTGTATCTTCAGCTTTAGAATCCAGCTTTGAAAATTGTTTATCAGATATTGAAACAGCAGTTAACTTTATCATAATATCTTCTGAATGTACCA
>CANDJC010000013.1 GCA_947384955.1 uncultured Eubacterium sp. | reverse complement strand
AGCAGAATGCTAAGGGATTCTAAACATTCTTCCAATGCCGCAGAAAGACCGTGCAAATCCCCTCTCCCGGCTGGTTTTTGAAAAACGTTATGTACGTGGCATCCCGGATACGGTATAGACGGTTTTTAGCAGGCAGTTTATGGCTGGCCGGATATAGAAAGTCTGTTTGTACAGTAAGGACAGCTTTTAGCAGGCAGTTTGTACTTAGTTAGCTATAGAAAGATTCTGTGCAGCGTAAGCACTTTTTCAAGTAAATCATATGAAAACCAGCCGGGTGACGGGAAGATGCACCGGTTTCCTGTGACATTGGAGGAATGTTTAGAATCCCTTAGCATTCTGCTCTGTAACCAGGCGGCGAAGCCGTAGCGGCACCGGTAGCTGCTGGCATTCAGCCAGGGCGAATAGGTGCCGCGTCCCGTCCGGGGCCATAGCTTAGATGCAGAATGCTTAGGGATTCTTAACATTCCGGAGCCGTCACGGGAAACCGGTGCATCTTCCCGTCACCCGGCGTCCGAGGGGCCATAATTGGGCCATAATTATCCTTCTATCCGGCGTCCAAGAGTCCATAATGTAACCCTTTATCGTACCTGCTGCATTTACCTCTGATAACTGCCAGAAAAATTCTATTATAAGTTAAATGACACGCACAGATTTTTGTGTTAAAATAGAACAGAAGCATGAAGCAAAGGGGTGAGCCCATGTTATTTTTGATTGATTACGAAAATGTCAGTAAGGCAGGGATGCGGGGCAGCAGCTACCTGGAATCCGGGGATCATATTATTATCTTTTACAGTGAAGCGAGAAAGCATGCGGAACGGAGGATACTAGAGGACATTTCATCATCAGGCTGCGTTTTTGAGGTTTGCAAATTATGTAAAACAGGGAAAAATGCCCTGGACTTTTACATCGCGTCCCGTCTCGGAGAACTGATTGGAGGCGGATACGACGGGGTTTCTGTAATTGTCAGTAACGACAGCGGTTTTCAGGCAGTACGGGATTACTGGACGAAAAAGTCAGTACATAAGAACCGGGTTTATTTATCTTCCTGTATCGAAGACGGTATTGTCAGCGGCAATGAGGATAATGAACGGACAAGGGAATTGAAGCATCTGCGTGAGAATCTGGCAATTGGCAATTTTCATGCAGCTTATACTGAAAAAATGCGCATGAAAAAAGTTCTGGAGGAGCTGTTTGCGGGTACACAGTATGAAAATATGACAGCAGAGATACAGAATCTGATTGAAGGCAGAAATAAGACGCCAAAGGTGATTTATCTAAGCAGCCTGAAGCTGTTTGGAAGAAAAAACGGACTGGAAATTTATAATAAGATTAAAGAATGCGATGCATTGTAGATGAACTGTAATTTAAGGCGATGGAGGAATGTACAATGGCAGAGAAGATGCTGATTACCCAGGCTCTTGATGAAAGAGATTTATTAGTGAAAAAAATATCGGACAAAATTGCAAAGGCAAAATTTATTGATACTGCAAAAAGGAATGAAGAAAAAGTATATGAAGCCCGCGTGACCAAGGAGCAGTTTGCAAAGGAGGCCCGGGCGGCATACCAGCAGATTATCGATTTGACAGACCGTTACCAGAAGATAGACGCCATGATTGTGAATTCGAATGCGAATACTTATATCGAGACTTCATATGGCAGAATGAGCGTAGCGAGTGCCATTGCGCTCAGGGGCAGGATGCGCGGAACGGGAGTTTATGCGGAAAAGGCAGATTTTGAGGGAAATCTCCGTCAGATGATGCAGTGTCAGTATGACAGGAGCGTGCAGTTTGCGGAAAGCAGGAATCAGAAGCTGCAGGGCACAGCAGAGGATATGCGGCTGAGTATTCTTGGAAAAGACAGCCGGGTAAAAGAGGATAAGCCGCTGGAAGTGGTAGAAACTTATGTGAAAGAAAATACGACAGAATTAATTGACCCGCTGGGTATTCAAAAGAAAATGGATGAGATTACCGAAAAGAGAGAGAATCTTTTACGGGAGCTGGATACGCAGATTAAAGTGTCAAATGCAACTACTTATATTGAATTTTAATTAAATTTCTGCCTACAGTACGAAAATCTCAAACCTGGTTTCCCGCGGCAGGGTTACGCCGCATCAGGCATACTGCTGATAAGCATTTTATGGGAAGATATTTGAATGGCTGAACGAATGGCTGATGCCATATTGCAGTGATTCGATTCTTCAAAAAAGCGTATTCGGTTTTATGTGTTCTGTTTTAGGTTTTATGTAAACAGTGAATGGTCAGTTTTGTTAACGGTGAACGGACACTGTGAACTTTCGTTTAGGCATGGAAGCATGCTGAAATCCATGAGTAAGGTTTGGCATTAAATCAGCTGACCGGAGGTAAGCCTCATGGCTGTATTGCAGGCAGCTGCAGAACGATGTGGAGGCTGCTGTTAAGGATTGGGTGACCAGTCCTTTTTTTGTATAAAATAAAAATATGCTTGACTCTGCACCAGGTACAGGGTGTATAGATGAAGTATCTGAAAGAAAGGAGCAAAAGAATGAGAATAAGCGAAGCAGCAGAACTCGCAGGTTTGAAGGTGAGCAATGTGCGTTTTTATGAGAGAAAAGGATTACTGACTCCGGCCAGGGAAGCGGACAGTAAATACCGGGATTATTCCCAGGAAGATGTGCAGCGGATGAAGCAGATTTTATTGTATCGGAAAATGGGAGTATCGATTGATACGATTTATCTGCTGCTGAATGGAAAAGCTGAGATGAAAGATATCTTATTAAGACAAAAGCAGGAATTAGAAATGCAGATGGAGAATCTGCAGGGAGCAATTGAGCTTTGCGGTATGGTATTGCTGGAGGAGCAGTTAAATGAAGAAAAATTAAATCATTACTTAAATTATGTACATAGAGAGGAAGACAAAGGCATGCATTTTGCAGAGGCTGCGGAACTGATAGAAGATATCACAGAGTTTACGATATCCGGGGTCTTTCACTGGGATTCGCTGATTATAAGAATATTTCGCCGCCCCTGGCTGGCAGGGGTAATTTCTGTCAGTTTTTGGATACTCTGTATTTCAGTGCCGGTGCTTCATATTATATCTGCAGCTATGGGAAAAAATTCCCTGAATATTTTTCTGATTGCTTTTTTTGTAATGATTCTGACGATTTATGGGACGGGTTTTGCAGCCTGGCGCAGGGAACGGAAAAATCAGAGGGAGGAGGAAATGGATAAATGAACATGCTGTATGAGGGCATACGGCAGCTGATTGAACTTTTGTATGCTGTATGCGGGGATTATGGGATAGCGATTGTACTGATTACGGTTATTGTCCGCTTATGTATGATTCCATTCAATCGAAAACAGAGGGCATCAATGAAAAAGCAGCAGGTGATTAACAGGAAGGCAGAAGAAATTAAAAATAAATATAAAAACAGACAGGATAAAATGACTGCGGAACTGCAAAAGCTGTACCGGGAAGAGGGGACAGGCAGCATGGGGTGCCTGTCCGCATTATTGCAGCTTCCGGTTATGATTGTACTGTATAACGGGATACGTCTGGCGGTCGCTGTGAATGAGACGACGGTATTGCTGCCGTGGATTCCTACGCTGTTAGCCAGGGACAGCACTTATATTCTGCCTGTGATTACAGTATTTGTACAGATGTTTCCGCAGATACTGCCATATATCGGTTTTTTTAGGAAACTGAATCTGCAGAAAATGAGCCTGCCGATGATATTGATACTGCTTTTTTCAAACAGCTGGTTTGCGGTAATGCTCCCGGCGGGGATTGAGCTGTATTATATGGTATTCGGGCTGGTGACGGCCGGGGAGCAGATAGGGGGATATGTCTGGGAACTGAAAGGGATGGAAAACTGTTTGTGATTTCTGTGTGAGCTGAGTATGGTTTTGTGATTATACAATGGAAATATCCTCTGGTCTGTGGTATACTCGAAGCAAAAACAGATTTAGGAAACCACGCCTGCCAGTATCGGAACGAAAAAGACAGCTGAAATAACCAGACCAGAAAACAGGAAATTCAGATATACTGGAAAGGCGGCAGGGAATCTGCTTTGAAAGGCTGTTTCTATGAAAATAAAAGTAAATTTAAAATCTATCGGAAAAAGACGCAGTACGGTCCAGTCTTATGAATATGAAATTATAGGCCGGCCGTCTTCTGTGCGGGAACTGATTCTGGCGGTTACAGAAAGAGGGGTTTCGGACTATAACAAAAAGCGGGAATCCCAGGAGCTATTATGCTGTCTGACAAAAGAAGAAATGGAGGATAGGGCTGTAACGGGAAAAATTTCTTTTGGATTTCATTATGGAGAAAAGGGAGCAGAACTGGAGGAAGCCCGGGAAAATGCGATTCAGTGCTTTGAGGATGGCATTTACCGGGTTTTTATGGATGGCAGGCCCCTGGAAAGTCTGGACGAAACGATTTGTATCACAGAGAATCAGGTGTTTACGTTTGTCAGGATGACGATGCTTGCGGGGAGGATGTGGTAAGATGGCAGGATTTGACTATAATACGAGAAGGGCAGTTACATTAAAAAGAATTCAGGAGCTGGAAAAGCGTATTGAGAAACTGTCCGGGCATGATAAAGAGCTGGCGCTGGAGGTGGCAGGGCGGCTGAAAGACGGCAAAAACCGGACGGGGCGGATTGCGAGGGAGTTTTATGCGAATCCGGATAAAAAGCCGTCTGAGTGGTTCGGGCAGAAGGGGCTGCTGCCGGGTTCTAAGGTACATAAGGCTTTGCTGAATGCGTTTGTGCCGTCTGAATATCAGGAATCGTTTCTGTATATCATTGATAAACTAAATCAGTTTCCATTTTCTTATGGATGGTATCGGAGGACGGTGCGTACCGCAGGGTATGGGCCTCAGATGCATCTTGTTTTTTCTCTGCTTATGACATATGAAAAGCTGTTTTACTGCGGCACAAGCCTGGAAGACCTCATTTACAGGCGGCTGGATGCAGAAAAGATGGATTATGTGAAGCATGAATGGAATTTTAACCGGAATTTCAGCCTGATTTATGCGGCGGAGATTGACCGGGGCAATCAGGCGGTCATTCAGGCGCTCGAGAATTTGATTTTAAGTGAACAGAATACGGCTTATCTGGACCGGGAAATGATACTGGGCATCTTTCAGTCGGATAACCGAAAACTTCATAAACTGACAGGGGACCTTCTGGTGGCGGCAAGACTCCAGGAGGGGCTGCGCCAGGCTGTCTGTGAAACAATGGATGAAGGGACGAAAGACGCATTTTTAACGCTTTTTGAATTAATAGAAAATCATAATTTAATCCGTTATTCATCGGTGCAGAGGGCGGTTTCTGCATGGACCGGCATTTTTTATGGCGCTGCCGCAGACAGGATGAGCAGAAAACTGCTGCAGATGACAGGCCGGTGTCTGAGAGACAGGCAATACTGTCAGGAACAGCTTAAGACAGATGATGCCGTTGCAGTCAGCACGGCACTCTGGGCGCTGGGATTTGACGAGGCGCAGGATGCGGTGGCTGCAATGATGGAACTGACAGACAATGGCAGCAGGTCTCAGAAGCTTGCGGCATCTTATTATAATGAGCATTTATTTGATGAAAGCCTGAAAATCCGTACAGCACGGAAAGTAATTCTGGAGCATACAGACGACCTGGAACTTGTGGCTGCGTATATGCCGGCTTTTCATACGCGGTGCATGGAGCATGTACAGAAATTATTATATCCTGATTTTTTATATCCGATGGAAATTAAAAGGCCGAAAAAGGCAGTGCTTACAGATTATTTTACAGACCGTGAGGATGCGCTGATTCAGTATGAAAAACTGTACAGCATTTATGAACAGCTGCCTAAGAAGGGAGCTGTCTATGAGCCGTGTATTTTTCCATGGCACAGAGTGGAACTGAAGCCGTCTGAGATTATCTGCCAGCTGGCTTTTACGGCATATGTGCTGGCGGATGAAGAGAAAATTACGCAGACGGCAGCGCTTTTGGGCGGAGTAAGCGCAGGCAGCTATGCCAGGGGATTTTTATTGAATCTGCTGCTGTATCAGCCGTCGAATCAAAAGCAGCGGGAACTGCTGATTCAGTATATGGGAAATGCGGAGGAATTTACATCCTCGAAAGCTGCTGCCCTTGCAGAAAAGCTGGAATTTACAGTGTCCGATTACCGGCTGATGGAAGATATGCTGCGCTTGAAACGGAGTAGGCTGCGCAGTCATCTGCTGAAGTTTCTGGCAGAGCAGGATGATGCCTGTATGGAAGAGTGCCTGAAACGGTTACTGACAGATAAAAAAGAAGAAAAACGCAGCGCGGGGCTGGATTTGCTGATGCGTCTGTCAGAAAAAGAAAAAAGAGCAGACTTTTACGAGCGTGTAAGGCCGCTGGCTGGTTTGATTCAAAAACCATCTGATAAAGAGAAAATACTAATAGAAAAATTTGTGATAGAAGAGACCGGGATGGAAAAGTCTGTGATGGGAAAATCCGTGGCTGAAAAATCTGTGACAGGAAAATCCGTAATAGAAGAATTTGCAGCAGAAAAATTATTAATGGGAGAATCTGTGATAGAAAAATCTGTGACAGGGAAGGCTCAGATAGAACAAGCTTCGGTTTCGACAGAAGAATATCCGGCAGAGAAATTTCAGCCAGGCCGTAAAGAAAATTTACCATTATCACAGCAGAAAGGCTTTGGGATTTACGACCCGGATATCCTGCCGGAGATTCCTCTATTTGATGAGGGAACAGAGGCGGTACAGGCTTTGCTTCCTTTGCCAGAGAAGGAAATTATAGATAAAAATAAAAAACTGGATGCATTTATCCGCAAAAACCGGGATTTTGAATATACTGCGGCATTTGGGGGAAAAACGTTACTGGGCAATGCTTATACGCAGCTGAAGGAGTCCGGGAAACGCGGGAATGCAGGACAGGAGGGCAGGCAGCTGCATCAGACCTATTGTCTGGAAAACTATCCGCTGGCGCAGGAGCTGCGGGATTTTTATCAAAATGAGATTGGCGGTTACGGGACATTTATCGAATGGGAAGCAAGGCTGCTGCTTCATAATACGCAGACGTATCAGGGGGCGAAAGTGTTTTACGAGGCGGTATTTGGAAAGATGCCGTTTCAGCCGCTTGAAATGGAGCTGGAATATGAAAGACAGATTCAGAATGTGCGTCTGAACTACCGTTATGAATTTTTGGACCGGAAGCTTCTGTTTCAGGCAGGGCTTCAGGGTGCCCGGGCTATGGCGCAGGTTATCAGCCCGAAAAACAAAATGGTGCCTTTTTACTATCATGGCTGGAACGGAATGCAAAACACATCATGGACTCCGGCGGGAAACCTCTGCTTTTTGAACCGTTTGCTGGAGGGACTTGCATACTGGGAGACAGACGAAGAATTTACAAAAGCATTTTATACGGCATGGAAGCTGGAGCTGGCGGGCAGCAGACCGGGACAGAATTCCAGATTTTTAGCGGATTCGGCAGCTTATCGCGGGATTGGAGACAGGAAGCTGACGCCGCTAACGCCGTACTGGTTTTTGAAGGCATATCATCTGGGGCTTATTTCAGAGGATATATTATATCAGGCCATTCTGGATTATTTTAACAGAAGCGATAATCTGACAGCTCTGACCCAGCTTGTGAAAGGAGAATACGCAAATCCTTTCAACCGTTCCCTGTGGAGAAAGTTTTTTGGAGAAGAAACGGGACAGGCAGTTTCAGAGCGGGGAGCAGCGCTGGCGGGAGAAGATACCTGGTGCGGCAGACTGGTTCAAAAATTGTATGATACGATTGTGCCTCTTATGACAGACACGGAGCTTAGGCGTTCAGAAGCGGAGACGGTGTTTTCAAAAGATATATCAGGAATTACTTATATACAGGGAACGGCATATCTTGTGCGGATTTTGAAAGCGCTTGGGAACGACGCGCTTGGAAGGGAAGTTTATTATTCCTGGTATCATTCATCCGGCACCGCAAAGCCGGAAGTCTTAAGCAGGCTGTTAAAGGCATGTTATCCGGCAGCCGGAGACAATGCCCGGGTTTTGAGAGAAGCATTAGAGGGTACAGATATTCGGACGCAGCGGCTGGTGGAGACAGCCATGTATGCGCCGCAGTGGATAGATTTGATAGAACAGTATCTTGGCTGGAAAGGGCTCAAGAGCGGCTGTTATTATTTTATGGCGCATATGAATGAGCGGTTTGATGATGCGAAAATGGCCGTGATTGCCAGATATACGCCGCTTTCAGCAGAGGAATTACAGGACGGGGCATTCGACATCGAATGGTTCCGGGAAGCATACAGCCTGCTGGGAGAGCACAATTTTGGGATACTTTATAAAGCAGCAAAATATATTTCAGACGGGCAGAAGCATTCCAGAGCGAGAAAATATGCGGACGCGGCCTCTGGAAAGGTCACGCTGGAAAATCTGCGTGCCCGGATTATTGATAAGCGGAATAAGGATTTGCTGATGAGCTACGGTCTGGTGCCTTTTGCAGCGGACAGAGAGCGGGATTTGATGGAGCGGTATCAGTTTATCCGAAACTTCGAAAAAGAATCCAGGCAGTTTGGCGCACAGAGGAGAGCAAGCGAGGGAAAAGCAGTGCAGACAGCGCTTGTAAATCTAAGCGTTCATGCCGGATATGCCGATGTGACCAGGCTCATTTTAAATATGGAAGGAAGGCTGGCAGAAGAATTTGCGCCGCTGATGAAATGGGTCCGTGTGGAGGATACAGATATCTGCCTGCATGTGGATGAGGCAGGAAAAAGTGAAATCCTGTGTAAAAAAGACGGAAAAACGCTGAAATCACTGCCTGTAAAAGTTAGAAAACATCCACAGGTTCTGGAGATGAAGAATGCCTGCAGGAAGCTGAAGGAGCAGTACGCACGGGCCAAAAAGATGCTGGAAGAGTCTATGGAGGACGGAGCGGAATTTATGGCAGAAGAAGCTGAAGGACTGATGAAAAATCCGGCAGCCGGGGCAGTTTTGAGAACACTTGTGTTTGTATGCGGGGATGAGACAGGATTTTTCGTATCAGAAGGTGAAAGTGGTACTGTTTTAAAAGAAGAGGGGAGCGAAGATTCCGATACTATAGGTGCGGAGAATATTTCAGAGAATCATGCAGCCGGTAACAGAAGCTTGTATTTGCAGACTCTGAATCATAAGAAAGTTCATTTATATCAGGGGCAGAAGATTCGCATTGCGCATCCGCTGGATTTATACCGGGCGGGGGTATGGCAGGCATATCAGAAATATTTATTTGAGCAGCAGATACGCCAGCCGTTCCGCCAGGTATTCCGGGAGCTGTATGTAAAACTGCCGGAAGAACGGGGGCTTAAGGCTTCCAGAATGTTTGCCGGGAATCAGATTCAGCCGAAAAAAACAGCGGCATGTCTGAAAGGACGGCGATGGATTGCAGATTATGAGGAAGGATTGCAGAAAATTTTCTATAAGGAAAATATTATCGCGAAGATTTATGCGCTGGCAGACTGGTTTTCACCGAGTGATATCGAAGCGCCGACGCTGGAATGGGTGGAATTTTCTGACCGGAGGACATTTGAACCGCTTACGATTGAACAAGTGCCGGATTTGATTTACAGCGAAGTTATGCGGGATGTGGATTTAGCAGCCAGTGTGGCACATGCAGGAGGTGTGGACCCGCAGACAAGCCATTCCACAATTGAGATGCGCCGTGCGATTGTGGAGTTTAATCTGCCGCTGTTCGGGCTTAACAATGTGGTCTTAAAAGATGCGCATGCGGTGATTACGGGGACAAGGGGGAATTATAATGTGCATCTTGGCAGCGGTGTCGTACATCAGGAGGGCGGCGCTATGCTGAAAATACTGCCGGTGCACAGCCAGAGGCGGGGAAAGCTGTTCCTGCCGTTTGTGGACGAGGACCCGAAAACGGCGGAAATTATGTCTAAGATTGTGCTGTTAGCGGAGGATAAGAAAATTCGGGACCCGTTTATTTTAGAGCAGATTCGGGAATGATGCAGGAATGGAGGCGTTTATGGAACAGATTTTTACGCAGAGATAAATTTAATCAGATTATGACTTTTATTGACTGAATCAGGTGTGATAAACCAAAGACATATGCAGCTGGAAACGTCATCCTTCTCTCCAAAAAAGAAAAGGATGACGTTTTCATTCAGCGGTCGATAAGACCTTTCACAATTAAAAAGACAAGCAGCACTGGCAGGACATAAGTCACATAGCCCTGGATTTGCTTCGGCAGCTTTAAGCCTTGGCCGGTATTGACTTCTGCCTCATAGTTTTTATATCCCCAGCCCAGACGGGTGACGCAGAACAAAAGATAGCACAATGACCCGACCGGCAGCAGGATGTTGCTTACCAGAAAGTCTTCTAAGTCCAGGACAGTGCTTCCTTCTCCAAGCGGCTGAAAATCAGACAAAAGATTGTAACCCAGTGCGCATGGCAGGGACAGAAGAAAGAGAGCCGCAAAGTTAAACAGGCAGGACTGTTTCCGGCTCCAGTGAAATAAATCCATGCCGCAGGAAATAATATTTTCAAATACAGCCAGTATCGTAGAAAATGCTGCAAAAGACATAAAGACAAAAAACAGCGTGCCCCAGATGCGTCCGCCTAACATTTCGTTAAATACATTCGGCAGTGTAATAAAAATCAGTCTGGGTCCCTGATTCGGGCTGATGCCAAAGGCAAAGCAGGACGGAAAAATAATCAGCCCGGAAACAAGCGCTACAAAGGTATCCAGTATGGCGATATTGACAGATTCTCCCAAAAGACTGCGTTTTTTATCAATATAGCTGCCAAAAATCCCCATGGAGCCAATGCCGAGACTTAACGTAAAAAATGCCTGATTCATGGCTGCGATTATGGTTTCCCAGATACCGGTTTCTTTTATTTTCTGAAAGTCGGGCAGCAGATAGAATTTCAGTCCTTCTATGCCGCCGTCTAATGTACAGCTGTGAACTGCAAGGATGATGATAATAGCAAGCAGCAGGCTCATCATCGTTTTTGTGATTCTTTCTACGCCTTTTTGCAGCCCGATAGAACAGACTAAAATTCCGGCGGTTACAACAATAAACATGGCAGCTGTCAATACCCCGGGACTGGCAAGCATTTCTCCAAACATGGATTCTACCTGCTGCGGGTCCTTCCCCTGAAATTTCCCTGTGAGCATCTGATAGAAATAATACAGCATCCATCCGGTTACTGTTGTATAAAACATCATTAACAGATAGTTTCCAGCCATTCCGAGCCATCCGTTTAGATGCCATTTCTGCCCGGGACGTTCCAGCTCCTTAAAGCTTTTGATGATGCTTTTGCGGCTGGCGCGTCCCACTGCAAATTCCATTGTCATGACAGGTATGCCCATTGTTACGAGGAAAAACAGATAGAACAGTACAAATGCACCACCGCCGTAAGCACCGGCGACGTAGGGAAATCTCCAGACATTTCCAATTCCAATGGCACAGCCGGCGGACAGTAAGATAAATCCCATCCGTGAGCCTAATTTTTCTCTTTCCATGATTTTAGCCGGGCGATGCAGCCCGAATCTCCTTTCCTTAATTTAATATCTGTGCTCTGTCCAGACGAAATCAGAGAATTGTACAGGATGAACTGCTGGGGGTCTGAACAGAGTGTCAGAGGTTATTATAACATAAGAAATGGGGATTGTAACTATTTATTGAAAATACATGAGGGGGAGGGGGAGTGGTTTTGGGACGCTGGAGGGAGGAGATGTCTGCTTTCTGATGTTCCGCTTCCGAAAAGCAGGAAGTTCTAAACTTTCTGCGCGGGGGATTGTGGCTGCGGACGGACCGGCGCCTGATGCCCTGGCGTTATGGATGCTCTGTGTTATTGGCATCAGGCAGGCGCCTTTTGGGGACTTCTAAGGTTTTAAAAACGGCAGGCAGTGTGTCCCCAAATCCTGGGTAATGAGCAGAAAGTTAAGAACTTCCAGCTTTTCTCCAGAGTCACATCAGAAAGCAGACATCTCCTCCCTCCGGCTGGTTTTGGATGAATTTACGTTTTTTAGACAGAATGCTGCGTTAGTGGCTTTTGGGTAAGCTTTTGCTGGCGGTATGTTTTGTGTACTGTTGATTTTATATTTGGGATGTATATGCTGGAAGTGGAAGATAATTAGATTTAATAACATGTAGATTTAATAATTATTAAACGAGCTTTATAAAAATAGTCGTTTCGAATTGTATTATCTGAATTTAAATATTTAGTCAATCAGTATATTAATTTGTGATATTTTCAAAACAGGTATGCTGTTCTTAAAATTTAATAATTCACATATGATACGTAAATTTACATACCTAATTTAAATTTTATATTGATAACATAAAACTATCTTTAGGCTTTATATTGATAACACAAAACTATCTCCAATATAAAATATTAACCTATCACTGCTGCAATAGCATACCCGAAATAGGAAACGTTTTGCCCAATATAGCCATCCTTAAGCTGCCAAAATGTCAAATAACTGCATAACCGCGAATTTTGACAGCTTAAATTCTGAGAAAACCAGCTGGAGGGAGAAAGTTTTTCCTTCGCATGTGACTCTGGAAAAAAGCTGGAAGTTCTTAGTTTTCTGCTCATTACCCAGGATTTGGGGACACACAGCCTGCCGTTATATACAACTCAGAAGTCCCCAAAAGGCGCCTGCCTGATGCCAATAACACAGAGCTCCCACAGCGCCAGGGCATCAGGCGCCGGTCCGTCCGCAGCCACAAGCCCCGGCGCAGAAAACTTAGAACTTCCTGCTTTTTGGAAGCGGAACATGCGAAGGAAAAACTTTCTCCCTCCAGCGTCCCTCAAATCATCCCCCCTAGCCCTTCACTCATCCTCCCGTTTCCATCCGCACCTTCGGCTACTCCCAAAAAAATCACCCATTCACCCTCCGCTCTTTCCTATAAAAAGCCATCGGCGTCATCCCGCATTCCTTCTTAAAAGCCTTAAAGAAATGATTATAACTCCCAAACCCGCACAGCTGGCAGACATCCCGCACAGGAAGCCCCTGAAGGAGATACTTTTTGCTAAGGTCAACCCTTGATTTTGTAATATAAGCATGCAGGGTAATGCCTGTATGTTTCTTAAATTCCCTGCAGATATGCTCTCTGGAAACAAAAAATTCTTTTTCGAGTGTTTCCAGGGAAAGGTCTTCGGTCAGATGCTGGCTGATATAGGCAAAAACATTATCGATAATCAGCATTTTTTTCTGATGAAGCTGGTGAACCCGGTCGCTTTGGATGCAGGTGCGTAAAAATATAATAAGAAAAGCGGTGAACAGGCTTTTTTCATATAGTCTGGTTCCGAGTTCGGATTCTTCTTCTGTTAATGATTCGAGTCTTGCGAGAAGTTTGTGCATCAGCATGGATGATTTGATTTCCGCATGAATGACGCATGTTGCAAACGGGGCAAACTGGAATTTCTGTAAAAGGTCGCAGGTATCGTCGGATAATTCTGTCAGGGATGCCTCGGGGATGCTGACAGACAGCAGATAACAGCGGGATTTTTGCGTGACAAGATTAAGAATCTGTCCGGGTTTTAGCAGAATTATGTCTGGAGAAAGGCAGGGCTGTCCTTCTGGCTGTATCTGGCATGTGCCCTGGCTGATAAAAATAATCAGATATTTATGGCCGGAGCGGAATGTGAGACTGGAATTTTCATTTAACGGATATTGGTGGATTCTATATAAATTCTGCATGGTCTGTATGAAACCTCCATAAGATGTCACGGTGGATTTTGGCGTTTTTCGTAAGATTTTCTGTAAATAGTAACCGGTTTTCTTCAATATATATTAGTATTGTATCAAAAAATAATAGTTATTTCATCTCTTTTCTTCATATAATAAGGCTCAGGTTATTTACAGGTATTTAGAAAATTATGTACAGAAAATCAAACTCAGAAAGGAGGATTTCATCCATGAATCATTATCCGAATCTGTTTTCTCCCATACAGATAGGGAAGACGACAGTTAAAAACCGCATTTTTATGCCGCCTTTGTCTACCAATCTGGCAGATAAAGGGTATGTAACCGATGCTTTAATTGAACATTATTCAAACCGGGCAAAGGGCGGAGTCGGTCTGATTATTACAGAAGTGACGACGGTAGAGCCGGTTTATACCTATCTGCCGGGCGATATGTCAATTTATGATGATTCGTATATTCCGGGCTGGAGGAAGCTTACAGACGCTGTGCACCGGTACGATACAAAGATTTTGTCACAGCTGTTTCATCCGGCTTATATGGCGTTTCCGCTGCCGGGAACTCCGCAGCTGATTGCACCGTCGAATGTGGGGCCGTATTATGCGAAATCGGCGCCGCGTCCTGTGACGAAAGAAGAGCTGCAGACGATTATCCGCCAGTTTGGCGAGGCTGCATACCGTTTTCAGCAGGCCGGAGGCGACGGGGTGGAAATCCAGGCGGCACATGCACACGGGCTGCTGGGAGGATTTCTGACACCGCTTTATAATAAACGGACAGATGAATACGGGGGAGATATTAACGGGCGGCTGCGTCTGACGCTGGAGGTTATTTCAGAAATCCGCAGAAAATGCGGGGAAGATTTTATTATGGATGTCAGAATTTCCGGCGACGAATACAGCGACGGCGGTCTGACGTTAAATGACATGATTTATGTGTCGAAGCAGTTAGAAGCGGCAGGCGTTAACTTTATTCATGTTTCTGGCGGCAATACGATAAAACGGGGCAGCTCGATGCCGGCTCCCGGCACATCTCCGGCGCCGCATGCCCATGCTGCAGAAGAAATCCGAAAGCATCTGCATATTCCGGTGTCGACGGTGGCAAGAATTAATGAACCGTGGATTGCGGAAGAGCTGATAGCAAACGGCAAAACGGATATCTGTATGATTGGCAGGCCGAATCTTTGTGACAGTGAGTTTGCCAATAAAGCACGGGCTGGAAAGACAGATGATATACGTCCGTGTATCGGCTGCGGCCGCTGTCTGACAGGCATTATGTTTGGAAAACCGATTGCATGTACGGTGAATCCGTCTGTGCAGTCAGATGCCGTAGCGCCAGCACAGATAAAGAAAAAGGTACTTGTAATTGGCGGCGGACCGGCCGGAATGGAAGCGGCATATATAGCCAGAATGCGAGGCCATGAGGTGGTGCTGTGTGAAAAATCCGGTGAACTGGGCGGCCTGCTGCGGCTGGCGGCTGTGCCAATCGGAAAGCAGGAGCTTTGCAAGGTTATAAAATTTATGGCAAGAAGGCTTGAAAATGCCGGGGCAGAAGTACGCAGAAACTGCGAGGTTACGCCGCAGATGATTAAGGAAGAATTCAGCGGATACGAGATAATCTGCACTTCCGGTGCTAAGGCAAAAGAAATAGATGCATTTAAATGTTTTAAGCAGACAATGACAGCGGACGACATTTTATCCGGCAAAGGCTTTCCGGGCAGAAAGGTGGTTATTCTCGGCGGAGGCTCTGTAGGCTGCGAGACGGCTGATTATCTGGCTCCTTTGATAAATGACTGGTTTCCGGCAAACCGCGATGTGACCGTTATTGAAATGACGGATGCACTGATGGCAGGCGAAGGAGGAGCAGCGAAGAGTGTGCTGACGCAGCGTCTGCTGAAAAAAGGCGTTAAGATAGAGCTTAAGAGTACGGTTACAAAGGTGGATGAAACTGCGATTACATATACAAAAAACGGAAAAGAGTATGTGATTGACGATGCAGACACGCTTGTATTTGCGGTGGGATATACGCCTGTGCCAGTGGAATGCCAGGGGATGCATGTACTGGGAGACTGTGACCGTGTCGGGAATTTGAAAGATGCGATTTCGGCAGCATATGAGTTTGCAAAAACCCTGTAGCGGGAAATGAACAGTCCGCACAGCGGGTACAGGCAGTTATGCCTGGGAAAGAATCAGAAATTAGAAATCCAGACACGCAGAAATCAGATTAGAAAAAAGCGGGACAGCAGAATACATGCTTTGGAAAGAATGGGAAATTAGAAATTCAGACACGAAGAAATCTGAATTAGAAGAAAGCAGAATGGAAGGATAGAAAAGGATAGTAGAAAGGATACGATTTTACTTATGGGGAAAAAACTATTACAGCCGCTTCAGGCGGGACCAATGACACTGAAAAACCGGATTATGTTCCCTCCGCTGACAACCGGTTACGAAGAGCGGGACGGTTCTATCGGGCCGCGCAGCCTTGGTTTTTATGAAAGGCTTGCAAAGGGCGGGACAGCGTACATTGTAATCGGGGATGTTGCGCCCGTGCGTACGGCTTCTCCGACACCGATGCTTTATGATGACAGCCAGATTCCGGCTTTTCAAAAGCTGGCAGACACACTGCATGCCTATGACAGCAGGCTGGCGCTGCAGATTTTTCACCCGGAATACGATGTCCCGGGTGTCGGCCGGCTGATTATGGGAGCCGGGATGGCGCGTAAGGCAGCCGCGGATGCAAAAGCCGCCGGAAACGAGGAGGAGTTTCAAAAACAGACGGAACAGGCAGAAAAGCTGACAAAAGATGCTTATGCCAAGCTCCGCCATGAAATGCAGCATTTTGTGGACGAGGTATCCACAGAGCAGCTGGCTCAGATTCGGGACAGTATAGCGGCATGTGCTGCAAGAGCGCAGAAGGCAGGCGTGGATGCGATTGAGGTGCACGGCGACCGTCTGCTTGGCTCGATGTGCTCGAAAATTCTGAATCACCGTACAGACGGGTATGGCGGCAGCCTGGAGAACCGGACAAGGTATGCGCTGGAAGTTGTAGCAGCCATTAAAGAAGCAGCTCCGGCACTGGCGGTCGAGTACAAGCTTCCGGTGATTACGGTAAATAAAGACGGTTCTCTTCGCGGGAAAGGCGGACTGGAAGAAGAAGAGGTCATCGCATTTGCAAAGATGTTAGAGCGGGCAGGCGTGGATATGATACAGGCTGCTCAGGCCAATCATACCGGGAATATGGGCGATACGATACCGCCAATGGGTGATGTGCCTTATAACTGGACGCTTCCGGTGGCAAAGCGTGTAAAAGAAGCGGTGAACATACCGGTTGCGACAGTAGGCAGGGTGATTACTGTGGAAGCAGGCGAACAGATACTGGAAAACGGCGAAGCAGATGTCATCGGTTATGGAAGGTCTCTGCTGACAGACCCGGATATTGCCGTAAAGACAGCATCCGGCGAGTGCATCCGGGAATGCTTAAACTGCAATAAGGGATGCGTAGATGCCATTCAAAACCGCCGCTATATTTCCTGCGTACTGAATGCAGAAAACGGCGATGAAACAACGATTTCTATCAAGCCGGCAGATACCGTGAAAAAAATAGCCGTTGTGGGAGCAGGCATTGCGGGGCTGGAGGCTGCGCGTGTGGCGGCAAAACGCGGACATCAGGTCACCATATTTGAAAAGGACGATAAAATCGGCGGCCAGATTCATCTTGCGGCAGTTCCGCCGAGAAAGAGCGAGATTCTGCGTGCAGTTACATATTATGAAAAAATACTGCCACTGCTGAAAGCAGAACTCAGACTGCAGACAAATCCGGCTGCCGGGGAGCTGAATCAGTTTGATGCGGTAATTGCAGCAGTCGGTGCACATAATATGGAGCTCCCGCTGCCGGCAGAAAACAGCAGGGTCGTTTCTTCCTGGGATGTTTTAAACGGAGCGGAAACAGCCGGAACATGTGTTGTTTTAGGCGGCGGCCTGGTCGGTACGGAAACAGCGGAATATCTGGCAGCAAAAGGACATAAAGTCATAATTGTGGAAATGATGGATAAAATCGCAGCAGGGGAGTCTGCGACTGTTATGCCTTTGATTACAAAAGATTTTGAAGCTCACGGGGTAGAGCAGCATGTCAATACAAAGGTAAAAGAAATCCGTGACAATGTCATTTATGCTGTGAATACAAAAGACAATACAGAAATCGCAGTCAAGGCAGATACTATTGTGAATGCGCTTGGTTCAAAGAAAAATGTATTTGATGCAGACGGGATTACGGTGCCGGTTATTTATGCAGGAGACTGTTCCGGTGAGCGTACGGCAGATATTGCGGCGGCGGTGCGCAGCGGATATCATGCAGCGAATGAGATTTAAATGAGACTTAATCGAAATGAAAAAACAGAAACAGGACTGATTTTAAAGAAAGCATAGCGAAGCAGAACAGACAGCAGACTATTTGGGAAAACCAGATAAGGATACCAGACGGGCCTTTTGGAGAAGGAAGGCTTGTTACAGGGGATGGAAATCTGCATGGGAGAAGGAGATTTATTACAGAGTATAAAGCCGCTATGGAAAAGGCTGGTCTGGTGCAAAGTATAGAATCCGTTTTGAAAAAGACAGGCTTGCAGCATATACAAAAGTCAGCTTTGGGGAAAGCTGACTTGCAGCGGAATACAGAAGACAGCCCTGGGGAAGTCTGGTTTGCACGGAATACAAGTTTCAGTTTTGGGGAAGGCTGGACTGCAGCAGAATACAAGAGTCAGCTTTGGGGAAGGCTGGACTGCAGTGTGAAAGGAGCAGGACATGATACTGAATACTGGCAGCAGAACAGATATTCCAGCCTTTTACAGCAAGTGGTTTTATAACCGGATAAAAGAAGGCTGGGTGCTTGTGCGGAATCCTTATGACCCGCTGCATATTACCAGATATATTTTAAGCCCGCAGGTTATAGACGTAATGGTTTTCTGTACAAAAAATCCAGAGCCGATGATGGAGGAAATCTCCCTGCTGTCTGCGTTTGATACGTTCTGGTTTGTAACGATTACGCCTTATGGAAAAGATATTGAGCCATTTGTGCCGGAAAAAGAAATGGTAATCGAGTCTTTTCAAAAATTGTCAGACATCACTGGTTATGAGAGAATGAGCTGGAGGTACGACCCGGTTTTTATTTCAGAAAAATATTCGGCAGACTATCATATCCGGCAGTTTGAAAAAATGGCTGGTAAGTTAAAAGGATATACGAAGCAGTGTGTGGTAAGTTTTATTGATTTGTACGAAAAAACAAAAAGAAACTTTCCAGAGGCAAAAAGCGTTACCGGTGAAGAACAGAGGTATTTAATAGAAGCATTTGGGGAAATAGCAAAAAACAATGAACTGCAGATACATCTGTGCTGTGAGAGCAGCAGTCTGGTCAGAGAGAATATTGATGCAGACGGATGCATGTCTAAGGGGGTATTAGAGCGTGCAATCGGGTGCAGACTGAACGTGCCGAAGAAGAAAACGGCAAGGAGTGAGTGCGAATGTCTGCTTGGGGCAGATATTGGAGCATATCACACCTGCGGGCACGGCTGTCTGTACTGCTATGCGAATTATGACAGGCGGACGGTGGAGGAAAACAGGAAACAGCATGATGAGAATTCACCGCTGTTAATCGGGCATGCCGGCAGGGACGACAGGGTAAGCGAGGCGGAACAGAAAAGCTGGAAGGACGAGCAGATAAGTCTGTTTGATCTGCCCGAAATGAGAGAGTAATAACCGCATAGTTAAGACAGAATCAGGCAGAAGGTCAGGGGTGGACTTCTGCCTGATTTTGTGATGCCTGCTTTTTTTGATGAAGGCTTGAAAACGGCGGTTTTATCCGATATACTAAATGTGAGCCGGACACCCTGCAGTGTCGGGATGAATAGCAGGGACGGTTTTCAAATATGCCGCATGAATATGTCAGATGCTGCTGATTTTTTAGGATTGAGGAATGAATATGGGAATTTATCTGAATAGTTCAAATGCCTTTACGTTATATAAAAATGAGACTGCAAAACCATATTTTGTAGACAAGTCGCTTATGCTTAGAAAGCTGTTTCCTTTGATAGACCAGGGAAGCCATTACATCTGTATTACAAGACCCCGCCGTTTTGGAAAGACGGTGATGGCTAATATGATAAGCTGTTTTCTTGCGAAATCGAAAAACAGTCATGTTCTGTTTGACGGTCTGAAAATATCTTTGGCAGATAATTATGAAGAGCATTTAAATCAATACAATGTGATTCATATTCGCTTTAATGAGTCGCCAGGCGGATGCCGCACTTATGAAGAATATATTTCCCGTATCAGCAGAAGGCTTATCCGGGATTTGCAGTCTGCCTACCCTGATATCAGGATTCAGCCAGATGAAGACGTATGGGATGTGCTGCTTGAAATTTATGAATATGCAGACGGCGGGCAGTTTATTTTTATTTTGGATGAATGGGATTATATTTTTCACCGTGATTACGTGACGGACGCTGATAAAAAAGATTTTATAGAATTTTTGTGCTGCCTGCTGAAGGATAAGGCTTACGTTCGAATGGCTTATATGACGGGAATTCTGCCAATCGCAAAATATTCCAGCGGCTCAGAATTGAATATATTTGCGGAATTTACGATGGCCAAATCTCCAGAGTTCAGTGATTTTTTTGGATTTACAGAAAAGGAAACAGATGAATTATTTCAACGTTATCTGCTGCAGCACCCGGAAGCTGAAATCAGAAGAGAGGATCTGCGGTACTGGTATGACGGTTACTGTACTGCCCTGGGGGAACGGATTTACAACCCGCGCTCTGTGGTATATGCCCTGCAGTATAATCATTTGGAAAATTACTGGACCAGTTCAGGCCCTTATGATGAAATCTTTTATTATATTGAAAAGAATACGGCAGATGTCAGGGATGACATTGCCCTGATGGTTTCGGGTATTTCTGTTCCGGCAAAAATCCGGGAATATGCAGCGCTTTCCATGAATCTGCAGACAAGAGATGAAATCTTTTCCGCAATGGTAGTATACGGATTTTTAAGTTATGAGAACGGATTTGTATCGATACCGAATAAAGAGCTGATGGACAGGTTTGATGATATGCTGCGAAAGGAACCTTCTCTGGGATATGTATACAGACTTGCGAAAGAGTCTGAACGGATGTTACGTGCGACACTGGATGCGGATGCTGAGACAATGGCTGAGATACTGGAGTATGCGCATAATACGGAGGTTCCGCTGCTGAATTATAATCATGAAACAGACCTTGCGGCTGTTGTGAATCTGGTTTATCTTGCGGCGCGTGATACTTACCGGATAGAGCGGGAAGAAAAATCGGGAGCTGGATATGCGGATTTTATTTTTTATCCTGAAGACAGAAGGGCGGACAGAATTATTTTGGAGCTGAAAGTGGATCATACGCCAGAGGAGGCTGTCAGGCAGATAAAAGAAAAGAAGTATGCACTGCGGTTTGAGGGAAAGACAGCGGACAGGAAAAGGTATACGGGGAGAATGCTTTTAGTTGGGATTGCGTATGAACGCGGGACAAAGAAGCACAGGTGTAAAGTAGAGATTGCAGATGGATGACGGAAGTGCTGTTTCTTTCGGGACGCTGGAAGATTCAGCTTCGCTGGCACATATTTTAATAGCGTTATAAACTGCCAGAACGCAGCTGCAATCCTTACAGTTAATTTTGCTGCCTGAATACTGTGAAAGCCAGCCGGGCGGAGCAGGGTTTTCCTTCTGATGTGACTCTGGAAAAAAGTTAGAAGTTCTAAGTTTTCTGCTCAGTATCCAGGATTTGGGGGCTCTCTGCATATCATTTTAGAAAACCTTGAAGCCCCCAAAAGGCGGCTGCCTGATGCCAATAACATAAAACCTTCCATAACGCCAGGGAATCAGGCGCCGGTCCGTCCGTTACCAGAACCTTGATGCAGAAAACTTAGAACTTCTTACTTTTTGGAAGCGGAACATCAGAAGGAAAACCCTGCTCCGTCCGGCGTCCCGAAAGAAACAACGAATAACTATCAGCTGTCCTCTGCAAAAATGTCTGCAATGTTTCAGCTAATCTGTTTTTTCCTGTATACCTGGTACAAAACCGGCAGCAGACCAGCTGTTAATACCGAGTACAAAATAAGCAGAACCGGCACTGCTCCGGTAACGATGCCCCCGGCTGAATACACGTTAAAGTAATTTATGGAACTGCTAATCTGCAGCAGCTGGTCAGGCAGCAGTCCGAGTATTTTTGATACAGCCGGATGATTTATGCTTCCCAGAAACGAAGGGATAAATATAAGTATAAATGGTATCATAACTGCCAGCACTGCAGATTTCGTTTTCGCGGATACAAACATGCTTAGGAAAGAAATAAACAGGCAGCCAGTGTAACCTCCCGCCATTATCAGCAGGAATTTCTGCCAGATTAAAATGTTATAAAAACACTTCCAGCTGGTCCAGCTGACCTGAACTGCCAGATTCCATCCGTCTGTGCCAAGATAAAGAAGGATGGCCGCAGCATATAAAAGAAATACGGCAAAATAAATAACGGTCACCATCAGAAAGCCGGCTTTTATTTTTGCCTGTACTGCCTTTCTTCTGCCGTGGAAGCTGGAAAAGAATATGGCATCAGTCTTCCAGGCAAATTCACTGGCAAATATTTCTGCAGACAGGTATCCCAAAACGAGCAGGGTAATCATAATGATAGCTGGCGAATATTCAAATAACTGTACCCAGCCGGTGATATAATCATAAAAAAAGGGTGTCTTTATTTTCTGATACTGGCTGATAAGATATTCTTTTTCTGCATCGGAATACTGGTCTTTTGCTTCCTCTGCCAGCCATTCCTTAAGCAGACGGATACGGTTTTTGTAAAACTGCGGAGCGTCCGATTCGGTCAGAGAATCAGCGCGGTAATAATTATAGTCCCGAAAACCGTCTGCATAAGAAGCATTTAATAAATCCCGGATGACCTGGATTCCCTGACCCTGGCTGTATGCAATTTCTTTTTCGGTAAGGTCTTTTGAGTTATATTCCGGTGTTGCCCGGATTCTGCGGTTTTCTGCAATTACTTTACGGATTCTCTCTTCGTCCAGCTGTCCGGCCCAGGCTTTTTGTTCTGATTTCAGCGCGGCTGCTGCGGAAGGGCCTTTTCGGGATGTCCCGTCGGCATCTACGTAAGTAATATCTGCTGCAAAATAGCAGGTTACGGCAGTTACTATAAGCAATACAAGCAGTGCAATCCGGCTGCCTGTTCTGGAAAACACTTTTTTTAATTCATATCTTATCATGTTCATTTGGCCTTTCTGTTATATTTTTAGCGCTTGTTCTTTACAATGATTTTGTCCGCGCAAAATACAGTATCCTAAATAACATATAGAAAGAAAGGTCAGGAACAGCCAGGCCGGCTGCGCGATTCTTTCATATATTTTTTCATCTGCCACAAGATACATCCATATAATGCACCAGGCAGTACACAAAAACAATGTAACCAGCTCAGAGCTTATCCGCCAGCTGTATAAAGTCCGAAAACAAATACAGCTGGTAACAGAATACGGAAGAATAAACTGAATGATAATTTCATGGAACAGTATTTTTCCGGTCTGAATGCTTGCAATGGAAAATAAAAGCAGCAGCAGAAAATCTGTTATGGCAGACAGCAGAATCTTTGCGGCATATATCTGTCTTAATGTATAGCAGGACGTATATTCAATTTCTACCGCATTCGAGCTTTTGTTTTTCCACAATTCCGGCAGTATCAGCACTGCAAACAGCGGAGCCGATACGCCAAAATATCTCTGTATATAAGCGCTGCTTTCAGTCAGAGCAAGCATCATCCAAAGGAAAGACAGTACCATTCCCTGCAAAATCCACCAGCGTTTCTGGATGAATTTACTCTGCTGATATAAAAATTCCATATCGGAAAGAAACTCATCTGCTTCGCTTTCGTAAAAGGCTTCTTTTGCTTTGAAAATAGTCTGATACAATCCTTTTTGTGTATGTACGGGGGGTTCTTTTATGGCAAGTCTTTTTTTTATCTGAGCATTTGTCAGTTTCATATCGGCTCCTTTCATAGGCATTTGTTTTCTGTCTGTCAGCATCACTTTTGCAGCTTTTTTGTTATTCGCTTTTCAGGTACGCGGACAATAATTCGCGGGCGCGCCTGATTCTGTATTTTACGAGCGGAAGGCCGATGCCTAAAATCCGTGCAATATCCTTTTGCTTTTGTTCCTGTACAAAAAACAAAACGGCGGTTTCCCGAATTTCATCCGGCAGGCTGTCCAGGGCCATGCGTACCAGAATGGCGGTATCAATATCGGTTTCTGATTCACAGGCGGTTTCCGGGAGTTCCTCTGCAAGGATTTCTCTGCTGCGCAGCTGTTTTTTTCTGTAATAATCGCTGCATACACTGGAGGCAGTCACATAAAGGTAATTGGCTGCTTTGCCATAATGCTGATAGTGCTTAAAAGATTTGAAAAACCGGGCAAATGTTTCCTGGGTCATATCTTCGGCATAACCGCGGTCGCTGATATGCAGCTGGCAGTATCTGCGTATGCTGGGATAGTATTTGGCAACAAAAGTCTGCAGGGCTGTTTCATCACCCAGCCGCATTTTCTGCACAAGCAAAAAATCCGAGTCAAAATTGATGCCCATTTTTTTCTCCTTTTCTTTTGGAATGAAAACGCGCTTTCTATATATAGTATAACGGACGAAGGAGGAAAAAGGATAGGAAAAAGAACGAAACCTTCTATAGCAAATCAGCAAAGATTATGATACACTTTCTGATAGCAGCGCAGTAGTTTTACGGGGTAAAAAAGACAGGTGATACCAGGAGGATAAAAGATGAAGTTTCTCCATATATCGGATTTGCATATTGGAAAACGATTGAATGAATTTTCTATGCTGGAAGACCAGATATATATTTTAAAGCAGATACAGGATATTGCAGTGAATGAACAGGCGGACGGTATTCTGATTGCAGGAGATATTTACGATAAACCAATTCCGTCGGCAGAAGCGGTGAAGGTTTTTGATTTTTTTCTTACAGGACTTGCGGACAGGCAGATTCAGGTTTTTGCTGTAAGCGGCAATCACGATTCACCGGAGCGCATTGCGTTTGGGGCGCAGCTTATGAGCGGCCGGGGTGTCTATGTATCGCCGGTTTATGATGGGAATGCGGTCAGAATTCCGCTGACGGATGAATATGGGGAGATTTTTGTCTATCTGCTTCCGTTTCTAAAGCCGGCCGCAGTGCGCCATGTTCTGGAAAATGAAGAGGGGGCGAAGCTGCCGGAAAGCTATCATGATGCGGTAAAGACTGCCGTGGAGCGGATGAAGCCGGACTGTGAGAAACGCAATATCCTTGTGGCGCATCAGTTTGTAACAGGGGCCGGGCGGTGTGACTCGGAAGATGTTTCGGTCGGCGGGATTGATCATGTGGATGCTGAGGTTTTTGACGCTTTTGATTACACGGCGCTTGGACATATTCACAGCCCGCAGACAGCCGGGCGGGATACGGTGCGTTACTGCGGGACGCCTTTGAAATATTCTTTTTCTGAGGCAGAACAGCAGAAGGCGGCAGTGGTGGTGGAATTCAGGGAAAAAGGATGGATACAGATTCATACGGTGCCGCTTGTGCCGCTGCATGATATGCGCAAGATACGCGGCAGCTATCTGGAAGTAACGGCGCGTTCTTTTTATCAGGATATGGATACGGAGGATTATGTGCAGATTACGCTTACGGATGAAGAGGATGTTGTGGACGGGATGCAGAAGCTGCGTATTATTTATCCGAATCTGATGCAGCTTGTATATGATAACAGCCGGACAAAGCAGAACCGTATGGTGGAGACGGCGCAGGACGTGGAACAGAAATCTGAGCTGGAGCTGTTTCAGGAGTTTTATGAGCTGCAGAATAACCAGCCGCTGAGCCTGGAGCAGGAGGAATTTATAAGGCAGCTGATAGAAGACTGCCGCTGTTAAGTAATAATTTTTTCTATTTCCTGCATGATTTTTCTGCATTTACGGGAAGAGCCGCCAGCGGGAGACAGTACAGAAACTTTTGCGGTAAGCGTATCACTGCCTGCTTCCTGAAACAGATAGATATTGACGGTAATATAGCCTCTTTCTAATACAGAATAAATCTCATAGGTATCAATCCGGCACTGACAGTTCTGGCTGCAGAATTCGGTTTTATCTGCGTAATTCAGGGTTGTGAAAATTTCTTTCAGCCCGGTTAAAATATCGGATGAGAGTGTATCAATATGACTGTGAAGTGAAAAATTCTTTTTTTCCATACAGAAGCCTCCTTAAGTGTCTGGATATGATATGAAGAATGCCGTATATGTGATATATTAATTCAGAGTATATCATATAGACGCAGCTGCTGCAATAAAATTTCGCATAATAAACAGGAGAAACAAATGAAACCAGCAAAACTTACTCTGAGTGCCTTCGGCCCATACGCAGGAAGGACGGAAATTGATTTTGAACGGTTCGGCGGTCAGGGGCTGTATCTGATTACAGGCGATACAGGTGCGGGCAAGACGACACTGTTTGATGCCATTGTGTTCGCGCTTTACGGCGAAGCAAGCGGAGATGTGCGCAGAGCTGACATGTTTCGCAGCAAATATGCCAGGCCTGATGTCCCGACGTTTGTGGAATTTTCTTTTGATTACCGGGGAAAACGGTATCTGGCAAAACGGAGCCCGGAGTATATGCGTCCGAAGGGCAGAGGAACGGGATATACGCTGCAGCGTGCCGAAGCGGAGCTGATTTATCCGGACGGCCGGGAACCGGTTACAAAGTCCAGGGAGGTAACGCGTGCGGTGACGGAGCTGATTGGAATGGACCGCAGGCAGTTTACCCAGACTGCCATGATTGCCCAGGGGGATTTTCAAAAGCTGCTGCTGGCCGGGACAGAGGAGCGAATCGGCATATTCCGCCAGATTTTTAAGACGGGACTGTACCAGAAGCTGCAGGAGCAGCTGAAGGCTGCACAGAAAGCTCAGTGGAAGGTGTATGATGAATTGAAGCGCAGCATGAACCAGTACATGGACAGTATTTTATGCAGCGGCGACGGGCCTCTGCAGCAGAAAATGCGCCAGCTTCAGAAAGGGAAATTTGACGGCAGAGCCGGGGAAGGCATGCAGATACTGGAACAGATGTGTCTGGAGGATAAAGAGGCAGTCCGGGAACTGGATGATAAAATTGAAGCCATTGAAATCAAGATTCAAAAAGACGACCAGCTGCTGGGCAATATTCATAAAATCAAACAGCAGCAGGACGAGCTGGCACGGAATCAGAAACTGCTGGAAGAGCAGAGTCCGATGCTGCATCTGGCAAAGGAGAATCTTGACAGAGCGCAGGAGCAGGCAAAAGACTGCGCGCAGCTTGCTTTAAACATAAAGGAGCTGCAGGGGCATCTGGCTTTGTTTGAGCAGCTTAACCGGGAAAAAGAGCTGCAGTCTGCACAGGAACAGCTGCTGCATGAAGAAGTAAAACAAAAGCAGGAATTAGAACAGCAGAAACAGGAGCTGGAAGAGGCTTTAAAGTCAGATACGCAGATGCTGCAAAATCTTGCCTCAGCCGGTGAGGAAAAAGAGCGTCTGGAAAATCAGAAGGAGAATGTCAGCAGAAATCAGAACACTCTGACGCAGCAGAAGCAGGAACTGCAGCAGTCTGTGGAAGACTGCCAGAATATACAGATAAAAAAGGAAACAGAAACCGGACATGAAACACGGGTCAGAGAACAGATACAGCATCTGCAGACACAGATAGAAGCATTTGCAGACCGGGACAGGCTGCTGCTGGACGCAGAGGAAATCAGAAAAAAACTGGCAGAGCAGAAATCGGTTCTTAAACAGGAAGCAGACGAGCAGGAATCCATCCGCCAGGAAACCGTGCAGACAGAGCAGGCGCGCAGAGAACTCGAAACCGCAGAGGAAAATTTAAACCGCGCAGCAGAAAAACGAAGAACCAGCCTGGAACAGCTGCAGAATGCTGGAGAAACAGAACTTCAGTGCCGCCACCGGACGCAGGAAGCAGCAGAAAAGCTGTCAGGTTTTACAGAACAAAAGGAAAGCCTTGCGGAATCACAAGAAGCGTATCAGCAGCAGAAAACAGTTTATGAACAGGCGAAAGCACAGGCACAAGAGCAGCAGAAACAGCTGGATATCTGGAAAGCAGAATGGCGGGAAATCAAAGACGCGGATGCGCAGATGCTAAAGCTGGAGCAGCAGCAAAGGGAGCTGGATGAACAGAAAAAGGCTTATCAGAAATTAGGAAAGCAGAGCCAGATTTATGATAAAAAACAAAAGGAACTGCTGACGGCACAGTCGGAATACAGCGCTGCTTTCCGTGAAAAAGAAAGGAGAAGCAGGCGGTATCAGACGCTGGAAAGACTTTTCCTGGACGCCCGGGCTGGTATGCTGGCAAGAGGGCTCACGGAGGGGGAAGCCTGTCCGGTCTGCGGCTCGCTGCATCATCCGTCGCCTGCTAAGGTACCGGATGAGGTGCCGGATAAAGAGCAGCTGGAGCAGGAAAAAGAAAGGCTGGATGAGGCTGGCGCGGCAGCGGAGAGGCTGAGTGCAAGAGCCGGGAATCTGGCAGAGCGTCTTGCGGAACAAGAGCAGGCTGTCAGAGAGCTGTCCGGTCTGCTGCCTGGCGAAAATGAAGATTTGCAGACGGCACTGCAGCAGAAACTGGCAGAAACACAGCAGCGGTTAAAGGATACGGAACGGGATTTATCGAAAGCGGTGAAAAGAGCGGCAGAAACGCTGAGGAGAAAAGAAGAGCTGGACAGGCTGGTGAAAGACGCGGAACAGACGCAGATGGAATTATATGAAAAGCTCCGCCAAAAAAGCCAGGATTTTGCGGCTGTAAAAGGGCAGCTGGAGGAAAAGAAAAGCAGGTGGGAGCATACAGTCGCTCTGCTGCAGTTCCCGGAAGATGTGGCAGGGGAAAAAGATAAAATGCAGCAGTATCTTCAGCAGACGCTAGAGCTGTGCCGGACGCAGTTAAAGCAGGCGGAGCTGGACAAAAAGCGTCTGAATGAACTGGAACAGGCGGCTGTAAAAGAAGAGGAAGACAGGCAGCGCCTCAAGCAGCAGATGAGCGAAAACCAGAAGCGTGCAGCAGATTTAAGCGGTCAGGACAAAGCGCTGCAGAAACAGATTCGAAGGGATGTACAAAAAGTATCGGAAATCTGGAAGAATGTGTCGGATTTTCTAAAAATGATTTCCTGTAAAAGGGCAGCGTTTTTGGAAGGTGCGAAAGCGGCAGACGGCTTGCCAGCGATACTGTCTGTAACAGCTGAGTTTTGTGAAACACTGACTGACTGCATGGAAAAGCTGACAGAAGATATGAAAAAACGCAGGGGGCTGGAAGCTCAGAAAAAACAGAAAGAAGAGGAACTGGAAGAGAGCGCAGATCAGCTGGCAGTATTTGAAAAACAGCTCGAAGTGGCGAAAAACAAAAGGGCGGACAGTCAGAAGATACTTTATAAAAGTGTCTGTTTACTGGATGAACAGTATGGGAAAGCATATCGCGAAGAGATGTCTGCAGATAGAAACAATTCCGAATATGCGGTTCCGGCAGCAGACGGGAAAAGCGGATTTGCATGGACCGCATCAGCCCAAAACGGATATGCGGTATCAGGCGGGCTGCTGGAAGACGCTGCTGAAACAGAACTGCTGGAAAGGGCAGTCTGGCTGGAACAGATACTGGAACAAAAGTCAGCGAAGCTGAATGAACTGCTTCAGAATAATCAGGAAAAGCTGTTAAAGAAACAGGAGCTGGAACAGCAAAATCCTTTCAAAGAGCAGCGCCTTGGGAATCTTAGAAAAGAAATTCAAAATGCGGAAGTGACGCTGACAAAACGCGGGACGCAGAATCAGGCAAGGGCAGAAAAAATAGAAGGGCTGTTAAAGCAGCTTGGAACAGAAAAAAAAGAACAGGCTGAAGAAAATATTCAAAAGCTGACTGCAAAGAAGGCAGCACTGGAAGCTGCATTAGGGCAGGCGCAGCAGCATTACACAGACTGCAGGACAAAAGCAGAACGCACAGCCGCATCGATTGAGACACTGAAAAACCAGCTGGGCAGCGCCGGAGAAGCCGGGCAGGTTCAGGAAGAAACGGTACTGGAACGAAAAGAGAGGCAGCTGAAGGAGAAAAAAGAGCTGCGTGGAAAGAGAGATGAAAAAAATCATGCGTACTGCGTTAATCACGATATTTATCTGAAAATAACAGAAAAACAGACGGATATTGTCGCCGCGGAGGAAAAATATACGTGGATTCACGCGCTTTCAGAAACAGCCAATGGCAGACTGAGCGGGAAACCGAAAATAGAGCTGGAAACTTATATACAGATGGCATATTTTGACCGTATTTTAAGACGTGCCAGCCTGCGCCTGCTTACGATGAGCAGCGGGCAGTATGAGCTGAAGCGGGCAGAAGAGAGCGGAAGCCTGAAAGAAAAAGAAGGGCTGGAGATATGTGTAATCGACCATTATAATGCGACGGTAAGAAGCGTGAAGACGCTGTCCGGCGGAGAATCCTTTGAGGCGTCGCTGTCTCTGGCGCTCGGACTGTCTGATGAAATCCAGTCATATGCCGGCGGGATTCAGATGGATTCCATGTTTGTAGACGAAGGCTTCGGCTCCTTAGATGAAGAGGCACTAAGCCAGGCGATGAAGGCGCTGATGCGGCTGACGGAAGGAAACCGGCTGGTGGGCGTGATTTCCCATGTGGCGGAATTAAAAGAGCAGATAGAGCGGAAAATCGTTGTTACAAAACGAAGGGATAAAGACGGCAGCATAAATAGTTTTGCTGAAATAGAAAATTTATGATGCAAAATGCGATGGAGGCATATAGAAATGGAGACAATTGCAATTATTGACGATGATGTCTATATTGGAGACATGCTGGAGAAGGTGCTTAGAAAAGAAGGCTACCAGACACTCCGCGCTTATTCGGGAACCGAAGCACTGCTTTTGCTAAACAGCAGCCGGCCGGGACTGATTCTGCTTGATTTAATGCTTCCGGGCCTTTCCGGGGAGGAAGTGCTTGAAAAGGTGCACGGCATTCCGATTATAGTCATCAGTGCAAAAGCGGATGTTTCAGATAAAGTCAATCTGCTGTTAAACGGTGCGAGCGATTATCTGGCTAAGCCGTTTGATATCCAGGAGCTGCTGGCGCGCATTCAGGTACAGTTCCGCAGACAGACGCAGGCGCCTGCGGGAAACGTGCTGAAGTATGAGGAATTAGAGCTGGATGTACAGACGCATGAATTATGGGTATCAGGGAAAACGGTCAGGGTAACAAGGACAGAATTTGCCATTTTAAAGCTGCTGATGCAGAATGCCGGCAGAATTGTTACCCGCAGTGTGATGCTTGACCGTATCAGCGCGGATACACCGGACTGTACGGAAAATTCCCTGAATGTCCATATCAGCAATCTGCGGCGCAAGCTGCGGGAAATAAATGCCAGGGATTACATCGAGGCTGTCTGGGGGATTGGGTTTCAGCTGAAATCTTAAAGATTTCTTTATCTTTTTCTTAACAGCTTTCTTAACTTCCATTTCGTATGATAAATGTGATAATTCTAAGAATCAATGGTAATATCAGGAAGGAACATGGAGGTAAGAGGAATGGAATATGTACTGACTACAGAAGCATTATCCAAACAGTACGGACATTTTAAAGCGCTCGACGGGTTATCCATGCACGTTCCCAAAGGAGCGGTTTATGGATTTGTCGGAAAAAACGGCGCGGGCAAAACGACTCTGATACGCCTGGTCTGCGGTCTGCAGAAGCCGACTGCGGGAACTTACTGCCTGTATGGAAGGAGCAGTGCCAGACGAGAGATTGCAAAATCCCGCCGCAGAATGGGCGCCGTGGTGGAAACGCCGTCTGTTTATCTGGGACTGACCGCAGAAGAAAATCTCCGGCAGCAGTATATGGTACTGGGGCGTCCGTCTTATGACGGTATCCGGGAGCTTTTGGAGCTTACGGGGCTGACGGATACAGGAAAGAAAAAGGTAAAGAATTTTTCTCTGGGGATGCGCCAGCGTCTTGGAATAGCAGTGGCGCTTGCAGGAGACCCGGATTTTCTTGTGCTGGATGAACCGGTCAACGGGCTGGACCCGCAGGGAATTGTGGAAATGCGGGAACTGATTTTAAAGCTGAACCGGGAGCGGCAGATTACGGTGCTGATATCCAGCCATATTTTAGATGAGCTTTCCAGGCTCGCCACGCATTACGGATTTATTGACCGCGGACATATTGTAAAAGAAATCAGTGCGCAGGAGTTAGAAGCGGCATGCCGCAAATGCATCCGCATCGAAGTTACGAGTACGCAGATACTGGCAGAGATGCTGGATGAATCCGGGCTGGAATATACCATTCACTCAGACACGGAAGCGGATATTTACGGAGAAATAAAAATAACAGAGCTGGTCATGCGCCTTGCCGGGAAGCAGTGTGAGGTACTGCATGTAAATGAAAAAGATGAAAGCCTGGAAAGCTATTATATCCGGCTGTTAGGAGGTGGCAGCCATGTGTAAATTACTGCGGGCAAACGCAAAACGTGTCCTGATATCGAAGCTGTTCTGGGGTGAGACGATAATCTGGCTGCTGTACTGTCTGGCATACCAGGCAGACAGCTGCAGAAGAGCGATGGAATACGGGATTCCGTCATCCGAAATTTTTCAGCAGACACTGTTTTCATTTACGGCCTTTATGGGAGTGCTGTACGCGGTCTTTGTCAGCATTCTAATCGGTACGGAATACAGTGACGGAACCATCCGCAATAAGCTTATCATCGGACGCTCAAGAACCAGTATCTATCTGTCTGATTTTATTGCCTGTGCAGCGGCGGGAATCATTCAGACGGCAGCCGCTTCCTTTACATTTCTGGTATCCGGAGTGCTGATACTCGGTGAAACAGGGCTGAGCGCGGTACAGCTGCTGCAGACAGCCGCGGTGATGCTTTTTCTGTGCATTTCCTATGCGGCGGTTTATGCCTTTATTTCTATGCTGTCAGGCAGCAGGGCGAATGGCTCTGTTGTGAATCTTCTGACAGCGTTTGGACTGCTTTTTGCCGGAGCTTATCTTTCAAGCAGGCTGTCAGCGCCTGAGACAATTACAGAATACCGTATGGCCCAGGGGGCGATACAGGCGGGGGAACAGATTCCGAATCCCGGCTATCTATCGGGCATGAAACGTACCGTGTATCAGTTTCTGCTGGATTTTCTGCCGGGCGGGCAGAACATGGAGCTTGCACAGGGTTCTCTGCTGCCCAGGGTGCTGGAACATCCGGGGCTGCTGTGCTTTTATTCCGCTGTCCTGGCTGCTGTACTGACTCTGGCGGGGCTGCTGCTGTTTAACAGAAAGGATATGAAATAAGATGTGGGCTGTGCTCGTAATTCTACTGCTGGTATCAGGGAGCCTTCTATATAAAGTCAGGGCTGTTCATAAAGCGGCCGATGAAATCCGTATGCAGCTTGCAGAGCATATGGAAATGGATACAAACACAGGAATCGATATCTCCTGTTCAGACAGGAAAATGAGAGAATTAGCTGCCGGTTTAGACTGGCAGCTAAAACTGCTTCGTAAAAAACAGCTGCTGTATACAAGAGGAGACCAGGAACTAAAAGCAGCCGTTACGAACATATCCCATGATATCCGGACTCCGCTTACAGCAGTCTGCGGATATCTGAGCCTTTTAAAAGAAGAGCAGATGTCACAAGACGCGGTGCAGTATGTTAAGATTATCGAAAACCGCACAGAGGCGCTGAAGGAGCTGGCAGAAGAGCTGTTCCGCTATTCTGTGATTATATCGGCAGATTCTTATCATGAAAAAGAGGAACTGTGCGTGAATGCCGTGCTGGAAGAAAGCATTGCGGGATATTATGGCGCAATTGTGAAAGCGGGCATCCAGCCGGAAACTGAGATTACCGAATGCGCTGTAAAACGCATGCTGAACCGCCAGGCAGCGGCAAGGATATTTTCGAATATTCTAAGCAATGCGCTTAAATACAGCGACGGAGATTTGAAAATCCGGCTGGATGCAGATGGAACAGTCTGTTTTTCCAATCATGCGGCAAAACTGGACCAGGTACAGGCCGGGCATTTATTTGACCGTTTTTATACTGTGGAATCGGGATGCACTTCTACGGGGCTCGGGCTGTCGATTGCGCGGATGCTGACAGAGGAAATGCAGGGGAAAATATGGGCGGAGTACCGGGAGGGGGAGCTGTATATTTATGTCAGCTTTCAGAGTCCGAAAGGGTGATGACTGTTAATTTATTTTTTCGAGATAATTTAATTGGCTTCGCGGACGCCGGGAGAGGGGATTTTTGGCAGGAGTTACATGAAACACTCCAGGTACTGTACGGCTGCTTTACAGGGAAGTTTATGTACTTTCTGCCATAAAAAAATTCAGCGGATTGCCTGTACAGCCAGGCAGTCATATCGTGTAAAGCTTGAAAAAACCAGCCGGGAGAGGGGAGATGTACGGTCTTTCCGGGGCATCGGAAGAATGTTTAGAATCCCTTAGTATTCTGCACGAAAACCAGGCGGCGAAGCCGAAGCGGCACCTTTAGCTGCTGGCTGCAGGCCAGGGCGAACTAGGTGCCGCGACCGTCCGGGGCCACAGCGTAAACGCAGAATACTTAGGGATTCTTAACATTCTGGAGCAGCCCCGGAAAGACCGTACATCTCCCCTCTCCCGGCGTCCGCGAAGCCAGCCCCCTCCTCTCAGAATCACCCCCAGCCCCCCTTTCAGTTATGATATTGACAAACAAGCAGCCAATGCGTTAAGCTATACCATAAATAAAACGAAAAAGAGGAATCCCCCCAATGAAAACAGATTCAGCCAGACCTTCAAAATTAGCAGTCTTACGCCGCCTCGCGGCATACTACAAGCCTTATCAGAACGTATTCTGGACAGATATGTTTTTTGCATTTGTATCCGCCGCCGCGGCACTGGTAATTCCGCTGGTGGTGCGTTACGTGACCTCTGTAATTGTCTCAATGGATACATCCGAAGCGCAGAAGATGCTGTTAAAGCTCGGCATCCTGCTGCTTTTCATCGTGCTTTTGCAGTGGTACAGCAATTATTATATTTCGAATTACGGGCATGTCATGGGTGCGAAAATTGAATACGATATGCGGGCAGAGATTTTCGACCATTATCAGAAAATGTCTTTTTCTTTTTATGACGAGCAGAAGGTCGGCCAGCTGATGTCGCGGGTTACCAGCGACCTGTTTGATATCACGGAGCTTTTGCATCACGGGCCGGAAAATATTGCGATTTCCTTTATTAAAATTATCGGGGCGTTTATCATACTGATGTCTATTAATGCATATCTGGTTATCGCAGCGTTTGCGCTGATTCCGGTTATGCTTGTTTTTGCTTATGTATGCAATAAACGGATGAAACGCGCATTTAAGCAGAACCGTGTAAAAATCGCGGAGATTAACAGCCAGATTGAGGATAACCTGTCCGGAATCCGTGCGGTGAAATCTTTTGCAAACGAAGATGTGGAGAATGAGAAGTTTAAAACAGGCAATGACGGTTTTCTGGCGGCAAAGAAAAACAGTTATTTTCATATGGGACAGTATCATTCGGGACTGACGGCGTTTACGACGATGATTCAGGCAGTGGTGATTATTCTGGGAGGGTTTCTGGTGACGAGGTCGGTTGTGAGCGTTACCGACCTTGTAACATTTCTGCTTTATATTAATGTGTTTACGGACCCGGTCAAAACGCTGATAGATTTTACCGAGCAGTTTCAGAACGGCTATTCCGGTTATGAGAGATTTATTCAGATGCTGGATATCGCGCCGGATATTGAGGATGCGCCGGATGCGGAGGAGCTGAAGCAGGTACGCGGGGATATTTGCTTTGAGGATGTATCGTTTCAGTATTCGCCGGAACATGATGCGGTTCTTCAGCATATTAATCTGAATGTGCCGGCAGGGGAATATGTGGCTCTGGTGGGGCCGTCCGGCATTGGCAAGAGTACGCTGTGCAGTCTGATTCCGCGTTTTTACGAAGTGTCCGGCGGGCGGATTACGATAGATGGGAAAGATATCCGAAAGCTGCGGCTGAAAAGTCTCAGGGACAGGATTGGCATTGTGCAGCAGGATGTTTATCTGTTTGCCGGAACCGTGTATGATAATATCGCTTACGGAAGGCCGGGCGCGGGCATGAAAGATGTGATAGAAGCCGCAAAAAATGCCAATGCCCATGAATTTATTATGGACCTGCCAGGCGGTTACGATACGGATATCGGGCAGCGCGGAATCAAACTGTCCGGCGGGCAGAAACAGCGGCTTTCGATTGCCAGGGTATTTTTGAAAAATCCGCCGGTTCTGATATTCGACGAAGCCACTTCGGCGCTGGATAATGAGAGTGAAAAGGTAGTACAGGAATCGCTGGAAAAACTCGCGAAAAACAGGACCACTTTTGTGATTGCGCACAGACTGACAACGATTCGCAACGCTGAAAAAATACTGGTACTGACGGAGCGGGGGATTGAAGAACAGGGAACACATGAAGAACTGATGGAAAAAGGCGGAATTTATGCCGGACTGTATCAGATGCGCTGACCGATGCAGAAAGCGCATCTTCCTAATGACGGAGATGAGAGCGAATGGGAAAAATACTGATTCTGGAGGATGAAGACAGTGTAAACAGGGGGATTTTCTTTTCACTGCAGAAAGCGGGCCATGCGGTCTGTGCCTGCCATACGATACAGGAGGCGAGAACCCGGGCGCTTTCTTTTGGGCCGGAAATCATAATCTGTGACATTAACCTGCCGGATGGCAGCGGACTGGATTTTATCATGTGGTATAAAAAACTGAGGGATGTCTATATCATCTGCCTGACGGCGCTCAGCCAGGAAATGGAGCAGGTGCTTGGGTATGAAGCGGGCGCGGATGATTATATTACAAAACCATTCAGCCTTTCGGTGCTGCTGCTGAAAATTGAGGCTTATTTTAAACGCTGTGCAAAAGACGCGGATTCGGAAATCCTTACTTCCGGTGAAATCAGCCTGAACCTGAAGGAAATGAAGCTGAAAGTAAAAGATGCCGGGGTGTCTCTCAGCAAAAATGAATGGAAGCTGCTCAGCATGTTTATGCAGCATCCGAAACAGGTGCTGTCAAAAAGGCAGATACTCGAGCGGGTGTTTGATGCGGACGGCGACTTTCTGGATGAGAACACGCTTGCGGTCAATATCCGAAGGCTGCGTGAAAAAATCGAGGAGCAGCCGGCGAAACCAGTGTATATTAAGAATATTCGCGGGCTGGGGTATGTGTGGGATGCGGAAGTGAAACCGTAAAATCACTTTCATTCCCCCTGTTCATATTGACAGAATAAATTTGTTTATATATAATCATTTCAGTTTCAGAGCAGGCATTCACCCAAACATAAGAAAGGGCAAATTATGTATACGACAAAAACTCTCCAGGAAGAAATCCTCCGGCTGAAAAAAGAACATGATATCTGCATTCTGGCGCATGCTTATCAGAGCCATGATATCTGGGAGGTTGCGGATTATATCGGAGATTCTTACGGACTCAGTCTGGAAGCCGCAAAAGCCAGCCAGAAAACAATTTTACTGTGCGGGGTACGTTTTATGGCGGAGACTGTAAAAATTCTTTCTCCGCAGAAACGGGTCCTGCTGTCCCATTCCATGGCCGGCTGTCCGATGGCGGAGCAGATTTCAGCCGATGAGCTTAAGGCTTTAAAAAAAGAATATCCAGGCTATACGGTAGCTGCGTATATTAATACAACCGCGGAGTTAAAGACGGTCTGCGACGTATGTGTGACGTCTTCTTCGGCTTTAAAGATTATAAAAAATCTGGACAATCCGGACATTCTGTTTATCCCGGACTGCAATCTGGGCGCATGGATTGCCGCAAAGGTGCCTGAAAAAAATATCCGGCTGATGAAAGGCGGATGTCCGGCACATACCGGCATCTCTGCAAAAGAGACAGAACGAATCCGCGCGCTTTATCCGAATGCAAAGCTGCTGGTTCACCCGGAATGTCTGCCAGAGGTTACAGCCCAGGCTGATTATGCCGGAAGCACGACAGGCATTATGGATTATGCAAAGCAGAGCCGCGATAAAGAATTTATTATCGGAACAGAGAACAGTATTGTCCAGCATCTGCAGTTCGAATGTCCGGACAAGCAGTTTTATGCATTATCCAAAGACTGTATCTGCAGCAATATGAAGCTGACAACGCTTATGGATGTTTACCGCTGCGTATGCGGTACCGGGGGAGAAGAAATTATACTGGCTGATGATGTGATGGAAAAAGCCCGCAGATGCATTGATACGATGCTGACTCTCGGATAACAGGCATACCGTTTTTGGAAGCAGAACAGGAGGAAGCCACGTATATACACAGGCAGAAGAGGTGCGTTTATGAAAATAGGATTTATCGGAGCCGGCAGAGTCGGCTGTTCTATAGGAAAATACTTATCCGTGTCCGGTATAGATATCGCCGGATATTATGACATATCCGCAGAAGCCGCAGACAGCGCTGCTGCATTTACAGATTCTGAGAGTTTTTCAAAGATAGAAGAGCTTGTCCTGCACAGCAGCCTGCTCTTTCTGACTACACCGGACGGCAGGATTCAGGATACATGGGAAACAATCCGCCCGCTTTCGATTGCGCAGAAAATTATCTGTCACTGCAGCGGCGCGCTGCCGTCGGATGCTTTTACAGGAATCGAAAAAACCGGGGCTGCGGGCTGTTCGTTTCATCCTATGCTGCCTTTCAGCGACCGCTTTTCGTCTTATGAGCAGTTAAAACATTCCTTTTTTACGATTGAGGGCCAGAAGGATGCTGTAAAAACGGTTTCTGAATTGTTTACCGGGCTGGGCAACACGGTCTGCCGGATTCCGGGAGAATGCAAGCCGAAATACCATGCGGCCGCAAGTATTCTCAGCAATCAGGTTATCGCTGCTTTAGATACCGGGTACCGCCTTTTGGAGGAGTGCGGATTTTCCAGGGAAGATGCCAGGCAGGCGACAAAAGAGCTGGTTGTGCAGAATATTGAAAATGTACTGCGGCATGACTGTGCACAGGCGCTGACGGGGCCTATTGAGCGGGGCGACATTCAGACTGTCCGCAAGCATTTAAACTGTCTGAATGAGGAAGACCAGAACCTGTATCAGACGCTGGGGCTGAAGCTGGTACAGATTGCAAAAATGAAAAACCCTTCCCGTGATTATACAGAACTTCAGAACATGCTGAATTCCAAAAGGCATTAACTTCTATCATCGAATCTTTTTGTCTCCGGGCAGTCTTTCTGCCTGCCCGGAGCGTTCCTGTAAAATCCGCCAAAAAACAGACGGACGAAGAAACTTTCGTCAATACATACAAAATTTCACGGCATCATACGTATTATATTGATTATGAGTATCATTGACAAATGAGAAAAAACTCTCTATTATCTAGTGTGAGTAAGAATACCTGCCCAGCAAGGAGGCATACATATGACAAAACGCACCGCCCGGATTTTAGAACGGCTTGATAACATGTACGGAACAGACGCAATGTGTTATCTGAATCATGACAATGCATGGCAGCTTCTGATTGCAGTTATTTTAAGCGCCCAGTGTACCGATGCCAGGGTCAATATCGTGACCGCGGATTTATTTCAAAAATACGATACACTGGAAAAATTTGCGAATGCTGATTTACAGGAGCTCGAACAGGATATTCATTCCATAGGATTTTATCACAGCAAGGCGAAAAATATTATTTCCTGCTGCAGGGACCTGGTGTCAAAATTTGGAGGCGAAGTACCTTCGACGATAGAAGAGCTGACCAGCCTTGCAGGCGTAGGGCGTAAGACAGCCAATGTAATCCGCGGAAATGTTTATCATGAACCGAGCATTGTTGTGGATACGCATGTAAAACGTATTTCAAACCGTCTGGGCTTTACAAAAGAATCAGACCCTTTTAAAATCGAGCAGGATTTAATGAAGGTTCTGCCGAAGGACCACTGGATTTTATACAATATGCAGATTATTACTTTCGGGCGAAGCATATGCATTGCCCGCAGCCCGAAATGCAGCGAATGCTTTTTGCAGGACTTATGTAAGGCAGGGGATAAGAAAATTTGATTTTAAGAAATTATGTGGCAATTGATTTAGAGATGACAGGGCTGAATGCAAGACGTGACAGTATTTTAGAAATAGGGGCTGTCCGGGTAAAAGATAAAAAAATAGAAGCTGAGTATCAGGCAATGATTCATCCGCATCTGGAGCTGCCGGAAGAGGTAATCAGGCTTACCGGGATTACGAATGAGATGGCAGCCGGGGGAAGAGAGTTAGACGAGGTGATTCCCGAAATCATAGAGTTTTGCAAAGAATCGGTGCTGCTGGGACATAATGTGGTATTTGACTATGGCTTTTTAAAGCAGGCGGCAAAAAACAGGAATGCGGAATTTGAGCATCCGGGAATCGATACATTGAAAATCGCAAGAAAGCTGCTGGAGCCGGATGTGAAAAAGACGCTTCAGATGTTATGCGACCGTTATGGAATTTACAGGGAACACAGGCACCGCGCGCTGGATGACGCAATGGCAGTAAGAGAGCTGTATGAGATTTTTGAAGCGGAATATGAAGCGCAGCAGCCGGAGCTGTTTATGCCGTTTCCGCTGATGTATAAAGCCAAAAAGCAGTCGCCGGCTACAAACAGGCAGAAGAATCATTTAAAGGAGCTGGCGGATTATCATAAAGTTACATTAAATGTATCCTGGGAAACGCTGACCAAAAATGAGGCGTCCAGACAGATTGACCGCTTAACTGCCAGGTACGGGAGGATTCCATAGCCCTGCCTTGCAAGCAGCGGACACTGTCTGACTGCAGGGCGGTGAGAATATGATTCAGGATTCTGAAGCAGGATTTTCATCAGCGTCATTGGAAAGCTGTGCCAAAACAGAGTCTTTTAGCAGCAGGTCTGAATCGCGTACCGTCTGGATGAGCTTTTCGAGTTTTTCAGACTGGCCGTGTTCGCGGTACAGCGAACCAAGCTGCGTATAGTTTTTGCTGATATCCGTTTTGCAGGCTATGCCGAATTCTAACACATGAACAGCGTCCTGCCAGTGTCCGAGCTGTGCCAGGCGGGTTCCGTAGGATGCGACTGTTTTGGCGAGCGTGGTAAAGTTTGCGTCGCATTCCGATAAAACGGGCAGATTGGCGGCACCGTACTGAAGCTTCAGGTCTGTATTGGAAATGCCGGTCAGGTTCAGAATCTGGCGGGAGCTTAAATTCTTAAGGATGTTTTCGAAGGAAGCGAGCTGTTCATCCGTATACTGTCCGAACGGAAAGGCATCCATAGGGATACGGATGTAGTCTAACTGGCTGATATCCTGTCTGCGTGTCTGGTTTGCACGCTGTTCCTTTTCCCAGAAGGCGTCCTGCTGTTTTTTCAAAGCACGCTGGGAATTGTTTCGAAACAGCGAGAACACGGACAGGAGAATGATAATAAAAGGCAGTATGAGTAATGGCATAATAATTTATCCTTTCTGGTCTGAATGCATTGGTTCCTGCCTGGTATTTCTGGCAGCATCTGTTACATTATGAAATATTTAATCAATATCACTATAAATAAGTCATAAATTATCAACGATAATATATTACAGGCACATACCGGCCTGGGAAAGAGGTTTCTATGTCTAATGCAGTGTCAAAATCTAAAAAAACAAAAACCACGATTTATAATTCTAAAAAGAAAAGGACAGCCGCCGCAGCTGTGTGCATTCTTCTGGCGATAGCAATGGTGCTGCCTCTTCTGGCAGCGGCGCTGATGTAAGCAGTAAAGCACGTCCGGTACAGGGCGCCTTTGGGTATAATATACAGAATATATGTGTTTCTGTCAAATATATTCGTAATATTCTGCTTTATTTAGATTTATAATGGGGAAATTTATTCAGGAAGGGATGGATGAGAGTGAAGTTTCAGATTAACAGACATGTGAAAAAAATTGCAGCCGGGACGCTTGCTGCAGCTGGTATTCTGGCGGCTGGATTTGCGGTAAATCTCGCATATGCAGACGCGAAACAGGAGGATAAAATCCTGGAGAACGTATATATCGGCGAAGTTGCAGTCGGCGGCATGAATGAGCAGGAAGCGATGCAGGCTGTGAACGAATATGTGTCTGGCGTACAGGATACAAAATTTACATTAAAAGTAAATGATAAGAGCCTGAAGGCGACAGCAAAACAGCTCGGCGTGGAATGGGAAAATACGGGCGTTGTGGAAGAAGCCGTGATGATTGGCAAGAGCGGGAGCCTGATTACACGCTATAAGGATAAAAAAGATTTGGAGCATGAGCCAAAGACACTGGAGCTTACGTTTCGTACGGATGAGTCACAGATTGAAAAGTATCTGACCAAAAATAAAAAGAAAGTGGACCAGGAAGCTGTTGACGGCGGCCTGAAGCGGGAAAACGGCGCTTTTACGATTACCGGCGGAGATGAAGGGATTGAGGTGAACGTAGAGAAATCGGCACAGACGATTGCGCAGTATATTACAAATGACTGGGATACCGGCGAAGCTGAAATCGAACTGAGCGCTGATGTCGTACAGCCGCGCGGCTCGAAAGAAGAACTGTCTAAAGTCAAAGATGTGCTTGGCACGTTTTCTACCAATTACAGCAGTTCCAGCTCAGGCCGTGCAATGAATGTGGCCAACGGCTGCAGCAGGATTAACGGGACACTGTTATATCCCGGGGATGAATTTTCTGTATATGAAGCAGTCAGCCCGTTTGATGCAGAACACGGGTACGCGCTGGCAGGCTCCTATGAAAACGGAACGGTTGTAGAGACTTACGGCGGCGGCATCTGCCAGGTATCGACCACATTATACAATGCGGTTATCAAAGCAGAGCTTGCGGTTACAGAACGTTTTCCGCATTCTATGATTGTAAATTATGTAAATCCGTCTATGGACGCGGCAATTGCCGGAACATATAAAGACTTAAAGTTCAAAAATAATACAGACGCTCCTGTTTATATTGAAGGAATTACAGGCGGCGGAATCATTACGTTTAATGTATATGGCGAAGAGACAAGGGATGCGGGCCGCGAGGTTATTTTTGAAAGCGAGATTATCAGCGAAAATCATCCCGCAACGCAGATTCAGGGCTCTGCAAGCCATAACGTAGGCTATGTATCGGTACAGCAGTCAGCCCATGTAGGCAAGGCCGCAAAGCTGTGGAAAATTGTGAAAGAAAACGGCGTGGAAAAAAGCCGTGAGGAATTTAACAGCAGCAATTACCGTGCGTCGCCAAAGATTATCATTGTAGGCACGAATACGGCAAGCGCTGAAGCAAGGGCTTATATTCAGAATGCAATCGCTTCTCAGAATGAAGGGGCTATTTATTCAGCGGCTCAGACTGCGGCAGCCATAGCGGCACGTCCGGTACAGCCGGAACCGGAAGAGCCTTCCGATACGGAAAACCCGGATGAAAACCCGGAAGGAAATCCGGATGACAATACGCAGGAACAGCCGAAAGAGGACGATAAAAAGGAAGAAGAGCCGAAGAAGGAAGAGCCGAAAAAAGAAGAACAAAAGAAAGAAGAGCCGAAGAAAAAAGAAGAAAAGAAAGCAGAAGCTTCGAAAGCAGAGACGAAAAAGGATGATGCAGCAAAGGCAGATTCCGGGGATAAGCAGACAGACGCAAAGGAAACAGACGCTTCTGTAAAAAGCAAAGATACAGCAGATAATGATTCTAAGGAACAGTAATGAAAGAAGCAGACAGTGTCTGAGCAGGAAAACCCCGGATTTACTGTAAACGGGAAGAATCAAAGGACTGGAAAGATATGAAAATAGGTAAAATACCGGAAACGGTTTTAAAACGGTCAGTGTTAAGCCAGATTCATAACCGCAGGGAGGAAGTGCTCTTAGGAGCGTCTGTGGGCGAGGACTGTGCCGCGGTTGCCGTGGCGGAGGATGAAATGCTTGTGATGTCTACGGACCCGATTACAGGCACGGTGCAGGATATCGGCGAGCTGGCAGTTCAGATTACAGTAAATGACCTTGCAAGCGCAGGAGCAGAACCGATTGGCGTCATGCTGACGGTTCTGCTGCCGGAGCGCGTCAGCGAGCAGAAAATGCGGAATATGATAAGCCAGGCGGAAGCTGCCTGTGCAAAGGTCAGCGTACAGATTATGGGCGGACATACCGAGGTGACAAAAGCGGTAAATCAGCCGCTGATTTCGGTAACAGGCGTTGGGAAAGCGAAAAAAGGAAGGCTGGTATCCACAGCAGGCGCCCGTCCCGGGATGGACATGATTATTACGAAATGGGCAGGCATCGAAGGAACTGCGATTCTTGCAAAAGAAAAAGAAGAGCAGCTGCGGACGCGTTTTACGCAGTCATTTATAGACCAGGCAAAAGCGTTTGACCAGATGCTTTCCGTACTCCCGGAAGCTGAGATTGCGGTGCGTAACGGTGTGGCTGCCATGCATGATGTGACAGAGGGCGGCATATTCGGCGCTTTATGGGAAATGGCCGAGGCATCGGGTGTCGGCCTGGAAATTGATTTAAAGAAAATCCCGCTCCGTCAGGAAACGGTTGAGATTTGTGAGTTTTTTGATATTAATCCGTATGAACTGATTTCGAGCGGCTGTATGCTTATGGCGGCGGCCGACGGGAATACGATTGTGCGTGAGCTGGAAAAAGCTGGAATTCACGCGGTCGTGGCAGGAAAGGCTGTAAAGGGAAATGACAGAGTATTGTATGCGGCCGGAGAGAAAAGGTTTTTAGAGCCTCCAAAGGCGGATGAGCTGTATAAGGTTGTATAAAAGGACTGTTTTGAAAGGGAGAGGAATTATGCGTGAAAAGATTTTAACATATATAGAAAAAAACAGCCGGATCAGTCTGAAAGAGCTGGCGGTGATTATGGGCGTAGACGAAGTGGTCGTAGCGCAGGAGCTGAAAAATATGGAAGAAGAGCATATTATCTGCGGCTATCACACGCTGATTGACTGGGATAAGACGGGTGTGGAAAAGGTTACGGCGATGATTGAGGTGCGGGTGACGCCGCAGCGGGACATGGGATTTGATAAAGTGGCTGAACGCATTTATAATTATCCGGAAGTAAACGCGGTATTTCTGATTTCCGGGGGATTTGACCTTCTGGTGACTCTGGAAGGCAAAACGCTGCGCCAGGTGTCTCAGTTTGTGACGGATAAGCTGTCGACACTCGATTCGGTGCTGAGTACGAAGACTAATTTTATTCTGAAGAAGTATAAGGACCATGGAACCATTATTGCAGATGCACCGAAAGATGAAAGGATGTCAATCACACCATGAGAAATCCATTAGCACAGGAAATTGTAAATATTCCGCCTTCCGGTATCCGGAAGTTTTTTGATATTGTCAGTGAAATGAAAGATGCTGTTTCCTTAGGTGTGGGTGAGCCTGATTTTGACACGCCGTGGCATATCCGCGACGAGGGGATTTATTCTCTGGAAAAAGGCAGGACATTTTATACTTCGAATGCGGGGCTTAAGGAATTAAAAATCGAAATTACGAAATATTTAAAACGGCGGTTCGGCCTGGAGTATGATTATCAGACAGAAACGCTCGTAACGGTAGGCGGGAGCGAAGCGATTGATATTGCCATGCGTGCAATGTTAGACCCGGGAGACGAAGTGCTGATACCGCAGCCGAGCTATGTTTCCTACGAGCCCTGCTGCCGCCTTGCAAACGGAACTCCGGTTATTATCGAGCTGAAAGAGGAAAATAATTTCAGACTGACCAGAGAACAGATAGAAGCCGCGGTGACGCCGAAAACAAAGCTGCTGGTTCTGCCGTTTCCGAATAATCCTACCGGAGCGGTGATGGAGCAGGAGGATTTAGAAGCGGTCGCACAGGCAGTGGCTGAGCATGATTTATTTGTGTTAAGCGATGAAATTTATGCAGAGCTTACGTACCTGGAAGGCAAATCACATGTCTCCATTGCGTCTCTGCCGGGCATGCGAGAAAGGACGATTGTGATTAACGGGTTTTCGAAATCACATGCTATGACAGGGTGGAGGCTGGGCTATGCCTGCGGGCCGAAAGTGATTTTGGAGCAGATGTTAAAAATCCACCAGTATGCGATTATGTGCGCGCCTACGAACAGCCAGTATGCCGCGGTAGACGCTCTGTTAAACGGTGACGGGGATGTCAGCGCCATGCGGGAAGAATACAATGGCAGACGGCGGTATCTGATGCATGCGTTTGAAGAAATGGGACTGAAATGCTTTGAGCCTTTTGGAGCATTTTATGTATTTCCGTGCATTAAAGAGTTTGGAATGACGTCGGAAGAATTCGCGGAAAAACTGCTGTACGAAGAAAAAGTAGCGGTTGTGCCAGGGACGGCGTTTGGGCAGAGCGGAGAAGGATTTATCAGAATCTCATATGCTTATTCGCTGGATAACCTGAAAATCGCGCTGGAACGCGTGAGAAGATTCATTGCAAAGCTGAAGCTTTCCGGAGGAGTATAAGCATGGCGGGCCTGAATATCGTACTGCATCAGCCGGAAATCCCTCAGAATACGGGAAATATCGGCCGCACCTGCGTGGCGACGGGCACGAGGCTGCATTTAATCGAACCGCTTGGGTTTCTGCTGAATGAAAAGGCATTAAAACGGGCCGGCATGGATTACTGGCAGGAGCTGGATGTAACGACCTATATCGATTATGAAGATTTTTTAAATAAAAATCCCGGTGCAAAAATCTATTACGCAACGACGAAAGCAAGACAGCTTTACAGTGAAGCTGCCTATGAGCCGGACTGTTACCTGATGTTTGGAAAAGAGAGCGGCGGAATCCCGGAAGAGATTTTAAAAAAGCATCCGGATACGTGCATCCGCATTCCGATGCTTGGGGATACCCGTTCGCTGAATCTGTCCAATGCGGCAGCCATTGTGCTCTACGAAGCGCTGCGCCAGAACGGGTTTGCGGGTATGAAGCTGCAGGGAGAGCTGCACCGGCTCAGCTGGGAGGATTAGGTATCATGGATATCATCAAAGCAGTGAAATTAGTGCATGAATACATCCGGCGTGATGAAGAGGGCAATGTGGAATCGATTCAGACAGCGCTTGACCAGGTAGACCTGGATATCCGAGCGGGTGAGTTTATTGCGATTCTGGGCCATAACGGTTCCGGGAAATCAACGCTGGCAAAGCATCTGAATGCCATTTTAACTCCTGCGGAAGGGGCGCTCTGGGTGGACGGCAAAGACGTAAGCGACCGGGAGCTTGTCTGGGATATCCGCCAGAGTGCGGGCATGGTATTTCAAAATCCTGATAATCAGATTGTAGCAAGCGTCGTGGAAGAAGACGCAGGCTTTGGCCCGGAAAATATCGGCGTACCGACAGATGAAATCTGGGAACGGGTTAACGAGAGCTTAAAATCCGTCGGAATGCTGAAATACCGGAAGCACTCGCCGAACAGGCTGTCCGGCGGACAGAAGCAGCGCGTGGCGATTGCGGGCGTTGTGGCGATGCAGCCGAAATGCATCGTGCTGGATGAGCCCACGGCAATGTTAGACCCTTTGGGACGAAACGATGTACTGAAAACGGTGCATGAACTGAACCGGATAAAAGGAGTTACGATTATTCTGATTACGCATTACATGGAGGAAGTGATTCATGCAGACCGTGTATTTGTAATGGATAAAGGAAAAATCGTAATGCAGGGAACGCCGAGGCAGATATTTTCGAAAGTGGAGGAGCTAAAGACACACAGGCTGGATGTGCCGCAGATTACGATGCTGGCACATGAGCTGCGTAAAAGCGGCCTGAATCTGCCGGAAGGGATTCTGACCAGGGAAGAGCTGTTAAGAGAGCTGATGAAATGTAACCGTTCAGATATTTGAACGGTTACGATTAGAATGAGGCAGTGGGAGATACATGTCAATTATCGTAAATAAGTTAAATTATACTTACAGTACAGGAACCGCATACGAAGTCCAGGCGTTAAAAAATATTAATTTAAAAATCCAGGACGGCGAGTTTATCGGCATTATCGGACATACAGGTTCTGGAAAATCTACGCTGATACAGCATCTGAACGGATTAATCAAGGCTTCAGACGGCGGTATTTATTATAACGGGGAAGATATTTATGATGCCGGATATAATCTGAAAGAGCTTCGCAGCAAGGTAGGGCTTGTGTTTCAGTACCCGGAGCATCAGCTGTTTGAAGCGACGATATTTGATGATGTCTGCTTCGGGCCTGTAAACCAGGGACTTTCCAAAAACGAGGCCGGGCTTCGCGCTTTTGAAGCGTTAAAAAGCGTCGGAATGCCGGAAGAACTGTATTACCAGTCTCCGTTTGATTTATCCGGCGGACAGAAACGCCGTGTGGCAATTGCAGGAGTGCTTGCAATGAAGCCGGAGGTGCTCATACTGGATGAACCGACCGCCGGGCTGGACCCGAAGGGCCGGGATGAGATATTTGAGCTGATTGCTGACATGCAGGAAGAAAACGGCATGACCGTGATTCTTGTTTCACACAGCATGGAGGATGTGGCGCGTTATGTAAAGCGCATTATTGTGATGAACCAGGGAAGCATTGTATTTGACGATACACCGGTCCGTGTATTTCAGAATTATAAAGAACTGGAACAGATAGGGCTGGCGGCACCGCAGGTGACATATCTGATGCATGAAATGAGGGAAGCCGGATTTGATGTCAGTACGGACGCGGCTGTGATAGAGGATGCGAAAAGAGAGATTTTAAAATGTATGCTATAAAAAACAGCATAGAATGGGATGATAGATATTATGATTAGAGATATTACGATAGGCCAGTATTATCCGGCTGAATCAATAGTACACAGATTAGACCCGCGCGTGAAATTATTTGGTACCATGCTGTTTTTGATTTCTGTTTTTTCTTTTCGGGGAATTGCCGGGTTTTTACTGATTACCGTGTTTCTTGCAGCTGCCATCCGGATATCAGGGGTGCCTTTCGGATATATGGTCAGAGGCCTTCGTGCGATTCTGGTTTTAATGGTGATTACTGCATTTTTTAACCTGTTTCTGACGAGCAGCCCGAATGTGGTCTGGGAGTGGAAATGGCTGCGCATTACCGAAGAGGGAATCGAAACTGCTGTAAAGATGGTTCTGCGTCTTATCTATCTGATTCTCGGCACATCTCTTATGACGCTGACGACAACGCCGAATGAACTGACAGACGGTCTGGAAAAGGCTTTGCGGCCTCTGCAGGCGGTCCGTGTTCCCGTGCATGAGATTGCAATGATGATGGCGATTGCGCTGCGCTTTATCCCTATTTTAATAGAAGAAACAGATAAAATAATGCGTGCACAGATGGCCCGGGGCGCTGATTTTGAAAACGGAAACCTGATACAGAGAGCAAAAGCAATGGTGCCGCTGTTAGTCCCGCTGTTTATCTCGGCATTTCGGCGGGCAAATGACCTGGCTATGGCAATGGAAGCACGCTGCTACCGGGGCGGTGCAGGAAGGACGAAAATGAAACCGCTGCGGTATGCAAAGCGTGATTATATCGCATATCTGATTCTCGTTTTGTATCTGGCTGGTGTAATTGTGCTGCGAAGGCTCTGAAAACACCAGGCAGCAGAGAAAAGGTTATGACCCGGGAGTTTTGTTATGAAAAGAATAAAAATTATTGTTGCATATGACGGTACGAATTATCATGGCTGGCAGGTGCAGCCAAACGGGGTTACCATTGAGGGTGTATTAAATCAGGCACTGACGGAGCTGACCGGAGAAGTTACTGCGGTAACCGGAGCAAGCCGGACAGACGCCGGGGTGCACTCTCTTGGCAATGTGGCCGTTTTTGACACAAACACAAGAATTCCGCCGGATAAAATATGCTATGCGCTAAACCAGCGTCTGCCAGAGGACATCGTGGTGCAGCATTCCTGTGAAGTACCGCTCGATTTTCATCCGAGACGCTGTGAAAGCCGCAAAACATATGAATATAAAATTCTTAACCGTACTTTTCCGATGCCGTTAAAGCGTTTTGATACGTACTTTTTTTACCGAAAAATCGATGTCTCAAAAATGCGGGAAGCGGCGCAGTATCTAATTGGAGAACATGATTTTAAAAGTTTCTGCTCGGTACATACGCAGGCGGAAACTACAGTGCGTACTATTTATGAACTGACAGTGGAAAAACAGGAAGATTTGATTACTATCCGCGTGACAGGCAGCGGATTTTTGTATCATATGGTTCGGATTATTGCGGGAACCCTTCTTCAGGCAGGAACGGGGGAACGCGGGCCGCGGGAAATGGAGGAGATTTTGAATGCGGCAGACCGTGCGGCAGCAGGGCCGACAGCACCGGCGTGCGGGCTTACGATGACTGGGATTGCGTATGAGGAGGGGATTTGCGGCTGTATGACGGGGGATGCGGGGGAATGAATCGCAGAGGAGCGGCGGGATTTTAGTGTATATGAGTCTGCTGCGCTGCTGGGGCGGGGTGTTTCATTTTGGCTTCGGGGACGCCGGGTGGCGGGGAGATGCTCTGGCTTCCTGTTCCGGCTCCAGAATGTTAAGAAGCCCTAAGCATTCTGCATTCAGGCAGTGGTACCGGACGGTCGCGGCACCTATTCGCCCTGGCCTGCAGCCAGCAGCTACCGGTGCCGCTTCGGCTTCGCCGCCTGGTTATTGGGCAGAATGCTAAGGGATTCTAAACATTCTTCCAATGTCGCAGGAAGCCAGAGCATCTCCCCGCCACCCGGCTGGTTTTCATAGGATTTACGTGAAAATTTGCTGACGTTATGGGAAGAATTTAGGGAGAAGAAGGCGGTAAATGGAGAGTGGAAATTGGAATGAGACTTTGTAAGTATTTGCGAAGAATTTAGGGAATGATGACGGTAAACGGAGAGTGGAATCAGGAATGAAATTTTGTAAGTGTTTGCAAAGAATTCAGAGAGATGATGACGGTAAACGAAGAGTGGAACAGGAATAAAATTTTGTAAGTGTTTGTAAAATTTTCAGGCAGATAATAGTAAATAGAAACTGGAAAATAGGAACGGAATTTCAGGCAGATGATACGAAACGGTGACTGGAGAATATCAATAAAAATCTGTATACGCAATGTGAAAATTTTAGTCAGACTGATAATCAATGGAAACTGGAAAATATCAACAAAACATGAAAGCAATCCACGTAAATTTTTCCAAAAACCAGCTGGGAGAGGGGAACTGCCCGGTCTTTCTGTGGCATTGGAAGAATGTTTAGAAGCCCTTAGTATTCTGCCCGATAACCAGGCGGCGAAGCCGAAGCGGCACCGGTAGCTGCTGGCTGCAGGCCAGGGCGAATAGGTGCCGCGACCGTCCGGAGCCACAGCCTGAATGCAGAATACTTAGGGCTTCTTAACATTCTGGAGCCGCCACAGAAAGACCGGGCAGTTCCCCTCTTCCAGCGTCCGGAACCCACTCCCCCGCGCCCTGTCAGTCTTGCAACAATTTTGTGGGAAAATTTGAAAAAATTCTTGACACACACGGCTAAGGGTACTATAATATTAAAGTCTGACATAGTAAAAAAATGCGGATATTCTACATATCCCGCATTTTAACTATATAATAATCGAAAATGGAAAAAGACGAGGCTTCCGGACATGGCTGAGTCTTTGAAGTTTTTATAAATTTTCAAGGAGGCAGACCAATGAATGATACATTTATGGCAAGTCCAGCTACCATAGACAGAAAATGGTATGTTGTAGACGCATCAGGCAAGACGTTAGGACGTTTATCAACAGAAATTGCTAGAGTATTAAGAGGCAAGCATAAACCTATTTTTACACCGCATATGGATACAGGTGATTATGTAATTGTAGTCAACGCTGAAAAAGTCAAAGTAACAGGCAGGAAACTGGATCAGAAGATTTATTACAGACATTCCGGTTATGTCGGCGGGTTAAAAGAAACCACATTAAAGGACATGCTGAAAAGGCATCCGGAGAGAGTTGTAGAGCATGCAGTAAAGGGCATGCTTCCGAAAGGACCTTTAGGAAGGCAGATGTATAGAAAATTATTCGTATATGTCGGCCCGGATCATAAACATATAGCTCAGAAACCGGAAGCTCTCACATTTTAATCGGAAATAGGAGGTAAGTTACAGTGGCTAGTGCAAGATTTTATGGAACAGGAAGAAGGAAAAGTTCTGTTGCCAGAGTGTATCTGTTTCCAGGAACAGGCAAAATCACAATCAATAAAAGAGATATTGATGATTATTTAGGCTTAGAGACATTAAAAGTAATCGTTCGCCAGCCGTTAGAAGCAACAGGGACTGTAGATAAATTTGACGTATTAGTAAACGTAAAAGGCGGCGGCTTTACAGGCCAGGCCGGAGCAATCCGTCACGGAATCTCAAGAGCTTTGTTAGAGGCAGACTCAGATTACCGTCCGGTATTGAAAAGTGCGGGATACCTGACCCGTGACCCTCGTATGAAGGAAAGAAAGAAATATGGTCTTAAGGCAGCACGGCGTGCTCCGCAGTTCAGCAAGCGTTAAATTTTATCAAAATGGCTCAAAAAGCCCGGAA